>CAXYCT010000016.1:0-62648 GCA_964275745.1 uncultured Woeseiaceae bacterium | reverse complement strand
CCATCCCATAAAAGACTATCTCCACCTGAGGTAAACCATGGCATCTTCATTTTACCACCCATAAGATTTAATTTTTCATTGACCCTCCAGTTTACATAGGCTCTACCTACCCCTATACCCTTACCTGATGCATTTTGTCCAAAAGTTTGATTAGATGAAACAGGATCATCTATGCCAGTTTCAAATCTAAAAACTATCTCAACATCATCAACGACATTTGCTGATAAGCCTAATCTAGTTCTAAATCTTTCTCGTTCATTGTCATTACCAGGTTCTCTATATATGCCTTCCCAGCGAAAGCGAGTATCTCCCTTCAGTGAAATATTGTCATACCATTTTGATTCAATTGTTTCCGCGAATGATATATGCGAAAAAAAAAAGAAAGTAATAGCAATTAATTTTAATTGACTCATTAGCTAAAAATTCCCTTCATTATGAAGAAAAATATTATAGATAATCCAGCTCCAACAGGCAGGGTAACAAGCCAAGATAGGATGATTCTTCCGACTACATTTAAATCAATAGCTGAAAGTCCTCTTGCAAGACCTACACCAAGAACTGCTCCAACCAATGTATGCGTGGTAGATATTGGAAGACCAGTACCAGAAGCCAGAACAACAGTTGTTGCAGCAGCAAGTTCGGCTGCAAAGCCACGGCTAGGAGTGAGTTCTGTTATATTTCTTCCAATTGTTTCAATTACTTTATAGCCAAGCATAGCTAGTCCAGCAATAATTCCTATACCTCCAACTAAGAGAATCCACCAAGGCATAGAGGATTCAACAGCAATTTGACCTCCAGATTGAACAACATTAACTATAGCAGCAAGAGGGCCTACAGCATTTGCCACGTCATTCGAACCATGAGCAAAAGCCATTGCACAAGCTGTAAAAATCATCAATACAGCGAATACTCGTTCAACACCATCAAAAGTGACATCTCCTCTTTGTTGGCTAGTGTTTTGAACTCTTCTGAGTAACAAGGACCCCAAAAGAGCAATAGCAATACCAATTAAGGCTGAATATTGTATGCTTTCTGTAAAATTAAGGTCTAATCCCACATGCTTTAAGCCCTTTAGTAAAGTAACCATCGATATAACGAAGCCAACTAAAAACATATATCCAGGGACATATTTTTTAGCGTTTCTAAAAGGATCTTCGGTATTTAATATTAAATGTTGTACTGTTCTGAATATCAGAAAAGAAATTATCCCTGCCATTAATGGTGAAACGACCCAGCTTGAGACTATAGATATTACTTTGCCCCAGCTGACAGCATCAACACTGATTCCTACAGCAGCAAAACCCACAATAGCACCAACTATAGAGTGAGTAGTAGAAACAGGCCAACCATTATAAGAAGCAATGAGTAACCATGATCCCGCTGCCAATAAAGAAGCGAGCATTCCAAATACTAGTAATTCTGGCGTATCTGCTAATAAAGATGGATCAATAATTCCTTTTCTAATGGTCGATGTAACTTCGCCACCAGCTAGATAAGCACCAGCAAATTCAAATATACAAGCAACTAGAATAGCTTGAGAGAGAGTTAAAGCTCTTGCACCAACGGAAGTACCCATTGCATTTGCAACATCATTGGCTCCAATTCCCCACGCCATGAAAAAACCAAATACACAGCCACTAATGAGTAGATAAGGTCCATAATTAATAATTATATCCATTTACATTCTTCCTTGTTTTTAGCGCGAGGCTATTAGCGAGATCCGATGACCAACTTGCTCAGCAATGTCTGCAAGCTCGCCAATTTTATTAATTACGCTATACAAAAACATCACATCAATTGGAGGTAGATCTTTTTCGATAGCAAATAGCTGAGACCTAAGCATAATTTCTGTTTCATCGCAGTGATCTTCTAGAGTGTCTAATTGACGAATTAGTTTTTGCATTTCATCAGCAGCATTACCACCAAAAGCAAATTGGAATAGCTCATCTATATGATTCGTAGCATTAGAAGCAACTTTACATATTTCAGCTGCTTCAGAGGCAAATTGCATAAATGTTGCGGATATTTGAGACGGGACTTCCATTCTTCTGCCAATCATTGGCCCAGAAATACCTTTGACTGTATTTGGGATCTCATCAGTACGCTTCACAAGTTCTAGTACATCTTCTCTTGGAACTGATAAAAAAATACTTTTTGGCACAAGTCCCCGAGTCTCGGCTTTTAATGCGTCAGCTTGATGCTCCAGATCAACAATTTTTTTTCGTGATTGAATTGCTTTTTCCCATTCCATATTTATTACAGATTCAAGGAAAATTATTAGTTCATCTACACTCGCTTTGGCTTTATCCATGTGTTTTTGGATTGGTCCAAATGGTGATTTTTTTATTAAATCAGAAATTCTATCCATATTTTTTATTCCTAGTGGTTAATTTAGTGTCGAGTTATAAACACTAATTATTTGAATATACTTAAACATAGATAATGAACTATCAATGTGACAGTTTTGTGACACTCATGTAACGTTTTTGTAATTTATTTGTTAGATGAATTAAGAGTAAACCAGAAAATAGTTCCTTTAGGATGAGCTGACTGATTGCCTACCGAGCCTCCCATTAAATTGACCAAATTTTTTACTATTGCCAAACCAAGGCCGACACCAGACTTGGACGAAGATTGTTTTGGCTTCAATCGATAAAAACGTTCAAAAACTTTTTCCCTTGATTCGGGCGGTATTCCTATGCCTCGATCTTCGATTTCAAACCTCACTTCAGCGCCTATATTCTTTGAGCGGATTGAGATACTTGAATGCTCTTCATTCGAACTATACTTTAAAGCATTATCTAGTAAATTAGTTATTACTTGCCTAAAAGCGACTTCATCTATGGCCACCTCAAGAGTATCCTCAATATCTATTTTTATATTAGCTAAAGTATATTTTTCAGATATTTCACTGACAATTCTTTCAATAATTTTTTTTGGACTAATAATTTTCATATCAAGAGAGTATTCTCCTGATTCTATGGTTGCTAGGTTAAGAATGTCTGAGAGTAAGAAAGTTAGTTTTTCGGAATTTTTTAAGATTGCAGATGAAAATTTTTCAGCCATATTGTGATCTTTCAATGCCCCATCTAAGAGGCTTTCAGCATTTGCCCTGATAACACTTAAAGGTGTCCTTAGTTCATGCGAAATATTAGCGATGAAATCTCTACGCATTGATTCAAGTTTATGGATTCTGGTGGAATTAGTTAATAGCACTAAAATTTCCTGAGTATTTTTTTCTAAAGACAAGCTGGCTAAAAATGTCATTCCCCCCGATTTAGGACCGTTAATTTCTTCAACTAGATTATCAGTATTTTTTACTTTTCTAATTAAACTATTTAATTCATGAGATCCTAGAATTTCAATATAAGAGCAGCCCACTACTGCATTTGAAATATTGAGAAATTTCATGCATGCATTATTAATTTCTGAGATACAACCAGACTGGTCAATGACCATGAAGCCAACATTCATGTGGCTCAATACGGATGAAAGGTCCCTTGAACGAACCTTAGTGTCTGATTCTGTAGAAAGCTTTTTTTTAACTTCCTTTTTTTTATTAGAGAAAAATTTCATGACTGATTTTTGGGGTTTAGACGGTAGCCAATTGATCTGACGGTCTCTATTTTTTCAGAAAATGAACCTAACTTTGATCGAAGTCTTTTGATATGTGTATCTACAGTTCGTGTTGTTATGTCTACATTATAGCCCCATATTTTATGCAATAATGTTTCTCTGCTATGAACTTTTCCATGATATTTTGCTAAATAATGAATAAGTTTAAATTCTTTTGCTGTTAAATTTATTTCATTTTCATTTAATATTATTCTATGTGACTCAATATCAATATAAAGATTTCCAATCTTAATGTTATCTTTGGACTCAGGATTCTTATTTCTTTTCAATAATGATGATACTCTGAGCGTAAGTTCTCTTAGGCTAAATGGTTTTACAAGATAATCATCGGCACCTATTTCGAGGCCCAGTATCCTATCAATTTCCTCTCCTTTGGCTGTTAACATTAAAACTAAAATATCCTGATGTTTGGAGTAATTCTTTATGTGTTTACAAACATCCAATCCTGAGATATCAGGCAACATTATATCAAGGAGAACTAAATCTGGCGGATCACTCATTTCAATCCTCTTGATTGCCTCGTTTCCCAATGAAGTTTCAGTCACACGATAACCTTCATTGGTAAAATTGTATTGAAGAGTGGCGAGAAGATCAGCTTCATCTTCAACAATTAGAATATGAGATTTCATAGATTAGGTTGAGCGTGCATACAAGTTATTTTTTAATCTCGAATTAATAAATATACAATATCTTAACTGTTTAATTTTATGGCATAAACCAATATTTTATGTAAGCATATAAATATATTAATTTTAAAATAATAGTGATTTGTGATGCTAGAAGAACTAACCAGAAAAATAGAGGAAGCCGTTAGTAAAAAAACAGCATTTGGTTTCAATGTGCGTTTTGATCTAGACGACGGGGAGAGTATTTATGTCCAGGCTAAATCTGAGCCGGTGAAAGTTTCGTCTGCCAAAGATCCAGCTGATACAGTTTTCAAGGTAAGTGAAACTAATTTAGACGCAATGCTGGATGGTAAATTATCTCCTATGAGTGCTTATATCACTGGTAAGATGAAGATTGAGGGCGATATGAGTAAAGCGATGCAATTAAGCTCGTTATTTGGTTAAACTGATCGCAGGTACCAATTATAATCAATGTCGCTAATATTGTGATTGAATTCCATTTCTTCGAAACGTCTATTGGCCACAAAAGATTTGCAAAATTCTTCACCGAGATAGTTTGGTAATATTTTATTTGCCTCAAATTGATCAATTGCTTTATTCCAACGATTAGGTATTTCTTGATTTAACGAGATAACTTCACCTTCTTTGATCATTTTGCCAGGGTTGCATTGATTTGTTATACCGTAATGAACTCCAGAGAGTATTGCTGCAGTTACTAAATACGGATTTGCATCTGCACCAGACACACGATGTTCGAATCTTAGATTTCTTGCGTCAGAAACTGGAATTCGTAATGATACATTTCGATGGTTAGCGCCCCAGTTTGGCTCTACAGGTGCAAACATTTCTGGTCTTAATCTCCGATATGAATTTGCGTTTGGAGCAAAAATAGCAGTAGCAGCACTCATAGTTTCTCTAAGGCCACCAATAGCATTTCTTAGATTTTTAGAATAAGGAGGTTGAGATAGCTTATTATCATTTTGTGAGAAATAGTTATTACCATCTTGATCAACTAGGCTCATATGAACGTGCAAGCCAGAACCAGATTCTTCTGCAAATGGTTTGGCCATAAAGCATGCGACAAGATCATGTTGACGAGCAATGGCTTTGATTGCTCTTTTTAACAATAAGGCATGGTCACATGCTAAAAGAGGATCATCAGTATGATGAAGGTTTATTTCAAATTGAGCAGGCGCATATTCTGAAATAGCAGTACCTGCAGGAATATTCTGCTTTTCACAGACGGCATAAAGATCATTCAAAAAGCCTTCAATATCCCAAAGATCATCAGGGTGATAGCATTGTGGTCCAGGTTGAGGTCTACCCACACCAGGAATTAAAGAAGTTTTTGGAGTAGGTCGATCAGTATTAGCATCTAATAGGTAAAACTCAAGTTCTGCTGCCATGACTACTTTAGGGACTATCTCTTTTATTTTTAACAAAGTTCTTTCAAGAACACCTCTAGGTTCTGCAAAGAATGGTTTATTATTATGCTTATCATAAGAAAAAAGTGCCTGCGCTGATGGTTTTTTTGCCCATGGAATAGGCGCTAAGCTCCCAGCAATTATATGGGCACCAGTGTCCGGATCTCCATCATCAGCAGACCATTTTATACCCGGTATTGTTTGTCCTAGAGTATCTAATAAAACTGCACTTCCAGGGATAGAGAAACCATCTCTAAAAATACTTTCAAACTCATTAGAACGAATCCGTTTTCCACGAATTACACCATTTATGTCACCAATTATAATTTCCATTTCCTGGGTATCAGGAAATATTTTCATATATTTATGTAATTCATCCAGATTAGATTTTTGAGAAATTTTACTCATAAAGAAACTCATTTAGTAATTATTAATTTAATCTATTGTATCAGAATATAATATTGGGTCAGATTGTCTGCGTATGTGTTATCATATTATGAAATTTATTATCATATTATGAGTTAAAATGAGAGAAAAAACTGCCCCAAAAGGAGCTCAAGCTGCTCTTCGTGCAATTCGGTTGCTCAAATTGTTTACTATTGAGAAACCCGAATTATCATTAACGCAAGTAAGTGTATCAGCTGATCTAAATAAAACTACTGCACATCGTTTGTTACGCGCACTTGAGAGTGAGAGTTTAGTTCAGCGAAATTCAATTACTGGTCGCTATAGTCTTGGGGCAGGTCTTATGGCTTTGGGTGTTCAAGCATTATCGAGTAGTGATTTGAGGAGAAGGGCGCGACCTATTTTAAAAATACTCGCTAGAGATACAGGTGAAACAGCACAACTAGAAGTTCCTGTTCAAGATGGAATGCTTATTTTGGATGAGGTGACTGGTCGACATGTTGTATCAGCAACTGGAAATATCGGCACTCATTGGCCGATGCATGCTACTTCAAGTGGTAAAGCTTATATGGCTTTTGATCCAAATACTTTTGATCAATTACCTGACTCCTTTTCAGCACTTACAAAAAATACCATCACCACAAAAATTAAGATGAAGCAACAAGTTGAGTCTATTTTAAAGCGAGGTTTTTCGGAAAGTGTAGATGAATTAGAGCCTGGTTATAGTTGTGTTGGTATTGCTGTATTTGATGCACTTGGAAATATTCAAGGTGCACTCTCAATTGGTGGTCCTTCACATCGTATGACGATGGAGAGAAGAATGGAGATTGGTGCGGCATTGAAAAAAGCTTCGGATCGTCTTAGTCCAGAGTATTAATTTTTCTGCTTGGCATGCTAATATTAATATAAATAAGATAATTTATTTTTAATAAATCTAAAATAATGGGGACTAACATTAAGAGATATCTACTTCCGCTGATTGCTATATTAGCCTCGATTTCTTCTCATGCAATGGATGTTAAATTACCTCAAGTTGCTTTATCGCATGTCGATACTGAAATAAATATATCTAATACAGACGCCTTTCAGTTAATTAATGTATATATCGATACTCAAAAAATAAGTGGTACAACAGATGAGTTTGGTCGTTTAGATCTGAAATTAAAATTTGATCATACTGGAAGAAAAAATCTTCGTGTTGTTGGGTCTGATCTAGATTCTAAAGATTATTATTTACGAGTTATTCCAGGTTGGATTTCTATCGCGCCGCCATTACTGGCAATCTTTATTGCATTAATATTACGCAATGTCATCCCTGCTTTGATTGCGGGCATCTGGCTAGGTGCCACGGCACTTATATCTTTCACGCCAATGGGTATTTTTCAGGGTCTCTTAGATGGATTTCAAATATATGTGGTAAAAGCCCTTTCAAATGAAGATCATGCGGCAATCATATTATTTTCAATGATGATAGGTGGAATGGTTGGGATAATTACAAGAAATGGAGGCATGAATAGTATCGTGTTGCTTTTAGTTAGTAGAGCTAAGACAGCAATTGGTGGTCAAGTATCAGTATGGTTAATGGGATTAATGATATTTTTTGATGATTATAGTAATACATTAGTTGTTGGGAATACTGCTAGACCACTCACAGATCACCTCAAAATATCCAGAGAAAAATTAGCTTATATAGTTGATTCGACTGCTGCACCTGTAGTTTGTATTGCTTTAATTACAACTTGGATTGGCTATGAGGTAGGTTTAATTGATCAAGCACTCAAAGGTATTCCTGAGCTAACAGAGCCTGCTTATACGGTTTTCTTGCATTCTATACCTTATAGTTTTTACCCTATCTTGGCTATTATCTTTGTGTTTACTGTAGCCAGAACCGGTAAAGATATGGGTCCAATGTATCATGCTGAAGTAAGAGCAAGGAAAGGCCAAGTTTCGCCTGTGAATACCATGGATATGCCAGCCATACAGGGAGATAATCTAGAGGCAAAAGCGGGCGTAAAAATGCGTGCAATGAATGCATTTATTCCTATAATAGTATTAATCTTCTCATTATTGGTGGGTCTTTATGCCACCGGTGAAGGGGATACAATGACAGATATAATTGGTTCTGCAAATTCTTATACTGCGATGCTTTGGGCTTCATTATTGGGAGCCATGACGGCAGCTATAATGACTATATCCCAGAAGATATTAACCACTCATGAGACTGTTGATGCGTGGTTTGGTGGTGTGAGAGCCATGCTATTTGCCATGATTGTATTAATTTTAGCTTGGGCACTTTCCGATATAAGTATGGCGCTTAATACCGCCGATTATCTGGTTTCAATTCTGGCTGATTCTTTACCTGCTGAGATGGTTCCAGTTACGGTGTTTATTCTTTCTGCCATTACTGCATTTACAACGGGTACGAGTTGGGGGACATTGGGAATCTTGATGCCATTGGTAGTCCCATTGTGTTGGGCGGTAATGCAAGTCAATGGTGTTGCCGATGCTGAGCATATGCATATATTGTATTCAGCTATTGCCTGTAATCTAGCGGGTGCTGTTTGGGGAGATCACTGTTCACCAATATCTGATACAACAGTTTTATCCTCAATGGCTAGTGGCTGTGATCATATTGAACATGTTCGAACTCAAATGCCATACGCTTTATTGGTAGGTATAGTAGCGATATCGATTGGTACCATACCTGGCGCTTATGGTCTGCCACCCATTATTTCAATTATTGTTGGTGCAATTATTTTAATTGCAGTTCTGGGATATTTTGGTCGCAGAGCTGACGAATGAAGCAAGCTCATATTTTTCATGATGTGATATTTCACTGAAGATTCTATTTTCTTAAGGTAGAATTAAAAAAATAAAATTTGTAATCTAAAGGAGAGTAATGATGTTTCGATTAATTTTGGTTGTTCTTGGGTTTTTAATAAGTACGGTCACGTTTGCACAAAATAATAATGCAATCGAAGATAAGGTAAATGCAGCCCTTGCATCAGAAATAAGAACCACAGCAGAAAAAGCAAGAGATCGTAATAGAAAACCACTTGAAACATTGAATTTCTTTCAACTTAAAGATGATATGCGAGTACTCGAACTGGTTCCTGGTGGTGGTTGGTACACTAAATTATTAGCTCCAGTCCTAAAAGAGAATGGCGAGTATTATGCTGCTGTCTGGACGGATAATCTCAAGAAAGGACTATTATCTCAAAAAGGTTTTGAGCATGTGAAAACAGTTGATGGTATCAATCCTTCTAGAAGTGGAGTCGGTCGCTTAAACACAATTGAGCCTTTTTCTCTGGGATTAACAAATTTAGATTTGGTTGTTACTTTCAGAAATATGCATAATTTCGATGTAGCAGGACGAAACGCGATTAATCAGGCAACTTACGATGCTTTGAAATCTGGTGGCTTATATGGAGTTATTGATCATACAAGACGACATATGCAACCAATGACAAATGAAGTATGGCGTAGAGCAGATCCTATGCAAATAACAAAAGAATTACTGGATATTGGGTTTGAACTTGCAGCTTATAGTGATCTTCATTATAGACCTGATGACGAATTACGTTATGAAGTAGGAAGAAAGTCAGTGACTGGAAATACTGATCGATTCACTATGCTATTTAGAAAACCTTAAAAAATCATTTATAAAAAAACGAGGCCTTAGTGACTTGTAAAAGTAAAACTAAGACAAAGCATGAGCGAAAAACCAGTTATTGCAGTTCCTGCTGATAGGAGACTCATCGGTATTCATCCATTTCATATGGTGGGTGAAAAATATATAACTGCCCTCAAAGATGCCGCTGAAGGTTTGCCATGGATGATACCGGCCACTGGCAATGACAGTATGCTTGATGATGTTTTTAGCAAAATTGATGGTCTATTTTTAACTGGGAGTATCTCTGATATTGAGCCGCATCATTATCAAGGAAAATCAAGTCGTCCAGGAACGTTGCACGATCCTGGACGAGATGCCACCGTATTTCCACTCGCACGCAAAGCATTAGATGCTGGTATGCCTATTTTTGCAGTTTGTCGAGGTTTTCAAGAATTAAATGTTTTGCTGGGAGGTACTTTACATCAACAGATACATGAGGTTGAGGGATATATAGACCACCGTGAAAATAAAAATGATCCCATTGAGAAACAGTATGGGCCTGCACATACTGTTTCTTTGACGAAAGACAGTATGTTAAGCAGTTTCACAGATCAGGAAACAGTGAGTGTTAATTCACTGCATGGTCAGGGAGTTGATCGAATTGCTTCGGGAGTAAATATTGAGGCCATAGCGGAAGATGGAGTAATTGAGGCCTTTAAAGTTAGTGATACAGATGGGTTTGCTTATGCGGTTCAGTGGCATCCAGAATGGAAGGTTTTGGAGAACCCTTTATCGCTTTCAATATTCAGAGCATTCGGTGATGCGTGTCGAGAATATGCACAAAAAAAATGATCAATAATTTTAATTAACGTGCTTTAGCACATTGGGTTAATAGTGAGTAAAAAAGATATTTTTAATAATTGGTTTAAGCAGCATGATATAGAAGATGTCGAAGTCTTATTGCCAGATATGGCGGGAGCAGCGCGCGGTAAAATAATTCCTGCATCAAGTTTTGGTGAAGGCGAAATGAAGATGCCAGAAGCTATATTTGGCCAAACTGTTTCTGGTAACTATTACGAGACTGACGACAACGTTGAAGATCGGGATATGTTGCTGGTTCCTGATCCAGATACCCTCTGTTCCGTTCCTTGGATGGAGCTTCCAACAGCATCGGTTATATTTGATGGTTTTACGAAAGATGGAGAAGAAATCTTAACCTCCCCAAGAAGAGTGCTTCAGAATGTATTGTCACTATATAGTCAACAAGGCTGGAATCCAGTGGTTGCTCCAGAAGCAGAATTCTATTTACTGAATCCATCTACGGACATAAATGTTGAAATAGAACCGCCAGAAGGACGGCTAGGGCGAACGGATACCTCTAAGCAACCTTATAGTTTGGATGCAATGAATAATTTTGATCCATTTATTAATCAAGTTTATGAATATAGTGAGCTACAAGGAATTAACATTGATAATCTCTCGCAAGAAATGGGTCCTGCTCAGCTGGAGATCAATTTTGTCCACGGTGATGCATTGTCATTAGCTGATCAAGTTTTTCGCTTTAAACGAACTGTTCGTGAAGTAGCAATTATGCATGGAATGCATGCAACTTTTATGGCCAGACCAATAACTGGAGAAGCTGGTAGCGCTTTGCATATTCACCAAAGTATCCTTGACAAAAGTGGGGAAAATATATTTTCGAATAAAAATGGTACACAGACAGATTTATTTCTAAATTATATTGGTGGTTTACAAAAATATATGCCAGAAGCACTACTTTTATTCGCCCCTTATGCTAATTCATATCGACGTTTCTTAAGCTATTGGTCGTCACCAGTCAATTTAGAATGGGCCGTGGATAATAGAAGTGTGGGTTTAAGGGTGCCTGATTGCGAACCTCATAATCGTCGGATAGAAAATCGTTTAGCTGGATCGGATGTAAATCCTTATCTAGTATTGGCGGCAACTCTGGCTTGTGGTTATCTGGGTATTGAAGAAAAAATAGAGCCTCGAGACTCTATTGAAGGAAGTGCTTATGATCTTCCTTTTGACTTGCATCGAAATATGTATGCTTCCATAGATGCTTTTTCAGCGAGTAAAGCTATGCGCAAGATGCTAGGCGATTCGTTTGTCGATATGTATTCTGGCATCAAGCAAAAAGAACATGAACAATTTCAAGAAATCATTACTCCTTGGGAGAGAGAAGTATTGATGTTGAACGTTTAAGCATAATATGAAATTTTATATCATATTATGAGTTAAGAAAGACAATTGAGATTACAATTGTCTAGTATTAGATTATATATTTATCGTTAAGTAAAAATTTATTAAGGAGTGAGATATGTCTCTCTTAGAGCAACGCACCAAGGCGGACTGGCAAGCATTGGATAGTGATCATTATATTCATCCGTTTACGGATCATAAGGATCTAGGCGAAAAAAAGAGTCGTATTATTGCAAGAGCAAAAGGCGTATATATTTATGACGCAGATGATAATAAAATTCTAGACGCAATGTCTGGTCTTTGGTGTGTAAATGCCGGTTATGGCAGAACTGAATTGGCTGATGCTGCCTCGGATCAACTCAAAGAATTACCTTATTACAACAGTTTCTTTCAATGCGCTAATCCCCCATCTATAGAACTAGCACAGATGCTCAAAAACATCACTCAAGCACATTTAAATCGTGTTTTTTATACTGGCTCAGGATCCGAATCAATCGATACCATGATTAGAATAGTAAGGCGGTATTGGGAGGTTATGGGACAACCGAAGCGGACCACGATCATAGCAAGAAAAAACGCTTATCATGGCTCCACAATTGCAGGTGTGAGCCTTGGCGGAATGAGTCCAATGCATTCCCAAGGTGGTCCTTTGTTACCTGGTATAGAGCATATTGAACAGCCTTATTGGTTTGAATCAGATCGCAGTCTTTCCCAGGCAGATTTCGGATTAAAAATGGCCGGTTTACTGGAGGAGAGAATCCTTGAGCTTGGAGCTGAGAATGTGGCAGCATTTGTTGGTGAACCTATCCAAGGTGCTGGTGGTGTAATCATTCCGCCTGATAACTATTGGCCAGAAATAGAACGCATTTGTAAACATTATGGTGTGCTGTTAGTTAATGATGAGGTTATTTGTGGTTTTGGGCGATTAGGGGAGTGGTTCGGCTCAGATCATTTTAAAGTAAAGCCGGATTTAATAACTTTTGCTAAGGGTGTAACTTCAGGTTATCTCCCTTTGGGTGGTGTAATGGTTGGTGATAAAGTGGCTGATACTCTTATAGAGAAAGGTGGTGAGTTTAATCATGGGTTTACTTATTCAGGGCACCCTGCATCGTGTGCGGTTGCGATTAAAAATATACAAATATTGCAAAATGAAAAACTGGTTGAACGTGTTAAAAATGATATCGGTCCCTATATGCAGAAAAAATGGCATGCTCTAGCAGAGCATCCTGTTGTGGGTGAAACTAGAATGGTCGGTTTAATGGGTGCAATGGAATTAGTCTCTAGCAAGACATCATGCGAAAGATTTGATGATAAGAGTACGGCAGGGACAGTGTATAGAGATTTTGCTGTTAATAATGGCCTGGTGATGAGGGCGGTTGGCGATACAATTGTAACTTCACCGCCACTGATTATTAGTCATGATGAAGTGGATGAATTGATCGAGAAAACTTGGAAATGCCTTGATTATACTCAAAAAGTAATGGCTTCTTAATTCAAAAATAAAGAAAATAATATGAATAAAAAGAATGGTAAAAATATGGATCGACCGGAATTATATGGCCTAAAGCTTGAACCAACCTACTCTGGGTCTACGACTTTTTATCGGCGCGAAGCATCACAAGATCTAAATGGTGTTGATTTGGCTGTCACTGGAATACCTCTTGATACAGCTGTAACTAATCGGCCAGGAACAAGATTTGGACCACGTGCGGTGAGGTCAGCTTCTACAATTTTAGCTTGGGAAAGACCATATGGCTTAGATTTTAATCCCGTCGATCGAATTGCAATGGTGGATTATGGTGACTGCTATTTTGATTTTGGTGCACCTGAATCGGTCCCAAATTCAATTGAAACTCATATTTCTTCGATAATCAACCAGGGATCGGCTGTATTTAGTATTGGTGGTGATCACTTTGTCAGTTATCCAATACTAAAAGCGCATGCAAAAAAATATAAAGAGCCAATATCATTGATTCAATTTGATGCTCATACTGATACCTGGGAAGCAGGTGAGGGAGATGATGAGCCAGCTGATGAAAATAGAATTGATCATGGCACCATGTTTTATCAGGCCACAAAAGACGGAATACTTGACCCAAAAAGCTCAGTTCAGATTGGAATTAGAACTGAAAATCCAGATACCATGGGCTTTAATATTCTAGATGCACCTTGGGTGCATAATAATGGGATTGAAGCGGTTATCAAAAAAACACTTGAGATAGTCGGTGATAAACCTGTTTACATGACTTTTGATATTGACTGTCTTGACCCAAGTTATGCTCCAGGTACAGGAACTCCTGTTTGTGGTGGACTAAGTACCCATCAAGCAATGAGTATTATTCGGGGCCTTTCTGGAATCAATTTAATCGGGATGGATTTAGTTGAAGTTTCACCAGCGTATGATGTTGGAGAAATTACGGCATTAGCGGGAGCTCATGTTGCCATGGAAATGATTGCAGTTTTTGCAAGTAAATCAGAATTTAAATAGTGGATTTTTAACATGATAGAAACATCAGAGCATACCGCTTCTTATTACGCCGCTTCCAGCAATTGGCAAACTGATTATCCTAAACTTCAAGGAGAAATTAGCGTTGATATAGCTGTGGTGGGCGGAGGTTTCACTGGAATCTCTACTGCGCTTAGATTGATCGAGAATGGTTACAAAGTGGCTATTGTCGAAGCTAATAGGATCAGTTGGGGCGCCTCTGGAAGGAATGGTGGACAACTCATTGATGGGTTTGTAATGGATTTAGATAAATTTGAAAAAAAAGTGGGTAAGGCAGGTGCTGACATCGCTTATCAGATGGGTATTGAATCTCGCGATGTCGTATTAGAAAGAATAGAGAAATATTCAATTGATTGTGATTTGCGTTTTGGATTCCTAGATGTGGCAATGAATCAAGGTGATATTGATGAATTTCATGAGTGGATCGAAGATAAAGATAAAAAAAACTACCCTCATAAAATGGAATTTATACCTAAAGAAAAATTACAAGAGCATATTGGTTCAGAGCGATATATTGCTGGTGTTGTTAACTACGGCAACGGTCATCTACATCCCTTAAATCTATGCATCGGTGAAGCACGCGCTATAACAGAACAAGGCGGTTTAATTTTCGAACAATCCAAAGTAATCAAAGTTAAGCATGGCGCAAAACCACAAGTTATTACCA
This sequence comes from uncultured Woeseiaceae bacterium, assembly GCA_964275745.1. GTDB lineage: Bacteria > Pseudomonadota > Gammaproteobacteria > Steroidobacterales > Woeseiaceae > SP4260. The sequence continues at coordinate 47,548 of CAXYCT010000016.1, read as the reverse complement.
AAGAAGGCGTTATTAATGCAAAAAAAGTAGTGCTCGCTGGTAATGCTTATTTAGGTAAAACCGAACCTAAGCTTGCTGGTTCAGTTATTCCTGCAGGAAGTTATATAATTGCTACAGAGCCACTGTCTGAAGATCTCGCCAATGAGTTATTACCCTCAAATATGGCGGTATGCGATCAGCGAGTAGGCTTGGATTATTTTAGATTATCGGCGGATAGAAGAATGTTATTTGGTGGATTATGTAATTATTCTGGAAGACATCCTAGAAGTATAACTGGAGTACTTAAACCTAAAATGGAACGTGCCTTTCCCCAGCTAAAGAAGGCGAAAATTGATTATGAATGGGGTGGTTATATAGGGATTAGTATGAATCGAATCCCACAGATGGGACGAATTGAAAATAACACTTACTATATACAAGGTTATTCTGGGCATGGTGTAGCGCCAACACATATTGCGGGCAATGTTATTGCTGATGCGATTATGGGCGACACGGAGAGATTTGATGTATTTGATAAGGTATGGCATTTAAAGTTACCGGGAGGCTTGTGGTTTGCTAATCCTGCTTTAGCTCTTGGTATGATGTACCATCGAATTCGAGAGCTACTAGCCTAGTAGTATTGAATCTAAATGAAGAGAAAACTCAATATAAGCCGGCGTGATTTTGTAAATGGGTTTGCTCTCAGTTTGACTGCAGGTACAACATTAACACCATTTGAGTTGCTCGCTAATGATAATTTAGCTTCACGTGGAGCTTATTACCCGCCCGCAATGACTGGAATGAGAGGAAGTCATCAAGGGTCTTTTGAGGTAGCTCATGCTTTAGCTTGGACTGGAGCAAAATTTGACGAACCCAAACATCAATCTGATAACGATTATGATTTAATTGTGGTTGGTGGTGGTCTTTCTGGCTTATCTGCCGCTTACTTTTATCGCCAGCGTTATGGTAATGATGCAAAAATTCTTGTTATAGACAACCATGATGATTTTGGTGGTCATGCCAAAAGAAACGAATTTACGGTCGATGGTAAAAAACTAATCGGTTATGGTGGCAGTCAATCTATCGATACACCCAATTCATATTCGACTCCCGCTAAAAAATTATTGAAAGATATCGGCGTTATCACTGAACGTTTCTATGATTATTATGATCAAGGGTATTTTGAAACTCGAAATTTAAAACGAGGTCTTTATTTTAGTAATGAGCTGTATGGTAAAGACGTAGTTTGTGAGAATTTACTGAGAACTGATATAAATAAAGATGATAATGATTTGATTGATATTTTTAATGCATTTCCACTTGCTGAAGAATCTAAAAAAGCACTAATTAATTTATTAGAATCAAAGAAGAATTATCTTCAGGATGAACCCTCATTAACAAAAAGAATCGCATTGATGCGGGCAACCAGTTATAGCGATTTCTTGAGAAAATTTACGAAAGTTCCAGAAGAAGTAGTGCTTTTATACAGAGATAGTCATCGTGGATTATGGGGTGTAGGTTGGGATGCACTTTCAACTCTTGAAGCTTATAAAGCGAATATGCCTGGAACTCGATATCTAGATTTAGAGGTGGATTCTGTTAATCCCCATAATATGTATGAGCGAGAGGAGCCTTATATCTTTCATTTCCCAGATGGCAATGCTGGCGTTGCCAGAGCATTAGTCAATAAGCTCGTCCCAGGCTCAATAAACGCTGAGACTATGGAAGCTCAAGTTAAAGCAAAAGTTGATTATGATGCTTTGGATTTAAAGTCTTCAAAAGTGCGTATTCGACTTAACTCTTCTGTGGTTAAAGTGAAGCACACACCTAACCAGGAATCGGTTAATGTAACTTATATTAATGACGGCGAGTCATACAGAGTTAAGGGTAAGCATGTCATAATGGCTTGTTACAACAATATGTTGCCTCATTTATGCCCAGAACTACCATTAGCCCAAAAAGAAGCGCTTGATTACGCAACGAAAATTCCATTGGTCTATATCAGTATCGCGGTAAGGAATTGGCATGCACTTCATAACCTTGGTTTTCAAAGTATTACTATTCCACAACCTAAACTGATGCATTCTTTTGGTTTGGACTTCCCAGTAAGTATGGGAGGCTATGATTTTACGCAAAATCCAAATCAACCAACGATTCTGCATGGTACTTATGTCCCCACTGATCCAGATAAGGGTTTGAGTTCAAAACAACAAGCGATCAATGGTAGAAGACAGCTGTATGAAATTAGTTTTGATCAATTTGAGCGCGATATTATTGAGCAAATGCAAGGCTCACTTAAGGGTGGGGGTTTTGATGCCGAGAGAGATATAGCAGGCATAACGGTAAATCGATGGCCACATGGTTATGCATGGGAGTACAATGATTTTTCTGATCCTGCTGAATATAATCCTTATAATGGACCGCATATTAAAGGAAGAGCGAGGATTGGGCGTATCTCCATAGCAAATTCAGATGCTTCGGCTTATGCTTATGTTGATGGCGCTATTGATGCGGCAGATCGAGCTGTGAATGAACAATTAAAGATATAAATGAAAAATTCTTATAATTAAAGGAAAAATAATGAATAAAATAATAATCTTTTTAGTAAGCATGACTATTTTTGTTGGGTTGGTTAATGCGGATCACCACGATGAAGTTATAAAACCATCTCAGATGACTAAAGTTGATATTGCTGGTGCTATTTACGAACGTCCTGATATGACTGAATCAACCAGAAATGGTAATACCACTCTAGATGTCACCGATATGTTAAGTAGCGATGGCAAATTTGAGACCGGAATGTATCGCTCTGGACCAGTTCATAATGTCATTGACGAGCCTTATGGTGTGGATGAGATTTTTTATATAATTGAAGGCAGTATTACTTTAACATCCGCCGATGGAAGCGTTATGACCAGCGGTGCTGGCGAAACACTTTCGATTCCAAAAGAATGGACGGGTACATGGGACACTGATGGCTACAGTAAGATCTGGGCTATTTATTATGGTGACAGCAAAGAGTAAGAAGAGATTTTAAAATAAACAAAGATAGTAATTAGATTTAAGGAGAAGGCTTGTGTTAGATGACAGCACGGAAAACTTAAGCATCGATTTACCGAAGATGGATTCTTATTGGATGCCATTTACTGGTAACCGTTATTTCAAAGAAAATCCTCGCGTGATTCATCGTGCTAAGGGCATGTATTGCTGGTCTCATGATGGCAGAAAGATGCTTGATATGGTTGCTGGCTTATGGTGTTGTAACGCAGGTCATTGCGATCCTAGAATCGTAAAAGCTATTCAAGACCAAGCCGCCGATTTAGATTACGCTATGGCTTTCCAGCTTGGTCATCCTAAAGCATTTGAATTGGCATCAAAACTAACCGATTTAGCTCCAGATGGCATTGACCATGCATTTTTTGTTAATTCAGGATCCGAAGCTGTAGATACGGCTATGAAAATGACATTAGCTTATCATCGAATACGTGGTCAAGGCGAACGGACTCGCTTTATTGGCCGCGAACGTGGTTATCATGGAGTAGGATTTGGTGGTATTTCGGTAGGTGGGATGTCGCCAAATCGTAAAATGTTTGGTGCTATGTTACCAGGAGTAGATCATCTACCTCATACTCATCATCTTGAGCATAATGCTTTTTCAAGAGGCCTTCCTAGCTGGGGGGAGCATCTTGCTGATGAGCTGGAAAATATTATAGCTTTGCATGACCCATCAAATATCGCCGGTGTTATCGTTGAGCCTATTGCTGGCTCTGCAGGGGTCTTATTGCCACCTCAAGGTTATCTCAAGAAAATTAGAGAAATTTGCACAAAACATGGAATCATGTTGATTTTTGATGAGGTTATATGTGCTTTTGGACGAACCGGTGATGCTTTTGCTGCAAAACGATTTGATGTCACACCTGACATCATGACAACTGCGAAAGGTTTGACCAGTGGAACTGTGCCTATGGGGGCAGTGCTTACAAAAGGAGATATATATAATACTTTTATGACAGGTCCTGATGGAGCTATTGAATTTTTTCATGGCTATACTTATTCTGGTCATCCTTTGGCAGCAGCAGCAGCTTGTGCGACCTTAGATGTTTATGCGGAAGATGATCTGTTTAATCGAGCGTTATCATTAGAGGATATATTTGCTGATGCATTACATTCACTCAAAGATGAGCCTTATGTTATTGATGTTAGAAATTATGGTTTGATTGGCGCAGTCGAGCTTACTCCAATAGAGGGTCAGCCCACTGCTAGAGCGATGAGTATTTTTCGAGAGTGTTATGATAAAGGCTTAATTATAAGAACCACGGGCGATACGGTCGCTTTTTCTCCACCATTGATCGTTAAGGAAAGCCAAATCGAGCAAACAGTAGAGATAATTAGAACAACGCTGAGATCCTTATGAGTATAGAAAAGAACAATAATCCTGAAATTCGTATTGTTCATAATTGGATTGACGGAAAATTATGTAAATCTAATTCTGAGCGTTTTGGCTCTGTAACTGATTCAGCTACTGGAGAGCAATGTGCTTCTGTAGTTATGTCATTAGAGGAAGATGTAAAAGCAGCGATAAGGTCCTCAGCAGCTGCATTTGAAGGTTGGTCTCGAACACCAGTTCTTAGACGTGCAAAGGTAATGTTCAAGCTTAAAGAATTAATTGAGCGAGATAGAAAAGAAATTGCAGAAATAATTACTCAAGAACATGGCAAGGTGCTTGATGATGCTGATGGATCGATACAAAGAGGGCTAGAGGTAGTAGAGTTTGCCTGTGGAATTCCTCACTTAATTAAAGGTGAGTATAATGATCAAGTTGGAACTGGGGTAGATACATATTCCATGAGACAACCGATGGGTGTTTGTGTTGGGATAACACCATTTAATTTTCCAGCTATGGTGCCACTATGGATGTTTCCAATGGCGATTGCGTGTGGTAACACATTTATATTAAAACCATCCGAGAAGGATCCTACATGTGGTATTAAATGGGCTGAATTGTTAAAGGAAGCGGGTTTACCCGATGGCGTATTTAATGTTATTCAGGGTGATCATGTTGCTGTGAATAGTCTCTTGAATGATGAGGAAGTGGCTGCAGTCAGTTTTGTTGGCTCAACACCAGTCGCCGAGCATGTATACAAAACGGCCTCTGAAAAAGGTAAGCGTGTTCAAGCATTGGGCGGTGCAAAAAACCATCTTGTTGTAATGCCTGATGCGGATATGGAGCAAGTTGCTGATGCATTGATGGGTGCGGGTTATGGCTCTGCTGGCGAGCGATGTATGGCTATATCAGCAGTAGTTAGCGTTGGTGAATCAACAGAGGCACTACTCGAAAAATTATTACCAAAGATAGCAGCACTAAAAATTGGACCTGGTACTGATAATAGTAATCATATGGGCCCACTGATTACTGCTGAACATAGGGATAAAGTTCGATCCTACATAGATCTTGGTGAGTCCGAGGGAGCATCTCTTCTCGTTGATGGCAGGACTCATGATATAACTAATTCTCCTGGATACTTTCTTGGACCAACATTATTTGACAATGTGACCAAAGAGATGCGAGTCTACCAAGAAGAAATTTTTGGTCCGGTACTAACCATTACAAGAGTGGATGATTTTGATCAGGCAGTAAAAATTATAAATAATCATCAATTTGGTAATGGTACTGCAATTTTTACTCGAGATGGTGATGCAGCTAGAGAATTTTCACATAAAATTCTAGTTGGTATGGTTGGCGTTAATGTTCCTATCCCAGTTCCGCTGGCTTTTCATAGTTTTGGCGGCTGGAAAAGATCCCTGTTTGGATCTAATGGAGTCTATGGTATGGAGGGAGTGCGGTTCTATACTAGGCTCAAAACAGTGACTTCAAGGTGGCCAACGGGAATTAGATCTGGCGCAGAATTCTCAATGCCTACTATGTAAGAAGCTATTTTATTAAATTGCTTTAGAAAAGAGTTTTAAAGAAGATTTTGTATCTCATTTTGCAAGGACTCGATAGCTTCATTTATGTTTACAGTTTTCTGCTCTTTGGATCCTAAACGACGAATAGCCACACTTTCTTCTTCAATTTCTCTATGACCAATTGCCATCAATACAGGAATTTTGGCGAGACTGTGTTCTCTTACTTTGTATGATATCTTCTCATTCCTCAAGTCACATTCAGCAGTGATACCAGCAGCTTGTAATTTTTTACAACAGTTTTTGCATATTCATCTGCATCTGAAGTGATAGTAAGAACTTTAACGGGCAATGGAGACATCCAAAGTGGTAGGTTTCCAGCATGATGTTCGATTAATATACCAATAAAACGTTCCAACGAACCAAACATGGCCCTATGTAATAATACTGGGGTATGTTTTTGTCCATCCTCACCAATATAGGTTGCATTTAGTCTGGTTGGTAAATTTAAATCTACTTGATGTGTGCCACATTGCCAATCCCTGCCAATAGCATCCCTCAAAACGAACTCTAATTTAGGGCCATAGAATGCACCCTCGCCAGGATTGTATTCGTATTCAAGCCCAGTTTTTTCAAGCGCTTCTTTTAAAGCAGTCTCAGCTTTATCCCAAATTTCATCATCACCAACACGAATTTTTGGTCGATCAGCAAATTTAATAATGACATCATTAAATCCAAAGTCACGGTAGATACTAAGAATTAATTCGCAAACAGCAATAGTCTCATCAGTTATTTGCTCGAGTGTACAAAAGATGTGAGCATCATCTTGAGTGAATGCACGTACTCTAAGCATTCCATGCAAAGCTCCAGATGGTTCATAGCGATGCACCTTGCCAAATTCCGCAAGACGATAAGGTAAATCACGATAGCTAGTTATACCTTGCTTAAATATTTGAACATGACCGGGACAATTCATAGGCTTAATCGCAAAGTTTCTCCCATCACCAGTTTCAGTTGTAAACATATGCTCACCAAAAGATTCCCAATGACCTGAGGCTTCCCATAATGAACGATCCATCAATTCTGGAGTATTGACTTCACTGTAACCGGCTTCTGTTTGTTTCTTTCTCATATAATCAATCAGTCTTTGGAATAACCTCCAACCTTTTGGATGCCAAAAAATTGCACCAGGGGCTTCATCTTGAAAATGAAAAAGATCCATAATTTTACCTAGTTTTCTGTGATCTCTTTTTTCGGCTTCTTCAAGTCTGAATAGATATTTTTTTAGATCTTTGTTGTTTAGCCATGCTGTGCCATAAATTCTCTGAAGCATTTCATTTTTTGCGTCACCTTTCCAATAAGCACCAGCAATCTTTGTAAGTTTAAAGGCGCCGATGTGTTTAAGTGACGGAAGATGTGGTCCTCTGCATAAATCAATAAATCCAGATGAACCTTGATTATAGATTTGAAAATCGTCCTCTTGATCTGAGTTTTGGATGATTTCAACTTTGTAATTCTCTGAACGTTCTTTAAATAAACTAATAGCATCATTTTTTGATACTAAAGATTTATTAATAGGCGCTCCAGAGGTAATAATTTTTTGCATCTCTAGTTCTATCTTTGGAAGGTCCTCAATGGATAATTGATTCTCAAAAAAGAAATCATAGTAAAAACCATCTTCAATAGTGGGACCAATTGCAAGTCTTGCTTTTGGGTAGAGATTTTTTACTGCCCTTGCCAGCACTTGCGCAGTAAGAGTATGTCGCATAATTTCAATACCTTCATCACTATTAATCGTGATTAATGAAACTTTAGCATCGTTAGTAATTTGATCACTTAAATCATGCTGAAGACCATCAATATTGATTGCTACAGCGGCTTTGGCTAGATTAGCACCGATAGATTCAGCAATCTCAAGACCATTAGTTGGCGACTCGAAAAGTTTTTCAGACCCATCAGGCAGTTTTATTGTTACCATTTTATATTCTCTAATTATATAAAATTATTTAAAATTAAATTTGTGGCATTATTGTACCTCAAAATAAACAGTCCTATTACTAAGAAGTATGTTTTTTAGCAAACAGTATTAATAATTAGCTTATGAGTAAAAATATGAATAAAAATGTTTCAATCAAAGATAAAATAAGTGATGGTCATGATCATAATTTGTGTATAAAAGAAGCAATGCAAAATGCTGAGTTAATTTGTAACAAAAAGGGATTACGATTTACAAAGATTCGCAAAAAAGTTTTAGAATTAATCTGGGCTAGTCATAAGCCCTTGGGTGCCTATGATGTGCTTAATTCTCTTAGATCGGAAGGATTGAAAGCGGAGCCACCAACTGTTTATCGTGCCCTTGGTTTTTTGATTGAAGCTGAGTTAATACATCGTTTGGATTCACTGAATGCATTTATTGGATGCATTGACCCGAGTAACTCACATCAAGGTCAATTCCTTATTTGTCTTGATTGTAGAAGCGTTAAAGAGTTGGGCGATGATGATATTTTTAAGTTGGTGCAATCTAAAGCATCAAGTATGGGGTTTTCTGCTATCCATCAGATGCTTGAGATTCAAGGTCAATGTAAAAGTTGTAGCACTTTAATTTAGTTCTAAGACCCAACCCGCAATTTACTGTAAAATAATATTTAAAGATTTATAAAATTATGCCTGAAAATTTACCTAAAGATTTTATTCGACAAATTATTAATCAGGATTCTCTTGAGGATTCTTCTAGCGAGACAATTACCCGCTTTCCGCCAGAACCAAATGGATACTTACATCTTGGTCATGCTAAATCTATTTGTTTGAATTTTGGTGTTGCAGCGGAAAATAATGGCACTACTTTTTTAAGATTTGATGATACTAATCCCACTAAGGAGGATGAAATATTTGTTGAATCCATAAAGAATGATGTGGCTTGGCTTGGTTTCGATTGGGGAAAGAAATTAACTCATGCATCAGATTATTTTGAAAAATTTTATCTTGCAGCTGTTTCGTTGATTGAAAAAGATTTAGCTTACGTTGATGAGTTAGAGCCTGAAGAAATAAAGAGATCACGGGGTACATTAACAAAACCAGGGATAAATAGTCCATTCAGAGCCAGATCTGTTGGAGATAATTTGACTCTTTTTGAGCGTATGCGAGACGGAGAATTTCCTGATGGTAAGATGATTTTAAGAGCAAAGATAGATATGTCTTCACCCAATATGAATTTGAGAGATCCAGCGATATATCGCATACGACATCATCAACACCAAAGAACTGGTGATAAATGGTGTATTTATCCAATGTATGATTTTGCACATGCGCTTTCTGATGCTTTTGAAGGCATCACATACTCGCTTTGCACACTAGAATTTGAAGATCATCGACCTCTTTATGATTGGTTTATAGATAAAGCGAAAACAAAACATCGACCGCGACAAATTGAGTTTTCACGTTTAAATCTTGCCTATAGTTTAACTAGTAAAAGAAAATTGAATAATTTAATTGAAAAGCGTGTCGTAGAGGGTTGGGATGACCCTCGTTTGGTTACTATAGCCGGTATGAAAAGAAGGGGGTATCCAGCAGCAGCTATCTTAGACTTTTGCAAAAGAATCGGCGTAACCAAAAAAGATAATATTATTGAAATGGGTGTTCTTGAAAATTGTGTTCGAGAGAACCTTGGTGATATATCAGAACGCAGAATGGGGGTATTAAGACCTTTAAAAATAACTATATCAAATTATGATAAGGACCAAGTAGAGCATCTTGAAGCTCAGAATCACCCTAATTTTCCAGATCTTGGCACCAGAAAAATGCCTTTTTGTCATGAATTATATATTGAGAGAAGTGATTTTTTAGAAGATGCGCCAAGAAAATTCTTTAGATTGAAGCCTGGTGGTGAAGTAAGACTTCGTTATGCTTATATTATCCGATGTGATGAGGTCATTAAAGATTCCAATGGTAATGTTATTGAACTTATTTGCAGTTTTGATCCTGATACCAAAAGTGGTTCTGGCAAGAGTGATAAGAAAGTCAAAGGAACCATACATTGGGTGTCCGCACAACATTCCATCACTTCCAAAGTAAATCTTTATGATCGATTGTTTAAGATTCCAAACCCTGCAAGTACAGATGATATTGAACAATCTATAAATCCTCAATCTTTAGAAGTTGTTCAAGCAGAGTTGGAACTATCTCTTGCTGATGATGATGCACCGAAAGTTTTTCAGCTAGAAAGAAATGGCTATTTTTGCTTAGATGATAGCAAGGGGGAGAAGAGTTTCAATCGCATCGTAACACTTAGAGACACTTGGGCAAAGATTGAAAAACAGGCGCTCAACTCATAGTATATTATTCTAAAGCTAATTTTTTATGAGTTTTTTTAGCCCAATAGATAAAGCCTGTATCAATTATTGAGATTATCACTTTAAAAGCATATTTAACCAGTCCAAGCTGGATCGCTGTTTTTAAATCTACAATTCCCCACCAAGCAACCAAGGAATATATAGCTGTATCTATTATTTGAGAACTCATTGTAGACGCATTATTTCTTAACCATAGATGTTTTTCGCCGGTTTTTTTCTTTATGGCATGAAATGCCCAAACATCAAAGCGTTGGCTTATATAGTAAGCCAATAGAGAGCCAATTATGAATCTTGGAGTGAAGTTAATAATTGTTGCAAAAGCATTGTGAATATTTTGTGAAAATACAGCAGTATTTGGTTGATTAGTAGGTTGATACAATAATGCTAAGCTCATCATTACAATCATAATAATGCTGACTATAAATCCCATTTGAACTGCTTTTTGGGCTTCCTTTTTACCGTGGTTTTCACTTAATACATCAGTAGCAAAAAATATACTGGCATAGAAAATTACACCGAGGCTTGTTTGTAAACCAAATATTTCAGTAAGTTTGGGTCCTTGGAGATTTGCAAGTAAAATGCTGAATGCTATTGCTACTTGTAATCCTGCTTTTCCAAATAAGCGATAAAGTAAAAGCGTAAAACTTAGATCTGCCAATAAGGTAAATAACCAAAGAATCTCTTGGTTATTAATTAAGAAATTTGATAGGAAGTTGAATATCAATTATTTGGTCAGCTTTCAGATAAATTGATAAATCTTTGTAAGTGAAAGTCGGCATTTCCAAAGAGTATTTCCAATGCTGATAATCTTTTGAATAGATGTGCAATATCAAGCTCCCATGATATCCCCATTCCACCATGTAGTTGGACCGCTTCTTGACCTACATGTTTTCCAGCTGTTCCAATCTGATACTTTAATCCACTGATAGCCTTCTTTAGTTTTCTTGTATCTTGAGGGTCAGTCATTATTGCCCAGAGAAGAAGTGACTCACTTTGTTCACAAGCCATCAGATTATCAACCATTCGATGCTGCAAAGCTTGAAAACCCCCAATCGGAATTCCAAACTGAACACGATTTTTTGAATATTCGACTGTTTTGTCATGCAGGGAGCGCATGATTCCTATGGCTTCAGCACAAATTGCGAGAGTGGCCTCATCTATAGTTTCTTCGAGGCATTCATAGCCTTCGTCAATATTACCAATGACACAATCAACAGATACCTCTACGTCAGTAATAGATATTTCAGTTGCGCTATGACCGTCTACAGTTTTGTATGTATTAAAGCTGATTCCATCGTTTGTTTTAGATATACCGAAAAGTGTAATTCCATTTGTGTCAGATTGTGATCCCGATGTTCTGGCTGGTATTATAATAACATCGGCATCAGCACCATTAGGAACAAAAGATTTTTTTCCATTTAGAATAAATTGTCCATTTTGTTTTTTTGCTGTTGTTGCCACATCGCTCAAGTTAAAACGAGACTGAGGCTCCGTAAAAGCAACTGTGGCTTGTATTTCACCATTGATGATTTCGCTAAGCCACTTTTCTTTTTGTTCGGCTGTTCCTAAACGCTTTAGGATGCCTCCTGCAAGTATTATATTTTCTAAAAATGGTTCTAGTACCAAACCCCTTCCAATTTCTTTCATGATCAACATTATTTCAATGTTGCCCCCATCAAGACCACCATCTTGCTCAGCAAAAGGAATAGCTGTAAAACCCTGTTCAACAAAAAAATTCCAAGCTTCTTGATTAAAAGCATCACTACTATCAGCAATCTTCATTCGCCTCTCAAAATCATATTCATTATCTATAAAACGTGAAATTACGTCTTTTAGAGCAGATTGTTCTTCTGTTATTGAGAAATCCATATATTTTTCCAGTATTTAAGTGCTTTATAATCCAAGGACATGCTTAGCTATAATATTCTTTTGTATCTCATTTGAGCCACCATAAATTGATGCTTTTCGATTATTGAAATATTGCAAAGAACTCACAGTATCCGAACCGAAACCAATATGATTGATTGCATCACTTTCAAGTGAATACTGATTAGGGACATAAGGTAACGAGAAATAACCAGCTGCTTCCATGAATAATTCATCTAAACGTTGTTGAATTTCTGTCCCACGTATTTTTAATAATGACGATTCTGGTCCCGGTGCTTTTCCTACAGATACGGCAGCAAGGGTTCTTAATTCAGTATATTCAAGCGCTTTTAATTCTATTTCTAGAGCGGCAATCTTTCTAAGAAAAGTATTGTCATTTTGCAGGGAAGGTTGAGAATCATTGGCATTTTTTATTTTATCTTTCAATCGATTTAGTCGATATTCTGATCGAGCCACACCAGCAATACTTGTCCTTTCATGCTGGAGAAGAACTTTTCCATAGGTCCATCCTTTTCCTTCATCACCAATTAGATTATTTATAGGTACTCTAGCACCCTCAAAATGAACCTCATTGACTTCGTGATCTCCTTCAATCGTAATAATTGGGCGGACAGTGACTCCTGGTGTCTTCATATCTACTAGAATGAAGCTAATACCTTCTTGTTTTCTCGCCACATCACTACTAGTTCTTACTAAACAGAAAATCCAATCAGCCATTTGTCCTAAAGTGGTCCATGTTTTTGTGCCATTCAAAATATATTCATTGCCATCTCGGTCTGCTCGCATTTTTAAAGAAGCCAGATCAGATCCAGAACCTGGTTCCGAGTAACCTTGGCACCACCAGACATTACTTGCAGCAATATCTGGTAAAAATCTCTGCTTTTGTTCCTCATTACCGTATGTATAGATAACAGGCCCAACCATTCCAAGCCCAAAGGGAACGATTGCAGGAGCATTGGCCTTAGCCATTTCATTGGCAAAAATATATTTTTGGACTGTTGACCAGCCAGTTCCACCATATTCAACGGGCCAATTAATTGCTGCCCATCCTTGTGCAAATAGTACTTTTTGCCAACGAATAAAATCCTCTTTTAATAAAGGTATGGCTTGATCTTGTTTTTGCTTAATATCACTTGGGTACTTATCTTTGAAAAAAATCCGAACTTCTCTTTCAAAATTCTCTTCTTCTTTTGTGAAATTGGTATGCATAAGGCTTTTACTCTTGACTAGATTCTTATATTTTTAGATATACTACATTAAGTTTTCATAACCATTATGACACTTAGATGACTATAATAGCTTATGCTAACTTTTTTTCATTATACTAATACACCTTGAAACAATTTTTTATTATTTCTTATGGATAATATGAGTACATCAGTCATTCGACCAAGAGATCAATTAAGTCGACCATTGAGAGATCTAAGGATATCTTTACTTGATCAATGCAACTTTAGGTGCACATATTGTATGCCAGTTAAAAAGTTTCATGAAAATTATCAATTTCTAAAAAAAAATGAGCGCTTAAATCATGATGAGATCATTAGGTTGGTCAAAATATTAGTACCAATGGGAGTTTCTAAAATAAGATTAACTGGTGGAGAGCCTTTACTAGATAAAAATGTGGCTCATTTGGTCGAAAAGATAAACCAGATCGAAGGTATTGAGGATTTAGCTCTAACTACTAATGCAACTCTTTTGAAAAAGAAGGCGCAAGATCTTGCAAATGCTGGTCTGGATAGGATTACTATCAGTCTGGATAGTATAGACCAAGAGGTATTTTATAAAATGAATGGCAATCGAGGTAACGTAGTTGATGTTATGGAGGGTATTGAAGCGGCTGAGAAAGCTGGATTATTTCCTATAAAAATTAATACGGTTATACAGCGAGGAGTAAATGAACACACGATGATAAATTTACTTAAACATTTTAAAGGAAGTGGCCACATAGTTCGGTTAATTGAATTTATGGATGTAGGTAATCAAAATAACTGGAATCTTAAGGATGTAGTTACCGCAAAAGAATTATTAGATATGATTCAAGATAAATGGCCTGTTAGCCCGGTAAATGAATCTTATCGAGGTGAAGTGGCTAAAAGATATTCATACAATGATGGTTCAGGAGAAATTGGTTTTATTACATCTGTTTCTAAACCATTCTGCGGAGATTGTAGCAGAGCTAGATTATCTGCTGATGGGGTTTTATATACTTGTTTATTTGCAAATCACGGAACTGATATCAAACAATTACTTAGAAGCAACGCTTCTGATGTCGAGATACATAATGTATTTTCCAATTTATGGATGGCAAGGAATGATCGTTATAGTGAGACTCGAAAATCATATAAACCTGATGAGTCTTTGAAAAAAATCGAAATGTATAGAATGGGCGGTTAATGAATTATGAACAATATAACGCATGTCAATAAAGATAATAAACCTCAAATGGTTGACGTAAGTAAAAAGAAAATTACTTCAAGATCTGCACATGCTCAATCTATTGTGGTTTTCCCTGAAGAAGTAATATCTCGTTTTGTCAATGGTGATATTTCCAGCGCTAAGGGGCCGGTATTTTCAACAGCAATTATTGCAGGTGTTATGGCCGCCAAAAAAACTCATGAATTAATTCCTTTTTGTCATCCAATTGGTTTAGATGATTGCGAATTAAATATAAATCTTGATGAATCTGGAGCAGCTATTGTTAATTGTATATGCAAAGTTGAGCATCGAACTGGCGTTGAAATGGAGGCCATGGTTGGTGCAAGTATTGCCGCGCTTACGATTTATGATATGTGTAAGGCTTTATCGCACAATATTATTATTAAAGAAACCGTACTAATATCTAAGACAGGTGGAAAGGCAACATATTATCGTGAAAATTAATGAAGATATATATGGCCTCATTCTTACAGGGGGGCAGAGCAGAAGAATGGGTATGGATAAAGCCTCACTTGAGCATGAAGGAGTGTCTCAATTAAGTGAAACTTATAAATTATTAAATAAACATCTTTCCGAAGTATTTATTTCGGTTAGAAAGGATCAAATAAAAGATGCAACGAGAAGTAACTATCAACAGATTATAGATATTTACGATAACCTAGGTCCCTTAGCAGGAATATTATCAGCTATGAAACGTTTTCCGACGATACAATGGCTCATAGTCGCTTGCGATTTAGTGAATTTAGATAGCAGGACCTTGAGTTATCTTATTGAAAATTTTTCAACAGAACATTGCTTCATTGCATACAAGAGCGAGCATGATGGATTGCCAGAACCGTTATGTGCAATCTATAGCAGTAAATCAATCAAAATAATTGAAAATAATATTTCTAAGAATATTAGATGTCCTCGAAAAATTCTACTAAACTCAGATACGTTGTTACTTTCGCAGCCTAATCCTAGGGCTTTAGATAATTTTAATTCACCTAATGATCTTATTAATTCTAAATACAAAGTGAAAGCATGAAGAAATCAATTACAGTAATATACTTTGCCATCTTCAGAGAAAAAGCAGGCATTAATAAAGAAGTTGTTTTAACTGAAGCTGCCTCAGCAGCTGATTTGTTTCAAGAGCTACAAGATCGTCATCAACTAAATGAACCCCAAGGACATTGTAAGATTGCAGTTAATGATAATTTAGCGACTTGGGATTCAAAAATAAAAGATGGGGATACTGTTCTGATGTTTCCCCCAGTAGCGGGTGGATAGATATGAGAATAACCTCATCGGAGATTGATATTGCGAGTTGCAATAAGCTACTAGTTAATTCGAGAGCTGGAGCTCTTGCTGGTTTTGAAGGATGGATTAGAGACCATAATGATGGTCACAATGTATTGCAATTAGAATATGAAGTGTACAATCCAATTGCTGAATCGGAAGGTAATAAAATTATAGAGGAAGCAAAATCTCAGTTCGATATCCTAGATGCTTGTTCTATTCATAGAAGTGGCTTATTGGATATAGGTGATTGTGCTGTCTGGGTAGGTGTTTCAGCGGTACATAGAAATGAGGCATTTGATGCTTGTCGATATATTATCGATAACATAAAGATACGGTTACCAATATGGAAAAAAGAATATTATAAAAATGGTGATTCTGGCTGGGTTAATTGTGAGCGATGTGCTTCAGTTAAGTAATTTGTTTTGAATTAATCGTGATATCAGCAATTTTTATTCATAAACCAAGGATTCATTTTGTATGTAATTAATTCAATAGAGGATGCAAAAGCATTAGAAGGACGTGAGGTTGGCGTATCTGATTGGGTGGTTATAGATCAAGCTCGTATTGATAAATTTGCATCTGCCACGGGAGATGATCAATGGATCCATATAGACCAAGCTCGAGCGGCTATGGAATTACCTGAGGGGAAAACAATTGCTCATGGCTATCTTACTTTATCTTTAATACCTAATTTAACAAAGAGCTTTATTGAAGTTAGCAATTTAGAACAAATGATCAATTTTGGTTGTAATAAAGTAAGATTCTATGCAGCTGTTTCTGAGGGCGACAAAGTTAGGGCAAGAGGAAGCCTAATAAAGGCAAAAAAAAGAGGCGGTATGATGCAATTATTATCAAAAATTACTATTGATATAAAAGGAAAGAAGAAACCAGCGTGTATTGTCGAAATGCTAGTTTTATTGGTCACAAAATAATAGGATATTTATCAAGTCTAATTTAAATTAAGATGAGATTTATATTGGAATATAAAAAAATTTATAAAAAGTTGTAAGGAGAAAAATTTATGCATGGCTTAATGATGGACACCCCTTTATTAATTTCTTCAATCGTAGAGCATGCAGATATTAATTTTCATGATCGTGAGATTGTTTCTGTTACTACCAACGAATCATTGCATCGTTATACCTATGGAGAGTGCTTTCAACGAGTAAGAAAATTAGCCAATGCACTCGAAAGATTAGGGTTATCTCAAGGTGATAGAGTCGCAACAATGGCTTGGAATGATTATCGGCATCTCGAGTCCTATTATGCGATTGGTGGCGCCGGTTATGTTTGTCACACAATAAATCCCCGACTTTTTCCAGAGCAAATTATATTCATGATTAATCATGCCGAGGACAAATGGCTGATGATAGATCCTATGTTCATTCCTTTAATAGAGAAAATTGCTCCGCAAATTTCAGATGTAAAAGGTTTTATAGTAATGGGTGATGAGGATTCAATTAAAGATACCACTTTGAAAAATGTCATTTCTTATGAGGCGCTTATTAAAGACGAAAGTGATCAATATGAATGGCCTTTACTAGATGAAAGAGCAGCGATGGGCCTTTGCTATACTTCAGGCACTACCGGGGATCCCAAGGGCGTTATGTATAATCATCGCGCTACAATCTTACATGCCTATGCATTAATTGCTCCTGATGCTATGAATTTATCAAATCGTGACTGCGTATTGCCAGTGGTACCCTTATTTCATGTTAATTCTTGGGGGTCTCCATACGGAGCCATGATGGTTGGTGCAAAGATAGTCTATCCTGGTGCTAAAATGGCTGATGGTGAAACGTTGTATAACTTGATGGAAGAAGAAAAAGTCACGGTCTCACTCGGAGTACCCACCGTTTGGTTGGTATTATTGCAGTATGCTGCTAAAAATAATCTAAAGTTAAATAGTCTGCAGCGAACCATAATTGGAGGCGCAGCTGTGCCTGAATCAATGATTCGAGATTTTCATGATAATCATGATGTCTTTGTTCAGCAGGCTTGGGGGATGACCGAAATGACTCCACTTGGAACAGTTATGTCAATGAAGCATGGGATGGAGGATCTAACGCATGATGAAATCATTGCTTTACAGACTAAACAAGGTAGAGGTATGTTTGGAGTAGAAATGAGGATAGTGGATGACAATCAAACAATATTACCTTGGGATGGAGTTGCCTTTGGTGCTTTACAAGTAAGAGGACCCTGGGTTTGCAGTGATTACTACAAACTAGATGGCAGTGCAGATGCTCATTCTAGTGATGGCTGGTTTGATACTGGTGATGTTGCCAAAATTGATCCAGAAGGTTATATGCAAATAACGGATAGAACTAAAGACGTTATTAAGTCTGGTGGTGAATGGATTAGCTCAATAGAGATTGAAAATACTGCTATGGGTCATCCCGAAGTGGCAGAAGCTGCAGTCATTGGTGTGGCGCATGAGAAATGGACAGAAAGACCTATACTTATTGTAGTAAAAGCTAAAGGTGCGAGTGTTGATAAGCAAGATATACTGTCTTTTCTTGAGGGTAAAATCGCCAAATGGTGGATGCCTGACGATGTTATTTTTATAGAAGAAATTCCACACACGGCTACTGGAAAAATAAAGAAAACTGCTTTACGTGAACAATTTATAGACTTCAAATTATAAAATTAAATGAAAATGTGAGATAACAGTGCAACCCGTACTCGATGACTTGATTAATCTACTCAAACTAGAGCGTATTGAGGAAAACATTTTTCGTGGAGACAGCAGGGATATTGGTAGCGCTCAGGTTTTTGGAGGTCAGGTTGTTGCACAAGCCCTTTCTGCAGCTCAAAGGACCATCGAAGAGGATCGAATCGCTCATTCGTTGCATGCTTATTTTTTGAGACGTGGTGATATGGAATCACCAATAATTTATGAAGTTGATCGCTCTAGAGATGGAGGTAGTTTTTCTGTAAGAAGGGTAGTTGCGATTCAGCATGGCAGACCTATATTCAATCTTGCGGCATCTTTTCATAAGGATGAAGATGGCTTGAATCATCAAAATAAAATGCCAGACGTAGAAGGTCCTGATAATTTAAAAAACATGTCTGAGTTAATGTCTGTTATTGAAGATAAAATTCCAAAAAATTGGAAAAAATTTCTTACTAGTGAACGACCATTCGAATTTAGACCAGTTCAGCCTGTTGATATTTTTAACCCAGGTAAATTGCCTCCCGTTAACCATGTTTGGATTAAGGCAGTAAATGAATTGCCTAATGATGACCATTTGCATCAGTGTTTATTGGCTTACGTTTCTGACTTTCAGTTACTAGGGACGAGCCTCAGACCGCATGGCTTTGGAATTCCTTTCGGTGGTAATGGTATTCAAATAGCTAGCTTAGATCACGCTTTATGGATGCACCGCCATTGTCGTGTTGATGAATGGTTATTATATTCTTCAGAAAGTCCCAATGCATCGAATGCTAGAGGTTTTGCTCGCGGCCAGTTTTTTAAACAAGATGGCACACTTCTAGCATCTGTTGTTCAGGAGGGTATGATAAGGCTTCTGAATCCAGATCGAGGGAATATTCCCCCAACAGATCCTAGGCTACACCTTTCCTGATTGTTAGAAATTAATTGTCGTTTGCTTGATTAGCGACTGATTGCATTGCTTTTGCAATACTCTTTGGATCGCCTAGAAACTCTCGGGATAGTGGTTTTTGATACTCATCCAGGTGATAGAGAATTGGAACACCTGTAGGAATATTAAATTCCGTTATTTCTTCTTCCGAAATATCATCAAGCATTTTAACTAGTGCTCTGAGACTATTACCGTGGGCAGTAATGAGAATATTTTTATTATTTTTTAGTGCTGGCAGTATCATGTCCTCCCAGGATTCTTGGACACGAGTTAATGTTGTTGCCAACGATTCTGTCGTTGGAAGGTTATCTATCTCTTTATAACGCAGGTCTTTTATTGGGTGTCTTTTATCATCATCAGATAATGCTGGTGGCTCTATATCATAGCTTCGTCGCCATATTTGTACTTGCTCTTCACCATATTTCTTTGTTGTTTCTGATTTATCTAATCCTTGTAAAGCACCATAATGCCGCTCATTTAGTCTCCAGTCTCGAGTCACTGGAAGCAAGGTCGATCAATTTCATCTAAAATAATCCACAATGTATGTATAGCCCGTTTCAAAAGGGATGTAAAAGCTATATCTATATCAAAATCAAGATTTGCAATAATTTTGCCTGCATTCTTTGCCTCTGAGCGACCTTTTTTAGTTAATTCGACATCAGTCCACCCAGTAAATAAATTTTTGAGATTCCATTCACTTTGACCATGTCGGATAAGAATTAGTTTAGTTGTCATGATTTTTTTTATATTTAATCAACATTAATCTCTGTAAATAATTCAGTTCTTTTTGTTAGTTTATCAAAAACTTTGTTAATTACAGATACTTCTTCATCATTAAGTTCTTCGGTTAAGATTTTCTCGATCTGAAGAGCAACTTTGAAAGCTTTTTATGAATATGCTGACCTTTCTCGGTCAGTTTAAGAACTGATCGTCTTCGATCTTCTGTTTCAAACTTTCTGTCTATTTGTTTATTTTCAATCAACTTATTGAGAGCACGACTAACAGCCACTTTATCCATTGAGGTTCGTTTTGACACATCCATAGCAGAAAGGTTTGGAGTATGCCCAACCACAACAATAATGCGCCATTCAGGAATGGATAAATTAAAGTGATTATTATAAAGAGTAGCAATTGAGTTTGTTACTGAATAGGAGAGTGTTGAGAGCTGAAAAGGAAGAAAATCTTCAAGCACTAAGTTTCTATTGATAGTTTGTTCTGTACTCATAGTTATGATTCTCTCAGAGTTGGAAAAATAAATCTGTTATGTAATTCTAATATGCCAAAGCATTTCAGTCCTGTATCTTTTCAATCCTTGACAAAAAAGTGTCTCGTTATACGTAACATAATCAAAATTTATGGTTTATGAGCTAATTCTATATATTTCTGAGATGCCATTTCACTTAATCTGCTTTTTGTTCGTTCATATTCGAAAACCAGTTTTTTCCTTGATATAATTTTTCAAAAGAGATTTCACTAGTATAAATTAGCTTTACGTTTCTTTCATAGAATTCGTCTATCAAGGCAATAAATCGCCTGGCTTCATTCTCCATATTTTTAGTAAGGACAGGGATTTCAGAAATAATGACAGTTTGGTATTGTTTTGCTATCTCGATATAGTCCATAACACTTCTATTAGTAGAAAAAATGGATTTAAAATCAAACCAAATAATAGTTTCCGCAGATAAAATACTTTTAATATAGCGGTCATTAATTAATATTTGAATATTTTCTAAATTACTCATGGGCGAAATTGATTTAAAGTAGCTAGTGAGTAGTTGGTTACTTTTTCATTGTGTATAGATCCAAAATTCAAGTTAGATGGCTTATTTGATAATCGAAAATCTATACCTTTTGAAATATTAATGATTTCAGTATTCGCGCTTATTAAATCGATTGCTTTAACAAATCGCTCTCGTTGCAGTCCATTTTTATAAAGATTATCTGGGTGACTATTGGATGTAACTATCATAGTTACTCCCTGATCAAATAGACCCTCAAGAAACTTATACATAAGCATGGCATCGGCTATATCCTCAATAAAAAATTCATCAAAACATAATACATCAACATTGCTGCTTATTTTTTTAGTCAGCATTTTCATCGGATCTTCAGTTTTTGGTATTTTAGCAAGCTCATTTTTAACTTCATTCATCATACGATGAAAGTGGACCCTTCTTTTTTTCTTGATATTTAGGGTGTTGAAAAATAAATCCATTAAAAATGTTTTGCCTCTCCCCACGTCCCCCCATAAATAGATTCCCTTGATTAAGGGTGTGGGTTGAATATATTTTTGAATAAACGAGGCTTTATTTTTTGATGATACTAGTTGCGACTGAAGCTTAAGCAGTTTATTAAGAATATCAATTTGAGATCGATCTTTTTTGATACCGGGAGTAGTTAAATAGGCTTTATGAATATCCAAGGGGTTCCATTCTTATAATTATATTTTTAAATAAGCTTTTTTTTGGATTAGAAATTTTATCTACTATAACTTTATAATAAACCTAACAAAAGAAAGAATAAAGAATCGCAAGTAACTAATATAACTATCATCTATCTGTTTAATAATGATTGAGTTGGATACAATTAGAAAATAAAAATGAATATGCTTTCAAGGGATACTAATTTATATTATTGGTCTCGTATCTATAAAAAATAATGTTACATTATTAATAAGTCAGAATTTAAGACGGTTAACAAAATCATATAAACAATAAATTATTGAAATATATGCTTTTATAAAAAATACACTATGAAGAAAGATTTTGAAGTAGCTGCGAAATAATTAAATATTTTCTTGCATTATTTATAAAATGTTAGAATACGAAGTCTCATAATAACGGTCAAATAATTCAGATAATATGAATGAAGTAAACGAAAGAGAATCGATGGATTTTGATGTCGTGATAGTGGGTGGTGGTCCATCAGGGCTATCTGCTGCTTGCAGATTAATGCAGCTTTCAACTGAAAATAATATGGATTTATCTATAGTAGTAGTGGAAAAAGGTTCTGAAATTGGTGCACACATCCTTTCTGGTAATGTTTTTGAGACCACTGGTCTAGATGAGTTATTCCCCAATTGGAAGTCTGAAGGAGCACCAGTAAATACCGCTGTCACAAAAGATGTAATGCACTATCTTTCAGGTGAAAATAATGCTTTTAGAATTCCAAATCTATTTGTTCCAAAGACAATGCACAATAAAGGTAATTATATTATTAGCCTTGGGAGATTATGCCAATGGTTGGCAGAAAAAGCAGAGGATCTTGGGGTGAATTTATTTCCAGGTTTTGCAGCATCTGAGGTCCTTTTCGATGACAATAATACTGTTGTAGGTGTTGCCACCAGCGATATGGGAGTGGGCGCTGATGGTAAGAAGAAAGATTCCTTTCAAGCAGGTTATGAGCTTAGGGGAAAATATACAATTTTTGCTGAAGGGTGTAGAGGAAATCTTGGTGAAGAGCTTATTAAACATTTTAGCTTGAGAGCCGATGCTGATCCTCAGCATTACGGCATAGGCCTAAAAGAAGTATGGGAGATAGATCCAATGCTTCATGAAGAGGGACTTGTTGTTCATACCACTGGATGGCCACTTGATACTCATACTGAGGGTGGTGGTTTTCTTTATCACGCAGCGAATAACCAAATCTTCTTAGGCTTAATTATTGCTTTAAATTACAAGAATCCAAGTTTATCTCCATTTGATGAATTTCAGCGATGGAAGCATCATCCAAAGATCGCGAAATATCTCGTCAAAGGAAAAAGAATATCTTATGGTGCTCGTGCTGTTAATAAAGGAGGCTTGCAATCCTTACCTAAGTTATCGTTTCCTGGAGGAGCGTTGATTGGTTGTGATGCAGGATTTTTGAACGGTGCAAAAATAAAAGGAGCACATACAGCAATAAAAAGTGGAACACTAGTTGCAGAAAGTATTTTTGAGAATTTATCTAAAGAGACTGTTGAATCTTCTGATTTAGTCGGTTATGAGAATAAGTATAAATCATCATGGCTGTATGATGAGCTCTATCAATCTAGAAATTTTGGGCCAGCATTAAATAAATTTGGAACTTTAATAGGAGGGGCTTTTGCATTTATTGATCAAAATATTATGCAGGGTAAATTCCCTTTTACTTGGCATAATAGTGTTCCTGATCATGAATCACTTAGGCTAAAAAAAGACATTAAAGCTATAGAATATCCAAAACCTGATGGTAAAATCAGTTTTGATCGGCTTTCGTCAGTATTTCTATCGAGCACCAACCATGAAGAGGATCAACCTTCTCATTTAAAGCTAAAAGATGATGAGATTCCAATAAAATATAATCTTCCTATGTTTGATGAGCCTGCTCAAAGATACTGCCCAGCAGGTGTCTATGAAGTATTAATTGAAAATGACACGCCAAAATTTCAAATAAATGCACAAAACTGTGTGCATTGTAAAACATGTGATATTAAGGACCCTTCACAAAATATTGTTTGGTCTGTCCCTGAGGGTGGCGGTGGTCCAAATTATTCAGGAATGTAAATAGTTTTACTTGGGCTGCATCCTTATTGCGCCATCCAAACGAATTGTCTCGCCATTAATCATGGCATTACGATAAATGGATTCAACCAGATCAGCATATTCCTCTGGGCGCCCAAGACGAGGTGGAAAAGGCACCTGCTTTCCAAGTGAATTCTGAAGCTCTTCGGTCATTCCAGCTACCATGGGAGTCATAAATATACCTGGTGCTATGGTATTTACCCGTACTCCTATTCTTGCAAATTCACGTGCCAATGGGAGTGTCATTCCAACGATACCACCTTTTGATGCAGAATAAGCTGCTTGACCAATTTGACCCTCAAATGCAGCAACAGATGCTGTATTAATGATCAAACCTCTCTCTCCATCTGTATTTGGAGAGTTATTTTGCATGATATTTGCTGCTTCTTTAGATATTAGAAAAGAACCAATAAGATTGACTTTTATAGTCTGCGAGAAAAATTCTATAGGCATTGGTTTTTCTCTTCCAAGAGCTCTTGCAGCACCAACCACTCCAGCGCAACTTACCGCTAAGGTAATTCCTTCCATAAATCTATTAGCCTTACTAATAGCATTCTGAACTTCACTTTCAGAGGTGACATCAGTATTTATGAATAAAGCTCGATTACCTAATTTTTTTGCATTTTCATTACCTTGTTCGGTATTTAAATCCATTAAAACAACCATTCCACCTGAGTTAATTATTTTTTCAGCAGTTTTTAAACCAAGTCCTGATGCGCCGCCAGAAATGATTGCTTTTGAGCTTGTTATATCCATAATTCAAATATTCCTTAAGATCGTTTAATTATTTAATTATAACTTATTAATTATCGTTTTCGTTAGTCTTGAGTGTTAAGTCAGGTTCATTTAAAACCTCTAAAATTTTAAGTCTGGATAGATTAGCCAATTCCCTGCTTGAATTAAAAGCAATACTTCCAGGAGTTATAGCATTGAGTATTTTTATATTTATATCTCCTGAGCATGGGAGATATTTATCAGCCGGTAGGATTTTTCTAGATCCTATTATTACAAGTGGAACTAGGGGTATATTTGATTTAATTGCTGAAGCAAAAGCGCCCGCTCGAAATTTATCCAGTCCAGGCAGCTCAGTAAAGGTCCCTTCAGGAAATATAGC
This sequence comes from uncultured Woeseiaceae bacterium, assembly GCA_964275745.1. Classification (GTDB taxonomy): domain Bacteria; phylum Pseudomonadota; class Gammaproteobacteria; order Steroidobacterales; family Woeseiaceae; genus SP4260. The sequence continues at coordinate 22,449 of CAXYCT010000016.1, read as the reverse complement.
CAATGATTCTCCATTAGATGCCGCCCTAATTAATTTTCTAGCATCTCTAAAACTTCCTTGAGGCTTGAATCGTTCTACAAATCGTGAGCCAACTCGTTTGAATAAATAATTTGCAATAGGTACAGACTGCATTTCACTTTTGATGACAAATGTAAATTTTGTGGGGAGAGCGGCATGCAAGATAACCCCATCAAGATAACTGGCATGGTTTGCAACTAGCAGAACTCGACCTTCAGGGATATTTTTTAGTCCATCAATATCCATTTTTATGCCACATAAAATGAAGATTAAACGAGCGGTTTTCTTTACCCAGCGCCGTCTTAAATTTAATGTAGGAATTATACTGACGCCAATCAAAGCTAAAATAAGACAAAGAAAGAAAATCATCCAAGTATAAGCACCATATATTAGTGAGAAGAGATTATATTTAGACGACATTTGTTTGAATTTAATAATGAGTTTTTTTTGATTTATTCTTTATATTATATTTTTTTAAGTAAATTGTGTGAATTTAAGTAGTATTAATTATCTGTATAAATAATGTTTACAATAGATCATGGATACTAGAGATCAAAAAATAGTGGCCAACACAAAATTATTCAATAAATCAAATGTGAGTATTGATAAATTTTTAGATTCGATTTGGACAGAGCGAGGTCTATCAGCCAACACTTTAAGTGCTTATAGGGTAGATTTGAGATTGCTTGCTCATGAACTTTCTCATTACGATATAGAAATTAATCAGGCAAGAAAATCTGACGTACTGAGCTTTGTATCAAAAAGGGTCGCATCTGGTATTAAAGCAAGAACAACAGCGAGACAAATATCTAGTTATCGTGCTTTTTTTCAATTCTTACTTAGGACCAATCAAATCAAAATTGACCCAACTCTTGATATTGATATGCCCCGAATAGGAAGAACCCTGCCAAGAACTCTCACTGAAGATGAGGTGAATGAACTTTTACAAGCACCTAATATTAATGATGTGATTGGCCATCGAGACAGAGCAATGCTTGAACTCATGTATGCGACAGGACTAAGAGTCTCTGAATTAATTTCATTGAAATTATCACAAGTAAATTTCAATCAAGGGGTAGTCAGAGTTATTGGTAAAGGAGATCGAGAGCGTTTAGTCCCTTTGGGTGAAGAATCTGCAAATTGGTTACAAGATTTCATTGATACGTCACGAAAAACTATCTTACGTAAACAGCAAATTGATTTTTTATTTCCAACAAAAAGAGGGCAATGTATGTCCAGGCAGGCATTTTGGTATGCAATTAAACGATACTCGAAATTAGCTGGCATCAAAAAGACCATATCTCCTCATGGCTTGAGGCATGCTTTTGCTACTCATTTATTAAATCATGGTGCAGATCTGAGAGTGGTTCAATTACTATTAGGACATAGTGATTTATCTACTACGCAGATATATACACATGTGGCTAGAGAGAGGTTGAAAGATTTACATGGTGAGCATCATCCTCGAGGATAGCTGGGTTTTATATTCAAGATTGGATTATGCTTTTGATTGCTTTTATTAGAAATTAAGTTGATGATTATCCTTCAAAAGGAGCACGATTGAGATGGAATGGTTAAAGAATAAAATTTCACAATTACTACTGTCAGTTTTACTGTCAATTTTTTTACCAATAGTGACCTTTGGTGATGATATTGGCTTACAAGAAATCCGTAAAATTGTGACTAACATGAGTAGTGATATTAAAGCTGATCAAGTTTTGAAAAGTCCGGTTGAGGGCTGGTATACTATTAAAAGAGGCGCTTATATTGCTTATATTTCTGAGGATGGCCGTCATTTAATACAAGGCGATATGTATAATTTAGAAACACAAATAAATCTCTCAGAAGGCATTAGGAATGATTCGAGGAGAGAGGCTGTCTCTGCTTATCCACTCGATAGTATGATCATTTTCGCATCAGATAAAAAATCTCATGCAGTAACAATTTTTACAGATGTGGACTGCACTTTTTGCCGGCGCTTACACAGTCAGATTGATGACTACCTTGATGCTGGGATTGAAGTTAGATATTTACTATACCCGCGTAATGGGCCGCAAAGTGAATCTTGGGTAATTGCTGAACAGATTTGGTGTTCTAATGATAGAAATAAAGCTCTAACATTAGCTAAAATCGATCAAAAATTTGATTCTAGAGATTGTGACTCATCTTCCATAAGTGAGAATTATATGCTGGGACAGGTTGTTGGGCTTCAAGGTACTCCTGCTATTGTTTTGGAGGACGGGACGATGGTAAATGGTTATGTCTCTGCAACGGAATTATCGAGGATAATATCGTCAAGTAATTAACTTAGCTTTAGGTTTTTGTGATCAATTTTAAGAGAGTGAACGCCATTATTGACTCCCTGGTCTTCGTAGAATTTTTTAAGTGCAAATATGCCACTTTCGAATGCCATTTCATTCCAAGGGATCTCATCTTTACTAAATAACTTAACATCCAAACTTTCTTCTCCCGCAGCGAAAGAACTCTTTAGTGTGGCTGTAAAAAAGATATGAACTTGCCCAACTCTTACTACATCAACTGAGGCAAATAGATGACCAATCTGAACGTCTGCGCAAGCTTCTTCTTTGGTTTCTCTGATGGCACCCTCTTGCATTGTTTCTTCTAACTCCATAAAGCCAGCTGGGATAGTCCAATACCCATATCGCGGCTCAATAGCTCTCTTGCATAGCAGTATTTTATCTTTGATTACAGGAATACATCCAACAACAATTTTAGGATTTTGGTAATGGACAATTTTACATTCTGGACAAACTATACGTTCTCGATTGTCGCCTTTTGGAATTTTTATTAGAGTCTTGGAACCACACTCAGCACAATAGTTCATCATAGTTAATCACATCTTCAAGTGGTGCCGGGAGCGAGAATCGAACTCGCACTCTGTTTCCAGAACCGGATTTTGAATCCGGCGCGTCTACCAGTTCCGCCATCCCGGCAATATTTATATAATATAAGAAGTTTATTTATTCAGCCTCTATTTTGACGTAAATTGATTCTGGATTCTACTGTTGCTTTTTTGTTCACCCATAACTAAAGACATGCATTGGATTCATATTCTGAATTATAATTAATTTTTATAGAGAATTTAAAGAACAATGAGATTAGAAAATGCAATTATCCGATTTTGATTATCATCTACCTGATAATCTAATTGCTAAGCATCCATCTAAAAGGCGCCGTGACAGTCGCTTACTTATTCTTGATTGCGCGCAAAATGAAATAATAGAATCTCGATTTTCATGCTTATCACAATTTTTAAGACCGCATGACTTAATGATATTTAATAATACTAAGGTGATGAAGGCGCGTTTATTTGGAAAAAAAATAACTGGTGGAAAAGTTGAAATTTTAATTGAAAGAATCATCAACAAGTATGATGTTATTGCGCATATTCGTGCTAATAAAAGTCCAAAAAAAGGTACTTTGATTTTATTGGAAGGCGAGTGCAAGGTTGAGGTACTTGGTAATGTCAACGGAATGTATGAATTACGATTTTCTATAGAGGTGGATAGTTTTATTGAGAGTTATGGAGAGCTTCCAATCCCACCTTACCTTAGTCGTTCAGCTGAAATAATCGATGAGGAGAGATATCAAACTGTATACGCAAAAGAGAAGGGTGCAGTTGCGGCACCTACTGCTGGCTTGCACTTTGATTTCAGTATGCTTGAGGAGTTAAAAGATAATATGATTAACTCTTCCCACATAACGCTTCATGTAGGTGCAGGGACATTTCAAACCTTAAGAGAAGAGGATATAGAAAAAAATTCGCTTCACAGTGAATTTGCAAGATTAGATAAAAAAGTATGCATGGCTATCGAGAATGCAAAATCACGGAATGGTAGAGTAATTCCAGTTGGGACTACCAGCATGAGGACAATTGAGACAGCCGCTAGCAATTTAGGGGTTGAGCCTTGGTGTGGCGAAACAGATATTTTTATTAAACCTGGCTATAGTTTTAAGTTAGCAGATGGCTTGTTAACAAACTTTCATCTACCAAAATCATCACTTTTAATGTTGGTAGCTGCTATGGCTGGAAAAGAATTAATATTTGAAGCTTATCAATATGCCATAGAGAATAAATTTCGTTTCTTTAGTTACGGCGATGCAATGTTAATTTTACCTGAAGGATTGTAATGAAGTATTCCATTGAATTCACGAATAATCTTGCCAGAGTAGGCTCAATCTCACTAAAAAAAGGAAAGATAAGTACACCAGCATTTATGCCTGTGGGTACTTATGGTGCAGTAAAGAGTGTGACTCCTCATGAAGTGGCTAAATCTAATGCTGATATTATTCTTGGAAATACTTTTCATCTTATGCTTAGGCCGGGTCCAGGTATCATAAAAGAACATGGAGGATTACATGAATTTATGAATTGGAAGGGACCTATACTTACTGATTCTGGGGGCTTTCAAGTTTTCTCATTAGCCTCATTAAGAACAATTTCTGAGGAAGGTGTCACTTTTCGTTCTCCCATCGATGGTAGTGAGATATTTCTGTCGCCAGAGATATCAATGGATATTCAACATGACTTGAATTCTGATATCACCATGATCTTTGATGAGTGCACGAAATATCCAGCAAGTGAAAGAATAGCCAAACAATCCATGGAGCTCTCCCTAAGATGGGCGGAGCGATCCAAACAACGTTTCGAAGAATTACGCAAAAAAGATCCCTCACGTGGCGAGGCGATTTTTGGCATCATTCAAGGCGGAATGTACAAAGAACTTAGACTGGAATCATTAAGAGCTTTAAAGAAATTAAATTTTGATGGTTATGCTATTGGTGGATTAGCCGTAGGTGAAACTGAATCAGAAAGACTCAGAGTTCTCAGAGATGTCATTCCACAAATGGAGGAAAATAAACCCCGATATTTAATGGGTGTTGGTACCCCAGTTGATATTGCAGAATCTGTTAAACTAGGGATTGATATGTTTGATTGCGTAATCCCAACTAGGCATGCAAGAAATGGACATTTATTTACCCATCGAGGGGTAGTTAAGATTAGAAATGCTGCTTACGCAAACAATACTAAAGCTCTAGATCCAGAGTGCAATTGTTACACTTGTGAAAATTATAGTTTGGCTTATTTGAGGCACCTTGAAAAATCGAAAGAAATGCTTGGATCAAGATTATCTACCATTCATAATTTACATTACTATCAATCAGTTATGAATAAAATCAGAGAGAACATTAAAGCGGGTAGCTTAGAAGTCTATATTGAACATTTGCGTTCAATATATCCAAAGAAAGATAGTTGAGTATTACCACAATAAAAAATATTGAACATACTTCGTGGTAATTCTTGTTGTATAATATTCAGACTATTAAATTTAACTTATAAAAAGATTTGAATTATGAACTTTCTAATTAGTAATGCATATGGTCAGAGCGCTGCTGGCGCTGCTGATACTTTTGGTTTCTTATTGCCAATGGCAGCAATTTTTATTGTCTTTTACTTTTTGCTTATCCGGCCGCAACAGAAGCGACAAAAAGCTCATGCTGAACTTGTTCAGGCATTATCTGCTGGTGATGAGGTGATGACTACAGGTGGATTGCTGTCTAAGGTGACCGCAGTCAGCGAACATTATGCTACGCTCGAAATAGCAAAAGATGTTGAGATTAAAATTCAAAAATCATCTATTTCTGCAATTGTCCCAAAAGGGACAATTGATGCCGCTTAAAAAGTAAACTAATGAATCGTTACCCATCATGGTTGAATTTGCTGGTATTAGTAATTTTTCTTTTAGGCGGCATACTTGCTTTACCAAATATATATAGCAGCGTTCCTTCTGTTCAAGTAGTAAATGCAGATGGGTCAGATTTTGATGAAATTCAGCTTCAAGAAGTCATGGAATCTCTTGGTGATATAAGGTTACCACCCATTGCTAGTTATATTGAAGATGGAAGGGCGATCGTTCTTTTTGAGGATCCTGTAGATCAAACGAATGCAGGACAGCGCCTTAGAAATAGATACAATGAGCGAAAAAGTATTGCCTATACATTGACACCCAATTTGCCAGATTGGTTGCGAAATATTGGTATTAGACCAATGAGTCTAGGACTAGATTTAAGAGGTGGTGTTTATTTTCTTTTAGAAGTGGATATGAAAACAGCAATCGAAACTAGATTGACTTTGTATCAACAAAGTTTTTCTGACTTGCTTCGAGAAGCAAAGTTGAGAAGCCGTGTGGATTTAATTAATTCTGATATTTTGGTACGCGTTAGGGATAAAGCTGATCTAGAAAAAGCACGCACTATTCTTACTGAAGTTGACCCTGACTTGTTAGTCTTGGATGGCACTGATGAAAATTCATTTCGCTTAAGAATGACTGAAACACAGATTAAAGCTCGTCAAGATTTTGCTATTGAGCAAAACATTACAACATTAAGAAATAGAGTTAATCAGTTGGGTGTTGCTGAGCCTCTAGTGCAGAGACAAGGAGTGGATCGAATTGTAGTTCAATTGCCTGGAGTACAAGACCCAAATCGTCTGGATGATATTTTAACCGCTACAGCAACACTTGAATTTCATTTAGCCGATAATGGTGGAAATTTTCCTGGTTCTAGACGTTATTCGGGAAGACCAGGGGTTCCCTCGCAAAATTTAAGAAGAGAGATTATTGCTTCTGGTGATCAAATTATAGATGCTGAATCTGGATTTAGTCAGGGACAGCCAGCCGTATTTATAACGTTAGATGCCGCTGGTGGTGAGAGTATGTTAAAAACTACTCGTGAAAATCTCAATAAACCAATGTCCACTGTATTCATAGAGACTCGACGAGTTTCTGAAATGGAAAATGGTGTCGTTAATACAAGAATAATAAAAACAGAGGAAATAATCAGTACTGCTACCATCCGAGGTATTTTTAAAGATCGCTTTCAAATCACGGGATTGACTCCTATAGAAGCTAGGGAGTTAGCCTTATTATTGAGAGCTGGAGCATTAGCAGCTCCTGTATTCAAAATCGAAGAAAGAACTATAGGTCCAAGTTTGGGTCAAGATAATATTGATCGAGGTTTTAGTGCAGTTACGATCGGTTTTATGGCTGTCGTATTTTTTATGGCTTTATATTATAGATGGTTTGGAATGATCGCCAATATCGCATTATTTTCCAATTTAATCTTCATAGTTGCATTGTTATCTTTACTACAAGCTTCACTAACGTTGCCAGGAATTGCTGGTATTGTGCTCACGGTTGGCATGGCTGTAGATGCAAATGTACTAATTTTTGAAAGAATTAGAGAAGAACTTGCAGCTGGTGGGACTGCTCAAAATAGTATCAGTGCAGGATATGATAAAGCATTATCCTCAATATCTGATGCAAATATAACAACACTAATAGCAGCTATAGTCTTATTTGCTTTTGGGACAGGACCAATAAAAGGGTTCGCGATTACATTATCTCTAGGCATCATTACGTCTATGTTTACATCAATTATTGGGACACGGACTATTGTGAATCTCATCTTTGGTAATAGACGCCTCAAGAAACTTCCAATATAGGACAGTAAATGCAATTTATAACCAAAAAAACTACCATAAATTTTCTTGGTATCACTAGAAGAAAAATAGCGATTGGTTTATCGGTATTAATGGTAATGGTTTCTTTGATTTCCCTGAGTACTCGTGGACTAGATTTGGGTATAGATTTTACTGGTGGTGTATTGCTTGAAGTTGGTTATCCTGATGATGCCGACTTGCCAAAAATACGATCACTCCTAGTCAATGATGGGTTCAAAGATGTTCAGGTTCAAAGCTTTGGCTCTGAAAAAGATGTTTTATTGAGATTGCCACCTCAACAAGAGGGTAACCCAAATGATATTCGAGATCGTTTACGTAACTTATTAGCTGCAGATGAACCTGGTGTAGACTTGAGAAGAGTTGAGTTTGTTGGCCCACAGGTAGGTAAAGATTTAACAGAGCAAGGTGGCTTAGCTATGATCTTTGCCCTTCTTATGATTTTTGCTTACGTAATGTTTCGCTTTCAGTGGAAATTTGCTGCAGGTGCAGTTTGTGCTTTAGGTCATGATGTGATTATTACAGTTGGCTTCTTTTCTTTGTTTGGGTTTGAATTTGATTTAACAGTTGTGGCAGCTGTATTAGCCGTTATTGGCTATTCTTTAAACGATACTGTTGTAGCATTCGATCGAATCCGAGAAAATTTTATCAAATTACGAGGTGTTGCCTCTGATGAGGCAATGAATATCTCAATCAATGAGATGCTGGCACGTACTATTATTACTGGTGTAACTACACTTGTAGTTTTGATTGCTTTGTTATTGCTTGGTGGTGAATCTGTCAGGCCATTTTCCATCGCCTTAATAGTAGGCATTATTATTGGCACTTACTCCTCTATATATACCGCTGGCGCAGTTGCTTTGATGCTAGATGTGAATACTAAAGATTTATTACCTGCTGAAAAAAATCCTGAATTAATTGATGATCTCCCTTAATTAGATCAACCTTTATTTGAACATAGCTTCAGTTTCTTTAGAGAACAGTTCTGTTAACGCAGAGTGAATCCTGGGTGAGCCAGTTAGTACATGACCTTGTTCAAGAAAATTATTGGATCCATCTAAGCCACTTATGATGCCTCCTGCTTCTTGAATGATTAATGCTCCACCAGCTATATCCCAGATGCTTAGGCCTGTCTCCCAAAAAGCATCGAGTCTTCCAGCAGCCACGTAACATAAATCTAGAGCTGCAGCACCTGGACGTCGAACTCCAGCAGTTTCTTCGATCGCAATTTGCAGCATATTCATATAAGGTTTGGTAGCTTTATTAGAATCTCGGTAAGGAAAGCCTGTACCAATTAGCGCTCGATTTAAATTTCTTTCGCCACTTACTCTTATTTTACGCCCATCTAATTGAGCTCCTTGCCCCTCTGAAGCCGTAAAAAGTTCTTGGCGAATTGGGTCATAAACTGCAGCATGGATGAGTTTTTTTTCATGCATGAGTGCAATAGAAACGCAAAAATTTGGAAATCCATGTAAAAAATTAGTCGTTCCATCAAGTGGATCTATTATCCATAAGTAATCAGACTCACCTTGTTGACCACTCTCTTCAGCGAGAATTGCGTGATCAGGATAATGTCTAAGAATAGTTTCAATGGCTATCTTTTCAGCCACTACGTCAGCTTCACTAACAAAATCATTGCGCCCTTTTAACGTTACTTTGGATTTAATCTTTTCGAGTTTATTAAGATTTCGAATTAATGAATCGCCAGCGCGATGGGCAGCTATAACAGCGACATTGAGTAATGCATGCATTTTTTTGATTCCATTAGATTTAAAAAGAACTATTATCTGTGGCTTTTATTGTTTGCCTCAGAGCATATAGAATAACAGACCTTATTGAACGATATAACGATATAATGAAATAATATATTTATATGAGTAAAAGCGTGTGAATTTAAAAATAAAGATAATCCTAATTGAAACCTCTCATCCTGGAAATATAGGCGCGGTTGCAAGGGCAATGAAAAATATGGGCCTCTATGAGCTGGTCTTAGTTAATCCATTAAATTTTCCTCATGAAGATGCAATATCTAGAGCTTCTGGTGCCGAGGATATTTTAGAGTCCGCATCAGTTGTGAGTACTCTTGTTGAGGCAATCAAGGATTGCAGTCTTGTGGTTGGGGCTAGCGCTAGATCAAGATCAATAGATTGGCCAAGCATTGAGCCTAGGCAATGCGTTAAAAAAATACTTACCGATTTTCAAGATAGTTATACTGCGATTGTATTCGGCCCAGAGAAATCTGGTCTTAAAAATGACAGTCTTGATCATTGTAATTATTTATTGAATATTCCAACTAATCCAGATTTCAGCTCTTTAAATCTAGCTATGGCAGTGCAAATATTTTGTTATGAATTACGTATGCAGATTGTTGGAGAAAAAATACCAATTTTTGATTCTGGAGTACCTATGGCTACGGTCAATGAGATGGAAAATTTTTATATTCATTTAGAATCACATCTAATTAAAAATGAATTTTTAAATCCTAATGAGCCAAGACACTTGATGCGCCGTATTCGGCGCCTTTTTGTGAAAGCATCTCCTGATAAAAATGAAATAAATATCCTACGCGGTATAATTTCCTCATTTGAATTCAATCAAAGTAAAGAGTTGAAGAATGACAAGAGCGACTAACAGTCTCATTTATCTGGACAGTGCAGCCACGATGCCAATTGATAAGAGGGTTGTCAGTGCAATGACAACTTGTCTTAATAATGCTGAGGTAACTGGCAATCCATCATCGTTAAACTATGTAGGCCGAAATGCCATGCATGACATTGAAAAAGCCAGACAAAAACTTGCAAATTTATTGCATACAGATAAAGAGAATTTAACCTGGACTTCAGGCGCTACTGAATCTAATAACTTAGCTATAATTGGTGCAGCGAGATTTCGTTCTCACTTGGGACGTCATATTATTACTCTGGTAACAGAGCATAAAGCTGTTTTAGGCGCTTTTGATTATCTAGAAAAAGAGGGATTTGAGGTAACTAGATTAATTCCAGATTCTAATGGTCTTTTAAAAATAGATGATCTAAATAAAGCAATAAAAAAAGAAACACAACTCGTTTCAATCATGCATGTAAATAATGAAACTGGAGTTATTCAAGATATTGTTGAAATTGGCTCGATATGTCGTGAGAAGGGCATACTTTTCCATACTGATGCAGCTCAATCTGTTGGAAAAATATCATTAGATTTAGATCAATTACCTATTGATTTATTGTCTATTTCAGCACATAAATTTTATGGCCCACAAGGCGTTGGTGCACTTTATATCCGAAGCGCAGCTGGTTGCGGTGTCATTCCTTTACATTATGGTGGTGAGCAAGAAAAGTGGATTCGTCCTGGAACGCTCCCTGTGCATCAAATTATTGGTTTTGGTGTCGCTGCTGAATTGGCTTTGGAGAGAAGCGAAGATGATTATTTAATTATGCAAGATTTGCATAAACGGCTGTGGAATGGAATAAAAAGTATAGCTGGTATTGAAATTAATGGCACAATTAAATCAAAATATCCTGGTATTCTTAATGTTTCCATAAATGGCATTGATGGCGAAAGTTTGATATTGATGCTAGAACCACTCTGCGTGGCAAATGGATCAGCCTGTAATTCCAAAAATAATGAGCCATCATTTGTTCTTAAAGCTTTAGGTCGATCTGATCTCGAAGCTCAAAGTGCCATAAGATTCAGTTTTAATAGAAATACAACAATAGAAGAGATTGATATTGCTATAGATAAATATCATGAAGCTGTTAGGTACTTGAGAGAAATCGCACCGGATGAGTTGATATGAGTAAATTTTTATCAAATCAATTAGAGCCTTATAATGAGTTGACACGAGAGCTTTTTACTCGGGGCGCTTATAAAGATAACTCTATATACCCAGAAGGAGAGATCATTAAAGTTAGCAAAGGCTCATTGAGTGATGGATTGATAGCTCAGATTGTTTGTGTATTAAAAGAAAAAAAAATTATTGCTGCTAGATATCGAATATATGGATGCCCTCATTCAATTGCTTCAATTGAATGGGTTTCAGAGAGAATAGAAGGCTTATTAATCGATGAATTTAATAAAATGGATCTAGATATTCTGAAGAGCTTATTACAAATCCCAGTTGAAAAAATGTCATTGATATTATTATTAGAAGACGTTTTGGATGAGATTAGGTTACAATTAGATCTGAAATAATTATTTATATAAAAGTTATGGCAATTTCACTTACAAATGCAGCAGTAGATAGAATAAAAAATTATTCTGGAAGAAATTTTGATAATGGCATAAATCTCCGTATTGGAGTAAAGAAAACTGGCTGTAATGGCTATGCTTACGTGATCAATTACTCGGATAAAGTTGAAGATGATGATCAGGTATTTATAGATCATGATATTAAAATTATCGTTGATAAGACGAGTTTGGCTTTGATAGATGGTACTGAGGTTGATTTCTATAAAGAAGGTCTAAATGAAACATTTCGTTTTCGCAATCCCAATATTTCTGGAGAATGTGGGTGCGGCGAAAGTTTTAGTATTTAGTGGCATTTATTCGCCCTTGAACACTGCTATTTTATACGATTTAATTAATTCTTAAATAAATTTATATTATTTTGTTAACTATATTTTAAAGGTGGTTATTATGTCGATTGAGCAAACACTCTCAATTATTAAACCAGATGGAGTACAAAAAAATCTCATAGGTGAGATATACAATCGTTTTGAAAAAGCTGGGCTTCAAGTAGTTGCTGCTAAAATGATGCATCTCACAAAAGAGCAAGCAGAGGGATTCTATAGTGTTCATAGCGAACGTCCATTTTTTAATGATTTGGTTAGTTATATGACTTCTGGTCCAGTTATGGTTCAAGCTCTTGAAGGGGAATCAGCGATAGATGCAAATCGAAAGATTATGGGTGCTACCAATCCATCAGATGCGGCTGCTGGATCAATTAGAGCTGACTTTGCTGATAGTATCGAAGAAAATATTGTTCATGGCTCAGATGGACCTGAGACAGCCATCCAAGAAATTGGATACTTTTTTGATGCTAAAGAAATATGTGAGCGAACCAGAACATAATCCAATGAAGTTGGATAATCATGCAAGTGCTGAAGAAAAATTTATTAGGACTAACACAGGATGAGCTAGAGGTTTTCTTTTTAGATCTTGGGCATAAAAAATTTCGTGCTAAGCAGCTTCTTCAATGGATGCATCAAAAATATGTAGTGGATTTCGATTTGATGTCTGATCTCTCTATTACTTTGAGGGATGAATTAAAATCAATTGCATCTATCAGTCTTCCTGAGATTATTTCAGAAACCTCATCTAATGATGGAACAGTAAAATGGTTGTTTAATTCTGGAGTGGGTCAAGCTATTGAAACTGTTTTTATTCCTGAAACTGATCGTGGAACCCTATGTATTTCCTCTCAAGTTGGATGCGCATTAGATTGCTCTTTTTGTGCTACCGGCTTTCAAGGCTTCAATAGGAATCTTACGTCCTCTGAAATAATTTCTCAGGTGTGTTTTGCAAATAGCTTGCTGCCAAAAAGGAAAAATGGCTTATCAGCAATCACGAATGTGGTGTTTATGGGCATGGGTGAGCCATTAGCGAATTATAGAAATGTGCTTAAAGCATTACGAATTCTCTTGTCGGATAATGCCTATGGCCTATCAAAAAGACGAGTTACACTAAGTACATCAGGAATTGTACCCAATCTTAACTCCCTTGCCGATGAGTGCAATGTTTCTCTGGCAGTTTCTTTGCACGCACCTGAAGATGAACTAAGGGATACACTTGTTCCTATCAACAAGATCCATCCAATTGCTGAATTGCTTGAAGCATGTTGGGTGTATGCTAAAAAACATTCAAATCGTTATATTACGTTTGAATATGTAATGTTAAAAGATATCAATGACTCTATTTTACATGCCAAAAAATTGGCAAAGCTTCTAAAAAATAAACCAGCTAAAGTGAATTTAATACCTTTTAATCCGTTTTCTGAAAGTGATTATCAATGCTCCTCATCCGAGCAGATTAGAAAATTTCAATCTAAGTTGCGAGAATTAGGAATATTAGTGACCACAAGAAAAACTCGTGGCGATGATATTGATGCTGCATGTGGCCAGTTAGCTGGTAAAGTGAACAATAAAGTATTAACTAGATTAAGTGAGAAAAAACGGAGGGCAGTGGTATTATAAAATTAAAATAATGCTGTTGAGTATTAAATGAGTAAAATTACTGAAGAAATTAATAATAAAAATAATCTCGATAATGAGGTTAGTTGCGGTGAATTATTAGCGAAAACCAGGCAAGCGAAGGGCCTTAGCGAAAAAGATATAGCCAAAGAGTTGCGAATTAATGCTTCAGTAATTGAGATGATTGAGTGTAATGACTTCGAGGCGATAGGTGCCTCTGTTTTCGTGAAAGGTTATCTTCGTCAATATGCAAATTTATTGGATCTATCAGAAGACCTGTTACTAGATAGCTATAACCAAATAAATCCAGATAAGAACTCTGCCCCAATAGTCAATAAAGCTGTTGAAAGTATGAGTAAATATGTCCTTACACCGAAATTAATTTTAATGATTATTTTCTCTCTGCTGACTTTATTTCTAGTTTGGTTATTAGTATCTTCGGTATTAAAAAAAGAACCCGCTGTAAATCAAGTCACTAGTATTGAAAATATCGAAGCAGCTAGTATTGAACCTATGCTTAATGAGGTGAGTTTTGCTGAGACTGAAGAAATAATTATAGAAAAGTCAGAATCTATAATTGATCAAGATCTTGCTCCAGAAATGGAAGAGGTTGAGTTGATTGACATTGAAGAAACATTATTAGAAAAGTCAGAATCTATAATTGATCAAGATCTTGCTCCAGAAATGGAAGAGGTTGAGTTGATTGACATTGAAGAAACTGTGACTGAGATTTCTGAGCTTCTTTACTTGGAGCCAGAAGGATTAACCTTGGCAATAGAATACAGTGGATTGTGTTGGACAGAAATATATGATGTAAATGGCAAGCTACTTTTTTATGACTTAGGTGACCTTAATAGGAATGTTATTGTTAGTGGGACTGGTCCTTTAGATGTATTATTTGGTGCAGCAACAGAAGTGCTTAGCTTAAGTGTTGATGATCAGAGTTATCCGCTTCCAAGAACATCACGGCAAGATGAAGTACTTAGGTTTAAAGTATCAAAATTGTGAGAGAAACCATGAAACCAAAAACAATAAGAGGGATGAACGATCTGTTGCCTGACGTTATTGGGACTTGGCGATACCTTGAGCAGAATGTAATGAAAATAGTTGAGTCTTATGGGTTTAACGAAATTCGCTTGCCACTTCTAGAGCGAACTGAATTATTCAAGAGATCCATTGGTGCAGATACTGACATTGTGGAAAAGGAGATGTATACCTTCAAGGATAGAAATGATGAAAGTATTACGCTAAGACCAGAAGCAACAGCTAGTATGGTTCGGGCAGGTATTACGAATGGTTTGTTACATAATCAACAGCAAAAGTTATGGACGATGGGCCCTATGTTTCGTTACGAGAAACCGCAAAAAGGTCGGTATCGACAGTTTTATCAATTTAATGTTGAAGCTATGGGTTATAAGGGCCCAGATGTGGATGCAGAATTAATAATAATGTGTGCTAGGATCTGGAAAACACTCAATTTAAAGAATCTTAGGTTGGAAATTAATTCATTAGGCAATCAGGAATCAAGGGCAATTTATCGAGATCAGTTAATTACATATTTTTCTGAGCATAAAAGTAAGTTAGATCAGAACAGCCTTGATCGACTTCGGTCAAATCCCCTGAGAATACTTGATAGTAAGAATCCTGAGATGGTCTCTATTATAAAAGAAGCGCCAGTAATGCTTAATTATCTTGATGATGAGTCAGAAAAAGATTTTAATATGTTGAAACATCTTCTGGATAATGCGGGCATTAAATATACAGTGAACCCTAGATTGGTTCGTGGTTTGGATTATTATAATAAAACTGTATTTGAATGGATAACTGATGATTTAGGAGCTCAAGGTGCAGTTTGTTCTGGTGGAAGATATGATGGCCTGGCAGAGAAATTGGGTGGTCGCTCCACACCAGCTGTGGGCTGGGCAATGGGAATTGAGAGGCTAGTTAGCTTATATGAAATTTCAAATGAGCGTATCGCTATTGCAGCCCCTCATATTTATATTGTAACTGATGGTGATATTGCACTTCAAAAAGGCTTTGATCTTGCAGAAGAATTACGTGAGAATTTCCCTACTCTGAGATTCAAATTAAACATGGGTGGAGGTAGTTTTAAATCACAACTAAAACGGGCTGATAAAAGTCAGGCAATTTATGCGATAATTATCGGACAGGAAGAGATGGAAGATAATCGAGTTGCTTTAAAACCTCTTCGTAATAATGAAGATCAAGTAAAAATTTCATTTGGAAATATTTTGTCTGAAGTTAAAAAAATCTTTGGCTGATATTATTTTCAATCAACTATCAATATAATTAATTATAATTCTCAATTTAAAAGGCTTTAATCGTGGATGAATTTCTCTCAGAAAAAGAACAAATTCAATATATACGTGAATGGTGGCGTGAAAATCGCTTCTATATACTTATTTTTGGCGCATTAGTTATAGGAGGTGTAACTGGAACAAATACATGGAAATCCAGTGCACTAGACAATCAATTGAAGGCTTCTTCGTTATATGAATCCCTAGCTGTTGAAATCTCAGAAAATAACTTAGAGTCGGGCTCAAAAATTGCTGAAGAAATTTATACCGATCATGCTGATTCTATATATGCTGATCAGGCTAGATTGGCAATGGCATATTTTTATATGAGTCAAAGTCGTGATGAGGATGCTGCGATAGAATTACGACTATTGATAAATAATCCTGATAATCCTGAGATAGCACTTATCGGACGAATGCGTCTTGCGAAAGTCTTGTTATACCAAAGCAAATATCAAGAGGTTTTGGATTTACTTGAAGGAAGCGTCGGTCATGCTTTTGAGACAAAATACAGCGAACTTATTGGTGATGCTTATTATGGTCTGGAGGATTATACAAATGCTGAATTTTCCTATATGAGTGCACTGCAGGGCTCACAGTTACCTCAAGTCGTTGATGCTGCATTAGTTCAAATGAAGATCAATGATTTACCAGAAAATTCTATACCTGATGTTGATGATATCGAGGTAAATGCTCAATGAGAGCTATTTCAAAACTGATAATTACTTTGATTGGATGCATAATTATTGGTGGATGCACTTTTTTTCAGGATAAGGATGAAGAGATCTTACCGGCAGAATTAATTCGTTTTGAAGAAAAAATAAAGATTAAACAAATATGGAAAACAAAGATTGGAAAGGGTTCAGAGTTCCTTCATTTATCGCTGCTACCGAATGGAGATAAGAAACGTGTTTTTTTGGCAAGCCATGATGGAAGAGTTGCTGCTTTTCAATCTAAAGATGGGGCAAAAGAATGGGGTATCGAACTTGGTACGGAGTTAACCAGTGGGCCCTCATATGGAAATGACAGGGTAGTTGTAGTTAGTAAGAATGGCGAATTAATATGCTTGAGAGACGATGACGGATCTGAGGTATGGCGAGTAAAAATTAAGGGTGAATCAATCGCGATACCTTTGATTAGAAATGATTCTATTACAGTTTTAACTATAGATGGACAATTAAGAAATTTTTCAATATTTGATGGAGCTGAACGTTGGATGACAAATCAAGATATGCCTTCATTAACGCTTCGAGGTGCTTCTTCGCCGATAGGGATTGGTAATAATGCTATAGCTGGATTTGATAATGGCCGATTAATTTCAGTCAATATTGATTCAGGGGTTGTTCAATGGGAGTCTATGCTTTCACCACCATCTGGAAAAACTGACTTAGAAAGACTGACGGATATAGACGGCGTCATAAAATCTATGGGGCAAGATATATATGCGGTTGGCTATCAAAGCCAAGTAGCTAGTATCGCTGCAGAATCAGGTCAGATATTGTGGGCCAAAGAATTATCTAGCAATGCAGGAGTCGCTATGGATGAAGAATTGCTATATGCGGTCACTGACACCGGTGATTTGGTTGGTATGAATCGCTTTGATGGCAGTGAAGTTTGGCGAAAAGAAATTTTATTGAGAAGAGAGATCACAGCACCTACAAAATTTAAATCAACTGTCGTAGTGGGTGATTTTGAAGGCTACTTACATTTTTTTGACCATAAAACTGGCGAGCTTGTTTCAAGAAAAAGAGTGGGTAAAGGTGCAATTTCTGGTTCTGCGGTAGTTATTGATGATTATTTATACGTTCAAAATGAATCTAGTGAGATGGCGGTATTCTCTATTCAAGAGGAAAGTAAATCAAACATATCTGATGTTGCTCTGATGGGAGGAACCTGAGCCATTATGGCAAAGGTTATTGATTATGCTGCCTGTCATAGCACTAATTGGTCGTCCCAATGTTGGGAAATCGACTCTTTTTAATCGACTAACCAAATCTCGTGATGCCTTAGTTGCTGACTATCCTGGACTCACAAGGGATCGCCAGTATGGTTATGGAAAGATGGGGGTTATTCCCTACCTCGTTGTTGATACTGGTGGTATTACGGGCGATGAAGAAGGTATCCATGAGTTAATGGCTCAACAATCTAAGCAGGCACTTCAAGAAGCAGATGTAGCAATCATCATGGTGGACGGAAGATCCGGATTAACATCTGTAGATGAATATATTGTGCAATTAACAAGAGAAAATGCAAAAAAAATCTGGCTTGTTGCTAATAAAACAGAAGGACTAGATGCAGA
This sequence comes from uncultured Woeseiaceae bacterium, assembly GCA_964275745.1. Classification (GTDB taxonomy): domain Bacteria; phylum Pseudomonadota; class Gammaproteobacteria; order Steroidobacterales; family Woeseiaceae; genus SP4260. The sequence goes on along the minus strand of CAXYCT010000016.1, from coordinate 4,089 downwards.
TATTTCTACTGCTGAGTTTCACGGCCTTGGTATTCCTGATCCAATAGCGATTTCTGCTGCTCATGGCGATCGTGTATCAGCATTAATGGATGAGATACTAGCTCCCTTTGAAAATGATCTAGTCGATATTGAGAATGATAATGAAGGCCTAATCAATACAGATAAAGATGCTCTGAATATTGCTTTTATTGGAAGACCTAATGTTGGTAAATCAACTTTGATTAATCGATTGATTGGCGAGGATAGACTGGTAGTTTATGACCAACCAGGGACCACCAGAGACAGTGTTTCTGTGCCTCTAGAGCGAGATGAGAAAAAATATTTATTCGTTGATACTGCAGGAGTGCGTCGCAAAGGAAAGGTAAAGGAAGTCATTGAGAAGTTTAGTATTATTAAGTCACTACAAGCGATAGAACAATCTAATGTGGTATTTGCAATGATGGATGCAAAAGAGGGCATCACAGAACAAGATATTAGTTTGATGGGGTTAATTGTTCAGCGAGGACGTGCCCTAGTAGTAATTATTAATAAATGGGATGGACTCACCAATGAACAAAAAAAGTTTTTAAGAGGCCAGCTTGAACGACGTTTACCATTTCTTGATTTTGCTGAACAGCATACAATATCTGCCCTGCATGGAACCGGAGTTGGAGATTTATTAGCGGCATCTCAGCGGGCATATCTTGCTGCAACACGAGATTTATCAACTAATAATTTAACTAAAGAGCTGGAAGAAGCATTAATTGAACATGCACCACCATTAGCTGGAGGCCGACGAATTCGATTAAGATATGCTCATCAAGGTGGTCGAAATCCTCCTACTATTGTTATCCATGGCAATCAAACTGAGCGACTTCCATTAACTTATAAGCGTTATTTAACAAAGCGTTTTAGAAAGAAATTCCGTTTAAAAGGAACTCCTGTTCGGCTTGTATTTAAAACTGGTGATAACCCCTATAAAGGCCGACGAAATAAATTGACACCACGACAAGATAGAAAAAGAAAACGCTTAATGAGTTTCGTTAAGAAGAAGTAATTTTACCTATACAAATCAATAGTTTACAATAACCCCTGTACAACTCCTACCTCTTTTTGGTACACTAATAACTCCTATATAACTCCTGTATGAGCAATCAAAAATGGATAAGGCGAATGTACTAAAAGGTAATTTTTCCACAAAGAGAACTCTTCACTTTACTGACGCTAAGATTAAAAAGATCTCTACACGCAGTCAGAATCTAGATAACTGGAAAGAAGAAACTGTCTGGTCAAATAAGCACGTTGGTTTTGGTATTCGTATCTCACCAATCGGAAACCAATCAGGGCATCAACTACCTGCTAAATTTCGTCTTAGGTATATCACTACTGGAACTCCTAAAGGAATGGCTCGTAATATTAAAATTATTGGAGCTGATCCAACAACGATAACTTTTAGTAAAGCGTTAAGTTGGTATAAGGATCAAAGCGCTATGCTTCAGCAAGGTATAAATCCTAACCAATCTAATAGAGAATCAAGGACAAAGACAGATGAGCTTTCAATACTGGAGCTTGGTGAAGCTGAATTAAATCCTGTAATTGATAATAAAAAGTTAGCTGAAGCCACGAAGATTCACTACAGATCTCATCTTAACCAGATTATAAAAAGAATTGGTGATAGAACCTTTAATGATTTAACTGAAAGAGATTTAAAAGCTCTATTGAAAGGTCGTAATGCTGATCATCTTAGAAATTTTGTAGCCTTTCTGCAGAGGCTTGAGAATAAATTACCTCCAAGATTTAAACCAGAGGAAACATTTACGACACGATGTGAAAGAGAGTTCGGCAAGCTACCTAAAAGAAAGAGTAGAAAGAGGCAGACTCTTGCTTACGAGCCACATCAACAACAAATCGCTCAGTTCTTCTTGGCTCTTCAGTACGCTTATAATGGCTATACTGTCCGTGAAGGAAGTAAAGCTAGGTGGGAGCGTGTTGATACTCTGGCTATGACTGACATTAAAAATCTATCAGCTAAAGAACTTGATCGTTTGGATATAACTGAAACTTATGGTCAAGAAACTTCGGCAATAAAAGATTGTTTCATTAAACCGACCATTACTCATAGAGCAACAGTAGATGCTTTGATGCTGATGTTTCTAACTGGACTTAGAAAAAAGAATGTTTTTGAGATGAAGTGGGAGGATGTTCTTTGGGAAGATAATACATTATTAATTCCAGATATGAAGATGAAAGACGATGATGAGGTAGTAAAAATACCTTTGACGGTATACACCAAAGCCATTCTTCAATACACAAAAAGCGACAGCCAAGCTGATGATGTGTATGTGTTTGTAAATAAAAATAGCAGAAAGCAATTATCAATAGGCAATTACACAGAAGCTTACAGACGTATAGCTGTATGGGCTTGTATGTTGGATTATACAGATGAGTATCCAAATATAAGAAGTCTGACTTTGGACAGAGATGATGATCGGGATAAACCGAAGACCTATAAAAAGAATCCTTTAGATCCTGCAATCAAAGCAACTGATTTAGATGTTTATCTTTCACTTGATAAGTTCTTCCCTGAATTAATACGATCTTTGATAGAGCAAACTTATGACTCTATGAAACAAGCAGCTGATTTGAATCTCAATATCAGGAATATAGTTAAAGGGTTAGGTTTCAATCCACACGGTTTAAGGCGAACAGCATCAAACATAGCAAGTCTCTTACTATTAAATCCAAATATATTTCTAAGGCACGAAGCTAAGACAACAGGACAAAAGCATTACACTGCAGAAACTACTTGGGATCTTGAGCAGAAAAGTCTGACTCGTTGCCACGAATATATTGATAATAGAATCTTTGAAAGTTTAGGTAATGATACTGAGCATAATGAAAAAGTATTTGCTTCGCCCATCCTAAAATTCTATGAGTTACCTCGCTTCATACCACAAGATATATACTTTGACATGTCTAAACATAAAGAAAATCAAATTGGTAATGAAGAAAATATCCTATCAGAACAATACCAGTTAGAGGATTATCCAACAGAATTTACACCTGCTGTTGTTAGCCCTGAAGATAGCTCGGCTAATGATTCAGAGTATGAAGGTGATTTCTAAACTGGCATCCATTTACGTGGGATGTTGAGTTAAAAGAACCTAACAAACTGGTATCCAATTCTATTCATTTGCTATATATATAAAGTGGTACAAATAATAACAATAGAAACATACACTTAGGATTAAATAACCTATCCAAGCATCTGCAATAATTGACAATCTGCGACAGACATTAGTAGTGAGATAGGTGTTTTGTTAGGTTGGGTTTAAATGCTGATTTATATATTTAAGTTTGAGATTTATATTAATAAATAAATTTCACTATGGTGTAGATACCAAGACAAATTCCATATGCACCAAAAAGGTAATATAAAACGTTTTTTGTTGTTAATTTTTTTCTTTTAGTTTTAGAGGATTTTTCAACACGAGTAGTTATTTTGTTATTAATAAAGTCTAGTTTTTTGGAATCGGAATCTTTTTTGGATATAGGATTTTTAATGCTTTGATAAAACCAATAGCAAAACCCAATAATTCCAGTAATGCCCAGAAGCTTAAAAGCCAAAAAGTAATTTAAAGCAAAAAATCCTGAAGTGTAAGAAGTTTCTGACCATCCTTCTTGAAGATGTTGATTGTTATGTGCCATCACAAAAAGAGATAAAATTATTACAAAACAAACAGAAGTCCAGCTAATAAATCTTATCCATTCTTTTTTTCTTCTTGGCTTGTCGTTATCAGGAAATAAGAAATCAAGATTATTAGCTATCCAAATTAAGAAAACTATAAAGGAACACCACCCAGCGGTAAAGTAAAAAATCCCAAAAGCTTGCCCAAAATAGAAAACTATTGACGCAATAGTGATGCCACCTAATATTATTCCAAATATTGGCGGATAAACAAAAGCTAAAAATAATAAAATAAGAATACCTAAACCTGAACCCATCCATTAACCATATCAGATAATAATTAATTAATCAGGTAGTAGAAGATGATCACCAATACCTCTACAAGCGTTGCAGGGCTTTACCACTGCTCCTTAAATAATGAT
>CAXYCT010000015.1:0-199000 GCA_964275745.1 uncultured Woeseiaceae bacterium | reverse complement strand
GGATAATACTGAAGAGTTTTTAACTATACCTGCAGAAATTTGGCGTCGCAGTTACAAGAAGGTCACTAAATTATTAATTAGACAAAAAGCGATAAAATCTATCGCATTAGACCCTCGACATGAGACAGCTGATACGGACTTTTCTAATAATTATTTCCCAAGTCAAATAGAAAAATCTCGTATTGAGCTCTATAAATCAGACTTTAAACGACGAGATTTAATGGCAGATATGTTAACAAAACTTAGGAAAAGAAAGACGGGGGAAGATGAAAAAGAACGAACTGTCCCTCTTATAAAATCTAAGTGAGTATTTAGGATCCCATTATTCTTTATTGCAAAAGTATAGTTTATCTATTGCTAACGATATTCGTGTCGAGCGCATTTGCTCATCGTGAACCAGGGATATTGACAACTATTGAATGGAATAATGGGATTGAGCGAACCGAAATTATTCATAGAGTTCATACGCATGATGCTGAAATAGGCGTTGCTGTTGTAGATGACCTGCCATTATTATCTGTTGCTAATGACGAAGATCTAGCACGTATTGCTCTCTATGTTGAAAACCATTTTTCCATTTTAGGTAAAGAAGGTTCCCTCAATATTCAGCTCATAGGAGCGGAGCTTATTGGTGATTATATTTTTATATATCAAGAATGGATAGAGCCTTTATCACCCAATATCTTTATAAAAAACGATATTCTTCGTGAAATATATCCTTTGCAAATAAATCAAGTCAATATTATTTCTGAAGGTAATATTAGAACATTAATCTTTACTGAAAATGAAACTATACTTCCATATTTAGAATAATCGAATCTCATGTTTCCATAAGCTAAAATTCTTGTTATATTGCGCCCGCGTAAAATAAATTCACACAACAATTTTAATCTCGACATGGGACTTCAACGTGAGCATTAACAAAAAAAAACAAAGCAATAGAGATATAAAATTAGGCTTAGTCCTAGTTTTAATTATTATTATATCAACGGTAGTAATGTTGCAAAAAACTGCCAGTCTCGTTAATGAGCGTCGAGTATCAAAATTTGAAACCATTGAGTCAAGAATAGAGCCATTTGGAAGAGTCAGTATACCCAATGAAGGCTCTGAAATTGTTGATTCTCTTGAAGAAGAAATAGAATCAGCAGAAATCACACCTGAACCAATAATTTTAGAATCAAAAGTAGTTGAGCTGTCAACAGGCTCTGAACATACCATAAAAATGCTGAATGTTGGACCTGAAGGGACTATGGTTTTTGACCCTGCAGTCATTAAAGTATCTGTTGGAGATACCGTACATTTTAAAGCAACAGATTTTGCTCATAATTCTGTTTCCGTTCCTAATATGATTCCCAACGGAGCAACAAGTTGGACTGGCTTATTAAATGAAGATATATCCATACAACTAGACAATGAAGGAATTTATGTATTCCAGTGTGACCCTCACTTAATGATGGCCATGATTGGGGTTATTCAAGTTGGCGATGCAGTTAATTATGAGGAAATTAAACAAACTTCGATTAACTTCAAAAAGAACTTTATGATGAATGCTGATCGACTAGATGATTATCTTGGTCGTTTATAACCTCTATACAATAAACTAATCAATAACCTTGCCAAGAAAAATAAATAAATAATTAAGGTTTCTAATTCGATATAGATGAAAGACGTCATTATGATAATCAAACCAATACAACTTGGGTTTAATAATTATCACGATATAGTGTATAAATAACTTATAAGTAATAAAACTCAATCGATTATGAATTATGGAAAAATATATAAATAAAATTATTCACAAACTAAAAGAAACTATCCCGAATGACGTGGAAGTTCTAAAAAATGATATAGAGCAGAATTTTCAATCTGCAGTCAACGCTAAAATCAAAAAATTGGATCTCGTGACTCGTGAAGAATTTGAAATTCAAGAAGAAGTTCTCCGTAGGACACGTGAAAAATTGGAGCAATTAGAAGAGCAAATGGAAGTGCTTAATAAAACTCAATAACTAAAAGACTTTTCATCTTAAAGGAATTTATTGTCGTGCACTTCCCTCTCTGTCTGTCATTTCTGTTAATAATAATTCCAAAAACCTTATATGCTCAAACTCTTAATTCTGGTGATTCTGCCTGGATGTTAGTCTCAACGGTATTAGTTTTATTCATGACATTACCTGGACTAGCACTTTTTTATGCTGGTCTTGTGAGAAGAGGAAATGTTTTATCAGTTCTTATGCAGTGCTTTACCATTACATGTATTGCTTCTTTAGTTTGGATTACTTATGGCTATAGCATTGCTTTTAAAGGCGATGGTCTTTTTATTGGCGATTTAAGTGCAATTTTTTTAAGAGGAGTATCGAGAGATACCTTATTTGGAACAATACCAGAAACAGTTTTTATTATGTTTCAAATGACATTTGCTGTTATAACGCCCGCTCTAGTAGTTGGTGCATTTGCAGAAAGAATGAAATTTGGTGCCATGTGTGTATTTTCTTTTCTTTGGCTAACATTTGTTTATCTTCCCACCTGCCATATGGTATGGGGTGGAGGATTATTAGCTAAGATGGGCGTAATAGACTTTGCTGGAGGTCTTGTGGTCCATGTAACCTGTGGAATTGGAGCTCTTGTAGCGGCAACGGTATTAGGGCCAAGAAGAGGCTTTCCAGAAACTGCAATGCCCCCGCATAATAGAACCATGGTAGTAATTGGAGCATCGATGTTATGGGTTGGATGGTTTGGCTTTAATGCGGGCAGTGCTCTAGCTGCAAACACAGATGCTGGTATGGCAATGTTAGTCACTCATATTAGTGCAGCTATGGGGGCACTTACTTGGATTTCTATTGAATGGGTAAAACAAGGCAAGCCAACTGTCATTGGTATAGCAACTGGGATGGTAGCTGGATTGGCCAGCATAACGCCTGCAGCTGGCAATGTAGGACCTCAAGGTGCAATTATCATTGGATTATTAGCAGGTTTTATATGTTTCTATGCAACTCAGGCCATCAAAGGTTTTCTCAATATAGATGATTCACTAGATGTATTTCCAGTTCATGGAGTTGGAGGGATGTTAGGACTCATAATGTTGTGTTTTGTGGGTACAGAAAATAACTTCCTAGGTTCAGGTGCGGGCGGTTTGTCATCAATCGCTGAAGGAAGCTCAGTGCTACAATTAGTAATTCAGCTTAAAGGTATATTATTGATAGGTGTCTGGACGGCTATTGTATCTTGGATTATCCTAAAAATAATTGGAATCTTTACAGACCTTCGTGTAACTGAAGAAGAGGAATACGAAGGGCTTGATAAAAGTTTACATGATGAGACTGGATATAATTTTTAAGCCTTATCCTCTGTTTGTCATTTGATGTATGTTATAAATTAATTAATATTTTGAAGAAGGTTTCGCTATGGATATTAGAATTGCAACTCGTAAAAGCGAGTTAGCTCTATGGCAGGCTAAGCATGTAGCTGAACTATTAAATGATCTGCCAGAAGTTGATACAGTTATTTTGGTTCCTTTAAGCACTAAAGGTGATGAAATTCTTGACACCAGTTTACAAAAAATAGGTGGAAAAGGTCTATTCATTAAGGAGCTTGAAGTCGCTATGACTGAAAATAGAGCAGATATTGCCGTTCATTCCATGAAAGATATGCCAGTTATAATTCCAACTGGTTTCTGTATTGCAGCGACGTTAAAGCGTGAATCTCCTTTTGATGCTCTCATTTCAAAAAATAATCAAAGCCTTTTGAGGCTCCCAAAAGGGTCAATTATAGGCAGTTCTAGTCTACGTCGCCAAGCTCAAATCTTAAATATCAGACCTGATATTAAAGTCAAAGATCTTCGTGGAAACGTTAATACAAGAATAGAGAAGCTAGATCGGGGAGAATATGATGCAATTGTACTTGCTCATGCCGGTTTAAAAAGACTTGGTTTATCTAAAAAAATTACTCAAACATTTCATGCTGAAGATATGGTTCCAGCAGCAGCACAAGGAGTGATAGGCATTGAATGTCAATCAGAGAATAGTGAGCTGATTAGAATATTAGCTCAACTTAATGATGTGATATCAGAACAAACAACATCCGCAGAAAGATCTGTAAATAAGGATTTGAAAGCGACCTGTCAATCACCCATCGGAACTTATGCCATCATTAAAGAACATAAATGTATAGTTGAATCAATTGTTGCATCTCCAGATGGCTCTAAAATAATAAGAGAGTCAATAGAGGGAAATAGAACAGAAGCAAAAATCCTTGGGGCAAAATTAGCAGCTCGTTTAATCAAAAATGGCGCTGATGAGATACTTAATAAAATTTCACTATGAAAGGATCTCAACTAAAAAATATCGGTGTGTTGATTACTCGACCAAATAAACAAAACCAAGAATTAGATAGCGCAATAAAAAATTATGGGGGTAATGCCATTCTATTTCCTGTAATAAATATAAAACCTTTTCCATATATAACTATTAAATCTAATAAAGAACAATTGAAAGCTGCCTCTATTATAATTTTTGTAAGCATTAATGCAGCCATAAACGGGACAGATCATTTTAACTTTAAAGACACCACAGTTATTGCCATTGGTCCAAGTACAAAGAACTATCTAGAAAAAAATAATATAACAGTAAGTTATTGTCCTAAAAATGAATATAAAAGCGAACTGCTTCTCCAGCACCCCCTTCTAAATAACGTAAAAAATAAGATTATTACTATCGTACGTGGTGAATCTGGTAGAGAATTTTTAAGTGAGGAGCTTTCAAAACGTCAGGCAAAAGTACAGTACCTAGAAACATACAAAAGAGAGCAACAAAGTCATACAGAAAAAGAAATAATTAATCTAAAGGAAAGCTTTAGCAAAGGACTTGTAAATTTCATTGTAATAATGAGTTTTGAAACATTTACATTTCTATCAACAATATTGCACTCAAATCAAATCAAGCTCCCAAATTCAATAAAGTTTGTAGTGCCAAGTCGGCGAATTGCTAATAAGATCGAGGCTCACTCTAAAAATAATATCTGTATTATTTCTCCCAATACTCAAATCTCATCGATTATTAGTACGATTCAAAAAAATTAGGTTAATCTAAAGATTAATGAAAAATAATAACAATAAAAAGAGTCAATCTATTAAAGATAACCCCAATAAAAAATCTTGGCTTATCATTATCACTTTTTTTGCTCTCTCAATATTTGTAACTGGACTTTATCTCTATTTTATTAACAACTATACAAATGTGAGTATTCAAAAAAATAATACCCAGTCTCTAGAGACCGAGATTATCAGACTAGAAAGTTTAGTTAATATAAATAAAGAGAATAACCAATTACTTTTTGAACAACAAACACAATATTCTAATTTGATTACTTTATTATCAAAAAAAATTGATAGTAATTTAAATACCGCTTTGATGCAGCCAGAACAAATTCAAAAATTATGGCTTCTAGCTGAAATCAAGTATTTATTAAACCTAGCTAATACTCAATATACACTCTCTCATAATATCGATTTAACGCTCTTAGCTTACAATCTAGCACTTAAGAAAATAAAATCATCAAAGCTATCTGATATAACGAATATTGAGGTCTCAATTGAAAACGAAATAAATATACTTAATGAATTTAATGCTTACAGCCCAGAAAATTTACTTATATTTTTTGAAGAAATTATAGAACAGAGTAAATCCTTACCTTTCAATAAAGAAGTCCATGACAATGCTAAGTTCCCGTCAATTGAATTATCTTGGCCTACGCAAATAATACAATCCATCAAAAATTCGATGCAAAAAATAATAATTATTAGAAATACATCTCAAATAAATCACAATGAAATATATCAACCATCAAATAAAATTATCTCCGCTCAACTCTTTTCTTTATTCATGGATATAAAAGTAGCACTCATAAGCAATAATCAGAAGAATTATCAAAGGTTGCTGAAGAATGCTATTAATTGGATTGAGCGCTTCTATGACCAAGAAGCATCTGACGTAAAAGAGATATTGAATGATTTAATTAAAAAACGTGAATTTCAAACGGCAAATCAAACGCCTAATATCTCGAGAACAGTTCTCTTAATTAATGAATATGAGGATTTGGTAAATAAAAGCAATAATGATAAAGGAAATTCAAATAAATGAAGTATGGTTTCTTCATAGTTGTAACCATTTTAGTTAGTACTTTAGTCTCAAATTTACTATTAAAAGATTCCGGTTATATCGCTATTTACTTCCAGAATTACATTATAGAAATGTCTCTATTAATCTTTTTATTAGTTTGTTTCTTATTGATTATTATTTTTCTATTTATCAAAAAAATCTTTGGTACTCCAATATTAATCTACAAAAAAACTAATCTATATAAAAAAAGAAATGCCAGTGCTTTGCTCGAAAAAAGCTATTTAATGCTAGCGCAAGGTAATTACAAAAAAGCTGAAAAATACGCAAAAAATTCACTCCAATATTCTGACACTCCCTTAATAGCATATTTGCAAGGAGCAATAGCTGCAGATAAGCAAAATCTTCATAAGAAGCGAGATGAATGGGTGAAAGATGCCTTTAAATATTCCACCAAAGGTAATGAGGCAATACTTCTACTCCAAGCAAAATTTCAAATTTCTGACCAAAAACTTGAAGCTGCAGTTACAACATTAAATAAAATTACAGAAAAGAACAAAAGCAGCATAGAGGCACAGCACCTCTTAAAAGATTTGTATATTGAATTAAAAGATTGGCAAAAAATATTAGATATATTGCCTGCATTAAAAAAACTAGATCGATCGAGTATGACGTCCTTTGAAGAGCTAGAATCCATCGCTCATATTCATATTATGAATAGTATTAATGATACTAAAAAACTAAATGAGATCTGGAATAAAGCACCTAAAAACATAAAAAATAATAGCGAATTCACTAAAGCCTATTGCCAAAGTTTAATAAAAGACAATCAAGAATATTTAGCATCAAAAATAATAACATCTTTTTTAAGTAAATCTTATGACTACACTTTAGTGGTAATCTACTCACAAATGAACGTCGATAACTCAGAAATCAGCCAAAAAAATATTACGCGATGGATAAAAACTCATGGCAAACGCGATGAATTATTAATTGCTGCAGCAACTGTCTGTAATAAAGAAAAATTATGGGGACAGGCCAGTCGCTATCTTGAAGAATCGATATCCATATCTCCTTCTTCCGAGGCTTTATTTAAACTTGGTGAAGTACTCTCTCATCTAGGTAAAATTGAGGCAGGAAACTCTGCATTTGAAAGAGCCCTAAAAATTCAATCTAACTTAGATGTGAATAATAAAATATGAAATTTGTCATCGTAGGGGCTGGCTATACTGGTTTATCTGTTATAAAAAGACTGTCTAAAAATAATACAATGTATATTTCTAGAACCAGAAACGAATCTCTTAGCTATGACTGTGAAATAATTGATCTCGATAATGATATCAATCCAATAAAAATCGAGATTCCTTATACACTTCTTTATACCGTCCCACCTAACCCAAGAATGGAAATTGATATTAGGCTTCCATCATTTCTGAAAAATATTTCGCCATTACCAAAAAGAATAGTTTATATGAGCACCAGTGGTGTTTATGGTAATCAAGATGGTAGGTTAGTTAACGAGCTCATAACACCAGAACCACAAACTACCAGAGCGAAAAAAAGATTGGTAGCTGAACAATTCTTGAATCATTGGTGCTCCACGAAAGATATTCAACTAATTATATTGAGGGTATCTGGAATTTACGGCCCAGAACGTCTAGGGCTAGATAGAATAGATAAAGATTTAACAATAATTAATGAACATGAAACAACCTCAAGTAATCGAATACATATTGATGACTTAACAACTTGTTGTATTGCTGCATTAGAAAATAAAAATGCTTCAGGTATTTATAATATTTCGGATGGTAATTTTAGAAGTAATACATGGTTTATAAAAAAACTATGCGAATTAAAAAATCTACCTCCACCAAGGGAAATCTCTCGAGAGGAAGCGCTGCGCTCATGGAGCAAAAAAAGAATCTCTTTCCTGAGAGAATCTAGATGTTTGGACACAAGAAAATTACATGAAGAGCTAGAGATTAAGCTGCTTTATGCCGACGCTGAGATAGGAATCAAGGCTAGCATCTAAAAATACTTTTATTAAAAAATTTTATGTATTGTCTAAATATAATCGTTAGTATTAATTCAGTTAATTGAGGAAATCAAATCAAATGAAAAATAAAAAAATCATGCAAAAAAATCAATTAAATGAAAAGAAAGTTGCAGCATATCTGGAAGAGCATCCAGATTTCTTTATTAATAAAGATCAACTATTAAGCTCACTCCATCTTCCGCATAGCAAGAAGGGAGTTATCTCTCTCGTCGAAAAACAAATGACTCTATTAAGAGAGGAAAATAAGCAGCAAAAGAATATTTTAGAAGAATTTATAGTTACGGCGACAGAAAATGAAGCAAGAACAAATAAAATTCAATCCTTAGCCATTGAATTAATTTCTTCTGAAGATTTAAAATCAACCCTTCAGATTTGTCATGATTCATTAACAAATGATTTTCAAATAGATACTTGTAAATTTATTTTATTCACAGAGATGAACATCCAAAAATGCAACTATATTGACTGCCTTAAAAAAAATGATAGCTCACTAAAGTCATTCCAAGCTTTTTTAAAAAGTAAATCACCGCGCTGTAACAAATTGACTGATAGTCAATATAAGTTCTTGTTTACAAGATCAAAAAACATTGCCTCAAGTGCATTGATACCCCTTAATACAAAAAAAACATACGGATTTCTTGCAATCGGTAGTCATGATATTGATCGCTTTAATCCCAGTATGAGTACAGACTTTTTATCTTTAATAGGGACCTTAATCTCAAGGTCGATTGAACGAGATATTACTCAATAAAAAATAAATATGAATGATACAAACAATAAACAAAAAATTTGGATAGAAAATTTTATCGGGCATATACAAAATGAAAAAAGATTGTCTCCGCATACTTGTAAAAACTATTCACGTGATTTACATATTTTTTTAGATTATTGCTTAAATAATAAACTCCAATCCTGGCAAATCATTGATGCAGAGCACATTAGAGCCTTTAGCGCTTCACAATATAGAAAAGGCTTAAGCCCCAGATCAATCCAGAGGAATTTATCTTCAATAAGATCCTTTTTTCGATATCTAATACGTGAAAATGAAATAAAAAATAATCCAGCACAATCTATCAGGCCACCTAAAGCAGGGAAAAGATTACCTGAGAATCTTGATACGGATAGCATGACAAAACTTTTAGATATCAAAGAAACTGGTTTTATTGCTGACAGAGATAAAGCTATTTTAGAACTATTATATTCCTCGGGACTGCGATTAGCGGAACTAATAAATCTTAATATTACTGATATTGATTTAGCAGATGCAACAGTTAATGTCCTTGGTAAAGGTAATAAAGAGCGAATCATTCCAATAGGGCGTTATGCAATAGCCGCATTAAAAAAATGGCTTAATACAAAAAAGAATATAAAAACAATTGATTATGATGCATTATTTATCAGTAAAAGAGGTACTCGATTAAGCCCGAGATCAGTCCAATCAAGACTTAATTATTGGGCCAAGAGACAAGGTATAACTACAAAAGTATACCCTCATCTCTTAAGGCACTCATTTGCAAGTCACCTGCTTGAATCCAGTCATGATTTGAGGGGTGTTCAAGAATTACTAGGGCATGCAAATATCAGTACCACCCAAATATATACGCACCTTGATTTTCAGCATCTTGCCCAGATATATGATGAAACTCATCCGCGAGCTCGTGTAAAGCGGAATAAATAAATCTGTAATAATTGATTGGTTTTAAACCCATAAATTACTAACACAGGGGATAAAAATGGAACAATTCCGAGGCACCACTATCGTTTCAGTCCGTCGCAATGGAAAAGTTGCTATCGCGGGTGATGGTCAAGTCAGCTTGGGTAATACCATAATGAAAGGAAATGCAAAAAAAGTCAGAACTCTTGCTTCAGGGAAAGTTATCGCTGGATTTGCTGGCGGGACAGCAGATGCTTTTACACTATTTGAATTATTTGAAAGCAAAATTGAGCAATATGGTAATTTAACAAGGGCAGCCATAGAGCTAGCAAAAGAATGGCGAACTGATCGTCGCTTAAGACGTTTAGAGGCACTTCTTTGCGTAGCTGATAAAGAATCTTCTTTTATAATTTCAGGAAATGGTGATGTGATTGAACCTGAAAATAATATTATGGCTATTGGGTCTGGTGGAGCATTTGCTCAGGCTTCGGCACTTGCTCTAATAAACCATACCAAATTAGATGCAGCCACAATAGTTGAGGAATCATTAAAAATAGCTGGTGAGATATGTGTTTATACAAATCACAGCATTACCGTTGAAGAATTAGCTGAAAAATAACCTACACGGAAGAACAATTATGTCGCAAATGACACCAAGAGAAATAGTTCAAGAACTTGATAATCATATTATTGGTCAAGACGAAGCAAAGAGAGCTGTAGCGATTGCTTTAAGAAATCGCTGGAGAAGAATGAACGTTGATGAGCCATTAAGAAGTGAGATAACCCCTAAAAATATTCTCATGATCGGACCAACAGGTATTGGTAAAACAGAAATTTCAAGACGACTTGCGAAATTAGCTAAAGCACCTTTCATAAAAATTGAAGCCACAAAATTTACTGAGGTAGGTTATGTTGGTCGTGAAGTGGATAGCATTATTCGAGACCTTGTAGATATTGCCATTAAAATTACCCGCGAAACTGAAATGGAAAAAGTCCGACATCGCGCAGAAGACTCCGCAGAAGAGAGAGTACTTGATGCTTTACTCCCTCCTTCATCAAATAATGATGATGCTCTTGCTGATACCAAAGAAAATATGCCTAGTACTAGACAAAAATTTCGCAAGATGCTGAGAGAGGGAAAGCTGGATGACAAAGAAATTGAACTTGAAATTCAAGCTGCGCCCATGGGTATAGAAATTATGGCTCCACCAGGAATGGAGGAAATGACTAATCAGTTGCAAGGTATGTTTCAAAATCTTTCTAACAACAAAACAAAAACTCGAAAACTAAAAGTTCAAGATGCAATGAAAATATTGATTAATGAAGAAGCAGCAAAAATGCTTGATGAGGAAAAACTAAAAGCTCAAGCCATTGAATCAGTTGAACAGCAAGGTATAGTTTTTTTAGATGAAATAGATAAAATCGCCAAGCGCTCAGAAGGGATGGGGGCTGATGTCTCAAGAGAAGGTGTACAACGAGACCTTCTGCCTCTCATTGAGGGTTCCACAATTAACACCAAATATGGAATGGTGAAAACAGATCATATTTTATTTATCGCCTCTGGCGCATTTCATGTCTCAAAACCATCTGATTTAATCCCAGAGTTACAGGGGCGCTTCCCAATTAGAGTTGAATTAAAATCACTTAAAACAGAAGACTTTGTTCGTATTTTGACAGAACCAGATGCATCTCTTACAACTCAGTATATGGCACTAATAAAAACCGAAGGTGTACATTTAAAATTTACTAGTGGAGGAGTTAAACGTTTGGCTGAGGTTGCTTTTCATGTAAATGAAAATACTGAAAATATTGGCGCCAGGAGATTGCATACTGTTCTGGAAAGATTGTTAGAAACAATATCATTTGAGGCCTCGGAAATAGAAGGCAGTAATATCAAGATAGATCAAGATTACGTTAATAAACATCTCGCAGAATTATCAAAAGATGAGGATTTAAGTCGCTATATTTTATAATTAAATTCTAGCCTAAAGATATTCAATGATAAACGCGCCAATCAAAATCAAACTGCGCAATAAATCAAAATTGCTATCCATTGAATTTGAAGGTAATGAGATTTTTGAACTCTCTTTTGAGTTTCTCCGAGTTCATTCACCCTCTGCTGAAGTCAGAGGGCATGATCCCAGTCAAGCAGTTCTTCAATTAAATAAACATGATGTGTTGATTAAAGATATAGAACCCATAGGGCATTATGCGATAAGATTAATTTTTGATGATGGGCATGATAGTGGTCTTTATACATGGAAGTATCTTTATGAATTAGGCCAAGATCATGATGCACTATGGCAAGCTTATCTCGACCAACTTCTGGCATCTGGATATAATCGCCCTAAAGTAACAGATGATTAATTAATGGATAAAAAAACAACTCACTTTGGTTACAAAACTATTGCCAGAGAAGAGAAGGCATCGCATGTAAAAGATGTCTTTGACTCTGTGTCAAGTCGATACGATATTATGAATGACCTAATGTCAATTGGCTTACATAGGCTATGGAAGAAGTATACTATTGAAAAAGCGGCGGTAAAACGCGGTCAAAATATCCTAGATCTAGCTGGTGGTACTGGAGATCTGGCAAAAGCATTTTCCAAGCAAGTGGGTGAAGACGGTCATGTTGTATTGGCTGACATTAATATATCAATGCTCAAAGAGGGCCGCGCTCGATTAATTGATGCTGGCGTAACAAAAAATCTATCAATAGTTCAATTAAATGCTGAAAATCTTCCATTCCCAAAAAATAGTTTTGATCTAATCACTATAGCGTTTGGCCTTCGAAATGTAACCGAAAAACAAATAGCATTAGAATCAATATTTAAAGCTTTAAAACCTGGTGGCAAACTATTAATTTTAGAATTCTCAAAGCCTATTAGTATGATGCAACCCCTATACGATCTTTACTCTTTTAAAATCCTACCTTTTCTTGGTGAATTGGTAACCAATGATGCTGAAAGTTATCGTTATTTAGCAGAATCAATTCGCATGCATCCTGATCAAAATACCTTAATTAGTATGATGAAAAATGCAGGATTAGAACGTTGCCGCTATCAGAATCTGACTGGTGGAATTGTAGCACTGCATGAAGGATATAAATTCTAGTGAATATTCTTGATAAGACAATTCAGCCATTTATAAATATGGTTAATAGGCAGATTGCAGAAAAAACTCCAGCCTTCAACCTCAGTAAAGAGCTTAGTGGTAAAATAATTTCAATGAAAATTAGAGACACAGACCATCATATAGATTTCATTATGACTGAGAATAAACTTCAAGCGATTAATGATTCAGACGATCATGACGTGCAGATAACAGGTTCATTACTGACTTTTGCAAGTCTAATAAAAAATAGTCCAGAAGAAGCTGTCAGAGATGGGTTATTAAATTTTCAAGGAGATATAGGTACTGGACAAAAGTTTCAAGAACTAATGCAATACGCTAAGCCGGACTTTGAAGAGGAGTTATCGCGGGTATTCGGAGACATGGCGGCACAGAGTATTGGAAAGGTAAATTCTAAGGTATCTCATTGGATAAAAGATTCAAAAAATATCTTAGAACAAAATGTTTCTGAATATCTTCAAGAAGAACAAAAGATACTTCCAAGTAAATATGAGTTTAATAAATTTCAAATAGCTGTAAATAAGTTACGTGATGATGTTGACCGTATTGAAATTAAGTTCAAAAAAATAAATCATCTCAATTAAAAAAAGTATGTCTTCATTTAAAAATTTAAAAAGATTAATAAAGATTCAGCACGTTTTTGTTAGCTATGGTCTTGATGAATTGATTGATAAAACTGGATATTTAAAACCTTTAAAGTATCTATTTTTGTTGTGGCCAAAAAGAGTTAATAAGAAACTCCCACTGGGAAAACGAATACGAAAGGCACTGGAAGAACTAGGACCAATTTTTATTAAATTTGGTCAAGCTATCTCGACTCGACGCGATCTTCTCCCCCTGGAAGTTGCAGATGAACTTGCAAAACTTCAAGATCAGGTGCCCCCATTTCCAAAAGAGCAGGCCTTAGAAATGCTGGCAAAAGAATATGATC
This sequence comes from uncultured Woeseiaceae bacterium, assembly GCA_964275745.1. Classification (GTDB taxonomy): domain Bacteria; phylum Pseudomonadota; class Gammaproteobacteria; order Steroidobacterales; family Woeseiaceae; genus SP4260. Next base: position 185,117 of record CAXYCT010000015.1, on the reverse strand, counting down.
AGCCACTTGATGAGCTATTTTTAAGAATCGATAATGAACCATTAGCGGCAGCTTCTATTGCTCAAGTTCATAGTGCTGCGCTGATGAATGGCCAAGAAGTGATTATAAAAATTTTACGGCCAAATATTAAAAATCTTATTGAATGTGATGTTGCGGTTCTTCATATATTGGCTCGTTTAGCAAAAAAATATTGGCATGAAAGCGAACAAATTAAACCCATAGAAATAATAAATGAATACGAAAAAACCATAATTAATGAATTAGATCTTAAACGTGAGGCAGCTAACACCACAAAATTAAAAAGAAATTTTTCTGGCTCAGAACTACTTTATGTCCCTGAAATATACTGGGATTTTTGTCGAACTAATATTTTAGTACAAGAGCGTATTTTTGGTACATCAATACGTGATATTGATGCCCTTAAGTCAAATAATACAAATTTCAAAGTCCTTGCTGAAAATGGAGTGGAGATATTCTTCACACAAGTATTTAGACATAATTTCTTTCATGCGGATATGCACCCAGGAAATATCTTTGTTCAGTTGGATGATCCTGAAAATCCCAAATATGCTGCGGTAGATTTTGGAATAATCGGCACACTTACTGAAAATGATCAATACTATTTAGCTGAAAACTTTTTAGCCTTTTTTGAGGAAGATTATAGAAAGATCGCTCAATTACATATTGATTCAGGATGGGTCCCCTCCGATACCAGAGTTGATGAATTAGAAATTGCTGTTCGCACAGTATGCGAGCCAATCTTCAATAAACCACTATCGGAAATTTCTTTTGCTAATGTATTAATAAGCCTTTTCAATACTGCAAGACAATTTAATATGGAAATTCAACCTCAGCTCATTTTGTTGCAAAAAACTTTATTTAATATTGAGGGTCTAGGTCGACAACTATATCCAGAATTAGACCTCTGGAAAACTGCTTATCCTGTTTTGAAAGAATGGATGGGAGAACAAATGGGGCCTAAAGCAATTCTTAACGATTTCCGAAACAATCTTCCATTAATGAGGCAAACTGCACGTAATTTACCAAAAATTATTAAACATTTATCGCAACAAGCGGCAGGTAAAAATACAAATAATATCCAATTAATAGAATTACAACAAAAATTAGCTCAACAGCAACAGCAACAGTTTTTTATTGGGCTGGGAATAACATCTATCTCATCGAGTATACTAATTTATTATCTGGCTTCCTTGTCATGGTTCGCCTATCCATTATTACTGATTGGAGTAATCAGTTTATACAAAGGTAAACCAAAGTAAGTGCGAACCATCAAAAGTTATGTCAAACGAAAAGGCAGAATCACCGATGGTCAAAATCAAGCGATTAATAAATTATGGCCACGATATGGTATTGACTATTCCTCAAAATCCTTAGATTTTTCATTAATTTTTGAGAATAATAACCCAGTTCATCTAGAAATCGGGTTTGGCGATGGTGAATCTTTAATTACCCAGGCAGCATCTAATCCAAACAAAAATTACCTCGGTATTGAAGTTCATGATCCTGGAATTGGTCGATGCCTGATGAATATCGAAAAATATGGCCTAACTAATATAAAACTTTCTTCGCATGATGCTATTGAGGTCATCAATGATCAAATAAACACAGATACAATTGAAAGGGTCAACTTATATTTTCCAGATCCATGGCCAAAAAAAAAGCATCATAAACGTCGAATTGTGCAGCCCACATTTCTGGATATGATTGGGAATCGCTTAAAAGAGGGTGGTACATTTAATATTGCAACGGACTGGGCGGCCTATGCAGAACAAATCGATGAAGTTTTTTCCCATTCAGATCACTTTATCTGCTCAGAGCGCCGTGAACACAATGGTGAGCTACCATTCATGCGGCCTCGAACGAAATTCGAAAATCGTGGATTAAAGAAAGGTCATCGAATATGGGATTGGTGTTTTAAAAAATCTAATGCTTAAATAAGCTTGCGTTTCATGGTATCTGGACCAGATACGTGCATGACTTAGTCACATACTGAAACATTGACCTTCCATTATTTCATCTTCATGCATTGGTCCGATTCTCATTCCATGGAGCCACCTTGATTAGAAGCAACATACCTGGAATCGCAAAAATCATGCAGAGTAAAAAGAAATTTGTCCAACCAGTTTGTTCAACGATCACTCCTGTAACTGAGTTCGCAAAGACTCTTGGAACTGCCGCAATCGCAGTAAATAATGCGAGTTGCGTTGCAGCAAATGCAGGATTCGTTGTACGCGCCATAAATGCAATCAAAGCCGCTGCACCGAGACCGACACCAAGGTATTCGAAAAAGACAGCTACTCCCAGCATCCATGGATTAGGGCCTACTTCTGACAATATAACAAAACCAAGAATACTAACAATTTGCACGATGCCAAACAGCCAAAGAGCACGATTGATTGCCACCTTAACCATGATTATTCCACCCACCATTCCACCGAGAATTACGGCGACGAGGCTTGCTATCTTTGAGATCGTACCAATCTGCGTCCCAGTAAATCCAAGGTCTATGAAGAAGGGCGTTTGCAGTGCAGTCGCCATATTGTCACCGAGTTTATAGAGAAACAAAAAAGCCAGAACTAGCAACGCAGAGCTTAATCCAGCACGTCCAAGGAAGTCTCGAAATGGCTCTATCACAGAATCTCTTAAGGTTTTTGGTGGCGTGGGTTCGGCTATCGCTTCGTCAATGACAAGAGTTGCAATGATTCCAACCAACATGAATAGGGCCACAATTATGAACACCATATGCCAAGGCAGATGGTCCGCCAGAATGAAACCAAGTGCACCAGGTATTAACCCAGACAGTCGATAGGCCTGTACATGAATTGAATTTCCTAACCCAAGCTCCACGTCTGGTAATAATTCACGCCTGTAAGCATCAAGCACAATATCCTGACTGGCACTGAAGAACGCAACAGCAATAGAAAGATAAGCGATGCTCCAAATCGACACATCGGGCTTAAAAATTCCCATTGAGCCCATGGATAACAATAGAGCCACTTGCGTGACGAGCATCCAACCACGGCGGTGACCCAGAAATGGCAAGGTAATGTGGTCAATGATCGGTGACCAAATAAACTTCCACGTAAAGGGAAACTGAACGAGTGCAAAAAAACCGATCTCAGCCAGACCAACACCTTCCATTCGCAACCAACCTGGAACCAATTGAAACAATAGGTATAACGGCAATCCCGATGTAAAACCCGTGAAAACGCAAATCAACATTCGTCGATTCAGAATCGCTTCTTTAAAACTCTCCGAACGCGAGCGATCATGTATGGTGCTATTTGGCATAGACCCAGTCATAATCCATCGTTATGGGTGCGTGGTCAGAAAATCGTTCGTCACGGTAAATAGAGGAGCTCATAACTTTATTCTTCAGTCCTGGCGTCACAGCGTGATAGTCGAGCCGCCACCCGACATTATTATCCCAGGCACGACCACGGTTGGACCACCAGGTATATTGCTCATCATCCTGTGACAACACCCTGAATGCGTCTGTATAACCGAACTTTCCAAATACTTTGTCTAGCCAAGCCCGCTCTTCAGGAAGGCATCCTGAATTTTTCTGATTTTGCTTCCAGTTCTTAATATCACCTTCTTTATGGACGATATTCCAATCGCCACATAAGATATATTCCGAATGACGCCGTCTCAACTTTATCAAATGCGCCTCAAATGCCTCCAAACATCTCATCTTAAAGGTCTGACGAATATCGCCAGAAGAGCCTGAAGGTAAATAAACAGAAACAATATTTATCGGGCCAAGTCTAACTTCAATGTATCGTCCTTCATCATCGAACTCTTTAAAACCAATACCAAAAATAACCTTCTTAGGTTTATGCCGAGTATATATCGCCACCCCGCTATAACCTTTTTTCAAAGCATCCTTGTAATAACAAAAATAGTCAGTAGGTTTAAAGCATTCGTCCACAAGTTGAAATTCCTGTGCCTTTGTCTCTTGTATGCAGATCACATCTGCATTTTGCACTTTTAACCACTCAAAGAAACCTTTCCTTGCAGCAGCCCTAATACCATTTGCATTTAAACTAATAACACGAAACAATTTTTTATTCCTTTTAGACTTATTTTAACTATAAGAATTGAGTTAACTAACAATCCTACTGACTTCGACCTATAATAGGAATTATATCTTGGCATAATATTAAATCGATGTAACAGAAACTATAGTGATCTCATAAAATGCAAATATATAAAAGAAATTTTCTCGAATTGGCTATAAAACTAGGTGTTCTTAAATTTGGTGAATTTACCTTAAAATCTGGTCGAAAAAGTCCTTATTTTTTTAATGCTGGTCTTTTTAATACAGGTCAGGCGGTCGCAGATCTGGGTCAATACTATGCAAATGCGATTATCGACTCTGAAATAGAATTTGATATGATATTCGGCCCCGCTTATAAGGGCATACCACTAGCTACATTATCAGCGGCAGCACTTGCTGAACACCACCAAATAAATAAACCGTTTTCCTATAATAGAAAAGAGCAAAAAAAACATGGTGAAGGTGGAAGCATTGTAGGTGCTCCTATAAGTGGTCGAATACTAATTATTGATGATGTAATTACTGCTGGTACAGCTGTAAAAGAAGCATTCGATTTAATTAAAAATTCAAATGCAAAGGTTGCTGGATTGGTAATCTCAATAGACAGACAAGAAATAGGTATAAGCGGAAAATCAGCTATTCAAGAACTGGAAGATAATCTTAATATACCAGTTGTGAGTATCGCCAAACTTGATGATCTTATCGAACTAATTAAAACATCAGAAGACCTAAAAGTTCACTTGCCATCAATAATCAAATATCGCCAGCAATATGGCATCACAGTTTAAATCATCTTGTATTAGGTCAAGATAGGCTTATAACTCTCGCATCATGTCCAAAACAGCAATATTTTGCATTGGGGTTCCTGTAATCCTCAAGATATTCTTTTTTCCTGCCATATCTAAGGTTATCTCAGTATCTAAGATATCTTTAAGCAAAGTTACGTTTTTAAGATATCCAGCTTTATCTGCAACTCGCATATCTGGAGTAAATGATCGCGTGAGATCGTAGTCAAATAACACGTTTACATCCTTACGCCCATAGACCTCAGCAGCAATTTCACCTGTTTGAGAAGTCGTACATAATGAAGCAACAACTGCTCCATTTGTGATGGACTCGATATTTTTATCATTAATCAAGCATTCGGAGGTATTGGTAACCATAATAATAGTATCGTAATCCCCAAGATGCATGACATCTTGAAATTTAGCGCTTATACCTAAATCATTGCAGGAGGCCTCAAATGTTTCAGCACGTTGATTCCTGGCATGATAATCAATGCAACCTATCAAAGGAAAGGCATAATTAAGATATCGAATAACCTCAATTGCTAATTTACCTGCTCCTATTATCAGAATTTTATTTGGGTCATGCTTCAAGCTTTCAAAAAATAAACATACCATCGCAGCAGTTCGCTGTTGAATCTGATCTTTGATATTGCATTCAAAGATACGCTGACCTTTTTCATAAATTCGACCAATAGTTGCGTATTCATTACTTATAACGTCATAAGGACCAGACACTTCATAAATCAACGGAGCCTGATCACCACGCAAAAGAAAAGTTGTTTCAAAGACATTATCACCTAAAAAACTTCCATCCATATTTTCAAATTCCAACAAAGCACGTTGGTATTTCAAGTAATGATTATTAATTAATAGTTGTCGAATATTAGCGATTAATATTTCTTTATTAAGAATAGTTTTACTCATTTTTTTCTTTTTGAATTAAATCGTTCATTACTATTTTGAAACATCAAAGAATTGATGAATCAGCTAAGATCTACCAGAATGACCAAAACCACCTTCACCTCTATCGGTTTCTTCAAACTCTTCAACCACCTCAAATTCAACTCTCTCCACAGGAATAAAAACCATTTGGGCAATTCGCTCACCAGGTTTTACAACATAGGTTTTAGTGCTTCGGTTCCAACACGAAATAAAAACTTGGCCTTGGTAATCTGAATCAATCAAACCTGTTAGATTACCTAGTACTAATCCATGCTTATGACCCAATCCTGACCTTGGTAACAAAATGGCTGCTAAATTATTGTCGGCGATATAAATAGCAAAACCTGTCGGAATTAGATGAGTCTCTCCTGGCTCAACAATTAATCCCTCATCAATACATGCCCGCATATCCATACCTGCCGATCCATCAGTTGCTAAATGTGGCAATGGAATATTATTACCTATTCGTGGATCTAATATTTTTAACTGTATAGATTTCATCATTTTTTCCAATTAACGAATAGAGGTTATATTTGAAGATTTTTTATTTTTTTGTTCAAATTTTATCTGAAATTTTTCAGCAATCAAAAGTACTAATTTTTTAGCTAGAATATCTTTTGCCATTTTTTTAAATATCTTTTCTGACGTCCCCCAGAAGACATTTACAGCATTATCATCTTGATCAAATCCATCGTTTGGACCGACTTTATTTGCAATAATCATATCCAATGATTTGTCATTGAGTTTTTTTAATGCATATTCCTTCAAGCGATGAGTTTCGGCAGCAAATCCAACAGTAAATGGTGCTATTTTTAATTCACTAACGGACGCAAGCACATCTTCAGATTTTACCAATTCTATAATTAAATCATTTTTCAATTTCTTTATTTTGTTCTTATGAAAAACAGCTGGGCGATAATCTACTACCGCTGCCGCTGACACAAATATATCCACATCATTTATGTTGTTATGCACAGTTTTAAGCATATCATCAGCAGTTTCTGTATATGTAAGTGTCATATGCTGTGGCTTAGGTAAATTAGTTGGTCCACTGACCAAGTGAACCTCTGCGCCTGCAGCTCTGAATTCAGAAGCTAGGGCATATCCCATTTTTCCTGAGCTTCTATTGGTAATATAACGGATTGGATCAATAGATTCTCGAGTTGGTCCAGCCGTGATTAGCACTTTCATACCTATTAACGGTCGATCAATATTCATTACTTTATTTATTAAAGTCTCTACAATAAATTCAGGCTCTGGCATTCGGCCAATACCAGTTTCTCCACAAGCTTGATCACCAATTTCTGGTTCAATAATTACTATTCCTCTATTAAGAAGAATATTTCTATTCTCCTGAACAGCTGAATTTCCCCACATTATATGGTTCATTGCAGGGGAAATCACAATCTTTGCTTTTGTTGCCAAACATAATGTAGTTAACAAATCATTGGCTGATCCTTGCGCAATTTTTGCCATAACATTAGCTGTTGTTGGAGCAATTAATACGTAATCTGCCCAACGAGCTAATTCAATATGAGTCATTACTGCTTCAGCTTCCTTATCCCATAAATTTGATCTCACTGGATTTAATGACACGGCCTGAAGAGTTGTTTCCGTAACGAACTCCTTGGCACTTTCAGTTAAAACTACCTTTATTGAAAAACCATGTGCGCGCAACTGCCTCACCAGTTCAGGTGATTTATATGCTGCAATACTTCCAGTGACGCCGAGTAAAATATTTTTCATAGTATAAATAAAATCAATAAGTTCTTATATTAAATGCAAGCTTATACGTTGCTGTACCTATATTTCCAGTAAATTAAATAATTAATCGATATTCAATAAAATAATTCTTTCTGTTAGCCAAAAAATAAGAGGGTTAAAATTTCAAGATAAATCAGGTAAAATACCCCATTACTCTTGATTACACATCAAGGTACTGGTATAAAGTTCCGCTGCTCGCTACTTAATGAGCAATTATCTTTTAACAACACAGCAAGAGACTGAGCCATGTCTAAAATTTGTCAAGTTACAGGAAAACGCCCAATGAGTGGAAACAATGTTTCGCATGCTCACAATAAAACTCGTCGTCGTTTTCTGCCTAATCTTCAAAATAAAAGATTCTGGCTAGAAAAAGAAAATCGATTCATTAGACTTAAAGTATCATCAAAAGGTCTAAGGATTATCGATAAGCATGGTTTAGAAAAAGTCTTAGCTGATATGCGTGCACAGGGTCAGCGCGTTTAATTTTATATCGGAAACTAAAATGAGAGAAAAAATAAGATTAGTCTCAAGTGCCGGAACCGGTCATTTTTATACAACAGATAAAAATAAACGTGTGCATCCAGAAAAAATGGAAACAAAGAAATACGATCCTACAATTCGAAAACATGTTCTTTATAAAGAAGCAAAAATCAAATAAGCCTCGTAGTATTTAATCTATTGCTAAATTAAATAGATATTTTCTTAAGTAACCCAACCCTTGAAATCAAATGCCTGAATTACCAGAAGTCGAAACTACAAGACTTGGTATTTCTCCGTGGGTTCTCTCAAAAAAAATTATTGATGTCCAGATAAGAGAGCCCCGATTGCGATGGCCGATTCCCACAAAGATTAAAGATCATTTGCTAAACGAGAGTTTTCTCTCTGTAAAGAGACGTGCAAAATACTTATTATTAGAGACCACCAAAGGATCTGCAATCGTTCATCTTGGGATGTCAGGGAGCTTAAGAATTATTAAAGATTCTGAGCCTCCTGGGAAGCATGATCATTTTGATATAATATTCGATGATGGTTTGGCTCTTAGGTACAGAGATCCGCGACGATTTGGTTCTTTTTTATGGTCAAATAATCCGTTATCACACCCTTTATTGAATAAACTTGGACCAGAGCCTCTAGAAAATCTTTTTACAGGTGACTATCTCTGGAGTAAAGCTTGTAAGCGCAAAGTATCCATCAAACAATTTATCATGAATGCCCAAATCGTAGTTGGTGTTGGTAATATTTATGCTAGTGAGTCACTCTTCATGGCAGGCATAAACCCTAGACGTCAAGCTGGCAGAATCTCGAAATTACGCATGGAAAAATTAGTAGCTTCAATTAAAAATATTCTATTACAAGCAATTGATGCAGGTGGTACGACATTACAAGACTTTCATACCTCAGATGGAGGTGATGGATATTTCAAAGCTAAGCTCAGCACATATGACCGCAAAGGAAAGCCATGTTTATCATGCTCTACTGCGATATCGATGATTGTTATTGGACAACGATCAACATTCTATTGTAAAAATTGTCAAACTTAATTCTTAGCTTTATTAAAACGATCCACAAGAATTTCCTCTACAACTGGTGCAACAAAACTGCTCACATTCCCACCCATGTTAGCAATTTCACGGACTAAACTAGAAGTAATAAATGCATATTCAGTTGGAGTTAAGAATGCTGTTTCAATCTCCTTAGCTAAATATCGATTCATATTCGCAAGCTGCAATTCATATTCAAAATCTGACACTGCACGCAGACCCCTAACTATCACAGTTACCTCATTCGCCATAGCAAAATCAACAGTCAATCCTGAATAATCGCAAACTTCGACATTATCTAAATCAATTAAAACAGCCTTAGCCATATCCACTCTCTCCTCCAATGAAAACATTGGATTTTTTTCAGGATTTGCAGCGATTGCAACGACAACTTGGTCGAAAATTTTTGAGGCACGCACTGCTAACTCTCTATGACCAAGAGTCATTGGATCGAATGTTCCGGGATACATCGCTTTTACTGTCATTAATAAATCCTCACTATGTTTATAACAACTAATTCACTTTTATCAAGGCAAAGCAAACTTTACCAATACTCTTTTGATGAGTAATAACCCAATTCTCCGGAAGAATTGGAAACTCTTGTTTAATGTCTAGCTCAACATATATCTTAGCACCGAACGATAACCATTGACTATGATAAAGGAGCCCAAGCACATCAGTTAATGAATTATCGGCAAAAGGTGGGTCTAAGAATACTAAATTGAATGTTTGATTTGTCTTGGATTTTAAAAAAACCAATGCTTCCTGATTATAAATATTTAAGTTTTTTACTCCAAATAACTTAGCAGTTTCATGTAAGTATCTATTTGCTAACTTGGATTTTTCCACAAATACTACTGATGAAGCACCTCTAGATAGAGCCTCAAATCCTAAGCTCCCAGTACCTGCAAATAAATCCAAGCATTGCGCATTTTCAATATCAGGGGCCAACCAATTAAATAGAGTTTCCCTGATTCGTTCAGATGTGGGTCTTAAATTTTCTAAATTAGCAACTTTCAAGAGGCGATTACGCCATATTCCGGATACAATTCGAATACGCCCCGGATAATCATTATTGTGTAATGTATTTTTCTTTTTAGACATAAATAACAAGTTATTTTTATATAATTAATAAATCCAAAACCAGGAATGTATCAATGACTGAAGAACATAATGACATAGAAGATAAGCCAAAGAACTTTTTTTCAAGACTCACTAGTGCTTTAAGAGGGAAAAAAGATGTCCTAAAAAATAATCTAGTCAATATCCTAACAACAAATAAAATCAGTGATGATCTATTAGAAGAAATTGAAACTGAACTTATAATGGCAGATATTGGAGTTCATACTACCCAAAAAATAATCGATCAATTAAAAGAAAAAAGAAAAAATCCTTCTGAAGGAAATAAGGATCTAAGAAACAATATCAAAGATATTATGCTATCTATATTGGAACCAGTATGTGCCCCATTGATTACAGAGAGCACCGATGATCCTTTTGTAATTCTTATGATAGGAGTAAATGGAGCTGGAAAAACTACCTCTATTGGAAAATTATCACGCTATTTTAAAGACAATAATCAGTCTGTAATATTAGCTGCCGGTGATACATTTCGTGCAGCAGCTATAGAACAACTCCAAGTTTGGGGACAAAGAAATAAAATTGAAGTAATAGCCCAAGAAACTGGCGCTGATCCTGGTGCCGTAATTTTTGATGCTCATGCATCTGCTAAAGCTAAAAAAATTAATATACTTTTAGCGGACACCGCAGGTCGTTTACATACGCAAATAGGCTTAATGGATGAATTAGTTAAAATAAAAAAGATCCTTAAAAAACAATCTGAGGCAGCACCACATGAAATCATGTTGGTTCTTGATGCTAGTCTTGGTCAAAATGCTTTAATACAAGCTGAAAAATTCAATGAAGCATTGGGTGTAACTGGACTAATCATAACCAAACTCGATGGAAGCGCTAAAGGTGGTATCGTTTTAGGCATCGCGGACAAACTAAAAATTCCAATCCGTTTTATAGGCATAGGTGAAAAAATTGAGGATATGCAAGCTTTTGATCGTTATGACTACGTCAATGCTTTATTGAATTTACCTAAAAATTATCAAAATAATTAAAATTTCAAAAAAATGATAAATTTACGCATTTTTTAGTTAAATTTCTTAGTATTTTACTGAAATTTTCTTGTACATAAAAATATTAAATCATTGATTTATATACTTATTTTAAATATTAGATGTATCTATATGTAAAATCGTTCACCATATTATTAGCACTCAATCTTACTGACTGCTAAAATATGTATGTTATTGATTAATATAGATATTGAATTTATGGACATAGCGTTACCAAAAGTAAATTACGATTTAATTCAGGCGGGTCCTGTTGGAAGTCTTGATGCTTATATTCAGGGCGTAGGTATTATTCCTGTTCTCAGCAAAGAAGCTGAGCAAAACCTTGCGCACAGATATAATAATGAAGAAGACCTTCAAGCAGCCCGAGAATTGGTCATGGCTCATCTTCGTTTTGTCATTCATATTGCAAAAGGCTACACCGGCTACGGCCTTCCGTTGGAAGATCTAATTCAAGAAGGTAATGTCGGGCTTATGAAAGCCGTAAAACGATTTGATCCTGATTTTGGAGTGCGCCTAGTCTCCTTTGCCGTTCACTGGATTCGAGCTGAAATTCATGAATACGTGCTTCGTAATTGGCGAATCGTTAAAGTTGCTACAACAAAAGCGCAACGTAAATTATTTTTTAACCTTCGTAAGCAAAAAAAGAGCTTGAGCTGGTTGTCTTCAGAAGAAACTAAAGCAGTTGCTGATGATCTTGGTGTCTCAACAACTGAAGTTTCAGAAATGGAAAAGCGTCTCAGCTCTCGCGACATGACTTTTGATCCAACACCTAGCGATAATGATGAAAATAACAACTATAATCCTTCGGCCTATCTACCAAATCCTGATAGTGATCCAGCAACAGCAGTTGAAAATGAACAATGGCATAATAATGCTGTCAGTAAAATGCAAGAATCATTAGAAGCGCTCGATAATCGCAGTCAAGATATTCTTCGCAGTCGTTGGTTAGCAGAAAAGAAAGAAACATTACATGAATTAGCTGATAGGTATGATGTCTCTGCAGAGAGAATAAGGCAAATTGAAGCTAATGCTATTAAGAAACTTCGTCACTCTATGCAATAAAAAAATCCGCTTTTTAAATAGAAATTAATTATCTAAAAGTATTTTTTTAAACTTTCATTAAAATATCTACGCATGAATGATCCTCATAAATGGTTAATTGACTATGATAGTAGTCATAAGAATATTCGATACCCATTATTTTTTTGGTCTGCTGTAATTTTTTACCCAATTAGCTTGATAGGAATTTTATGGCATATAGAAATGCCAGATGCTTTTTATATTGACGTCTCCCCAATAATTAATTGGGGAATAATGTTTCTTTTAGCAACAATTATTTACTATTTTATTATTTCCATATCCTTAGCAATTGGTATGATACCTTTTATTGTATGTGTAATTACTTTTTTTCTTTGGCTGGAAAACATGGATTATCCTATAATATCGATCTCAATAGGAATCAATATAATCAGTTTATATGGTCTCTATCGAGGGAGAAATAAACACACTAATTTTAAAAATTTATGGCAAGACATGCAGATGACCATAATTGGTCCGATTTGGATGCTGTCAAAATTGTATAAAAAAGTTGGAATACCTGAATAACAGAATAATATCTGGAGAAATAATGTCTACATCATCAAAAGATGGCAAAAAAATAAACAATTTAGATCCTCTTGACCTACTAGATATAAAGAGCGATTTGACTGAAGAAGAATCTATGGTCCAGGACACTGTGGGTCGTTTTGTAGATGATAAAATTCTACCCATGATTCAATCGTCTTTTGAAGACCATACTTTTCAATCAGAATTAATAAAAGAAATTGCAGATCTTGGTTTGCTTGGTAGCTCTATAAAAGGGTATGACTGTGCTGGATTAAATAGTATTTGTTATGGTCTAATTTGCCAGGAATTAGAGCGTGGTGATAGTGGATTCAGAAGTTTTGTTTCCGTCCAAAGTAGCTTGGTAATGTACCCGATTTATACCTATGGATCAGAAGATCAAAAAAATAAATGGTTACCTTCATTAGCTAGAGGTGAATCCATTGGCTGCTTTGGTTTAACAGAACCACATGGTGGCTCCGATCCCAATAATATGAAAACACATGCAAAAAAAGACGGTGATGATTGGATTCTAAACGGATCAAAAATGTGGATAACCAATGGCTCTATCGCAGATATTTGTATTGCTTGGGCTATGACAGATGAAGGAGTAAGAGGATTTATTGTTGAAAAAGAGATGCCTGGCTTCGACACTCAAGAAATCCATAACAAATTTTCCTTAAGAGCATCCGTAACAGCAGGCCTTTTCTTTGATAATGTCAGAGTTCCAGACGCTAATGTATTACCTAATATATTAGGCATGAAAGGCCCTTTAAGCTGCTTAAGCCAAGCACGTTATGGAATATCTTGGGGAGTTATAGGTGCTGCACAAGCTTGTCTAAATGAAGCACTAAATTATACAAATGAACGTGTATTGTTTAATAGGCCTGTCTCACATACTCAGACTATCCAAATAAGACTTGCAGAAATGGCTCGCAGGATCACAACTGCACAGCTACTATCCTTCAAGCTCGGCAAACTTAAAGATTCTGGAAAAATTACCCCATCGCAAATATCTATTGCCAAATGGAATAATTGCCGGATGGCTCTCGATATAGCCAGGGATGCTAGGGATATTCTTGGTGGTAGTGGTATAAGTGCAGAATATGTTCCCATCCGTCATATGTTAAATCTCGAGAGTGTTATAACTTATGAAGGTACTGAAACCGTTCATCAGCTAATTGTAGGTAAAGAGTTAACAGGCGTTAATGCCTTTTAAAAGAGTAAATTAATACTTTAGATTTAAATAAAAAAATGTGGCGTATCGCAGCGCCCATGATTTTATCTAATATTTCTATACCTCTTGTTGGAATTACAGATACTGTCATTACAGGACATCTAGAGAATCCAGAATATATCGCTAGTATTGCCGTAGCTACAACTATAATCGGGTTCTTCATCGCTAGTATGAACTTCCTAAGAATGGGAACCACAGGAATAACCGCCCAATATATTGGATCAAAAAATCTAAATGGTTTAAGGGTAATTCTTGGACAAACATTACTTGTCGCCTTGTTGATTTCTTTTTTGGTCCTTTTGCTGCAATCCGATATAAATAAAGTCGGATTGATGCTAATTGGCTCCAATGAAAGTGTCGCTTATTATGCAAGTCAATATTTCTATATTAGAATCTGGGGAATACCAGCTACACTCATAAATTTCTCCTTAATTGGTTGGTTTATCGGCCTCCAAAATGCTTCCGTGCCACTTAAAATGGTAATCGCAACAAATATTACCAATATCATATTGAGTTTAACTTTTGTATTGGTTTTTAATATGCAAATTAATGGCATCGCTTTGGCATCAGTCATAGCCGAGATTATTGGAATGTTAATTGGTTTTAAATATATAAAAAAAGAACTAGTAAAGTATCCAGGCGAGTGGCTTTACAAAAATATCTTTCGATTAAGTGCTTATAAACGATTTATTAAAATCAATACGAATATATTTATTAGAACTATTGCTCTTATTTTTACCTTTGCATTCATTACAGCACAAGGTGCAAGATACGGAGGAATCATTTTAGGTGCAAACGCTCTTCTTATGAATCTGCAAAATCTTTTGGCTTATATTCTTGATGGCTTCGCTCATGCGGCAGAAGCATTGGTAGGAAAAGCCGTAGGTAAAAGAGATAATCAATTATTCAAAGCTGCTGTTAAAATTTGCTTAAAATGGTCAGTTTATATCGCGATTATATTTACTCTAATCTATGCTTTGACAGGTAAATATATGATCTCCCTCATGACCCATCATCAAATTATTCGTGATACCGCCATCGAATATCTACCATGGATGATTATCTCGCCAATTGTTTCAGTCTGGTCTTTTTTATATGATGGAGTATTTGTTGGAGCTACCCGCTCTAAAGATATGCGAAATGCAATGCTAGGCTCATTATTTTTAGTTTTCTTACCGAGCTGGTATTTTCTTCAACCTCTCGGCAATCATGGCTTATGGTTGACATTCACTCTATTCATGATCAGTAGAGGCGTCACTATGCATTTACTTTACAGAAAAATTGATCTTACTAGAGATTAATAATAATTAGTTTTCTATACTTAAATGGCATTTTAAAAGCATCTTTGATCATTTGATTTAACAAAGGTTATGACGTTTGTTCCTCCACAGCCCGCCATGCAGAATCAATCGCTGCATTAACATAGGCATAAGCTTCAGAATCTGAATTAGCGATTGAAATTTTTCCAAATTGTGCACGCCCTATTTCATGTGGTGCTTTTCCTTCTTCCCATTCTGGGTCATATAACGTTAAATACTCATAAGCATAGCCATGTGGCCATCGGTTCACTGTGATAGCCCTGATATCAGTCTCATGATTGAATCCATGAGGCCCTAATAACGCTTGAAGTTGATCGCGTATTTGCTGCTCATAAGTAGCAAATGATGTTGCATAAACAACATGACGACCTGCTTTATATATTTCTCGTGCAGTTTCTTTGCCAGTTGCTTTTACCTCTGGAACGGTCATCATAAAGATTACCATTGAATCACTGGGTTTTTTAGGTGGCTGATATCCAGCTGTTGAAGTATAAGGAGGTGTAGTAACTACAACAAAAGGATCTTTTGGACAGTCAATTCTATTAACACCAAGCTCAGAGAATGCAATGCCATCTTCTAAATGGATATTAGCCCAAACAAGTGGGATTTTTTCAGCATAACGAAGGCCGTCTTTTTGTGATTCAGGTAACTCTGGACATAGGTGAGGAATCATACTGTTGTAACAAGCTAAAACACTACTTTTGCCCATGACCCTATATGCCTTACCCTCCTTTACATAATCTATTTCTACCCGATCATCATCTGTTTGTCGCACACCAACTACCGTGCTATTGAGTCTTAATCGAATTGAATGTTCACTTTTATCGAGCATTTTATAATCAAAATGACTATTAGAAATATTTGTAAAGTCCGCATCATCTATTGTTACTGCTGGAATTAATTTCTTTACCAATAATCTTGGTACAGAGGCATTTCCATCTGGAAAATATAAGGATTCACCACCGCTCATTGTTCGTAATAAAATCTTTTGCAACAATTTCGCTAGTTTTCCCATTGATTGCATACCAGGTGCACCGAGTGAAATAGCATCCATAACGCTAATATTTTTTCCACCAACACCCCATATTAATTTCATCAATGCATAGAATATCGATGAGGTTTCATCATCTAAACCAACCCGATCTGATAAGAAATCTCCGTAACTTACAGATTGAACATATCGATATGATTCACGAAGAGAAAGATCATCTAAATAATCTCTTTCTCCGTTAAAAAATTCTATTAATTTATCTTGCTCAATGACTGGTATTGGCAATGCTTTAATAGCAGTCTCAAAATCACCTTCACCTTGGTTTAAAGATATCCAATTAGCTTTAACGGTAACTTGACCATCTGGACCTGGAAGAGATAAAGCACTTTGTCCATCGATACTTGTTAGTGATTCATAACCATCGCTTTCATTATCTTTCATAGCATCTAAATCAATACCTAAGTCCTGAAGCAATCCTTTTGCTTCCTTACTGTAATCTCTTGGATTTTCTAGATTGACAGATCCACCAATACCCAATAATAATTTTCCATCATGTTCAAATTCATTACGTTTGGCGTGACCACCAAAATCATCATGATTATCCAATAGTAAAATGCGTGCATCTTGGCCCATTTTTTGTTGATAAAACCACGCTGTCGCAAGACCACTAATTCCTGCACCCACTATCACTAAATCATATTCTTCATTGAGTTCTTTGTAGGAGGACGGTTTTTGACCTGCCCATGCTAGTGCATGCGCTACCTCAAAAGAACCTTGATGACTGCCACGCATTCCGTTAAGCATGGGCGGATAATTAGAGATGGATGCACCTAATTCATGAGTCAATAAATCACTCTGTCCAAATAAATTAAGAGGACTGAGGACATTAACTCCAGTACCGATGATCACACCATTACAGAAATCTCGCCGTGTTACATTTTTCTTCATAGACCAAATCCAATGATTTACTTTATTAATTCCATAGTCTAACATGTCATGTGACATGTCAAATAATAACCAATCTATAACTGAACGAAAAATTCAAATAGTCCAAAATGCTATAGATATTATTGCTCATCAGGGTTATTCGCAATTAAGTATGCGCGCAGTGGCACGAAAGAGTGAATTAAAGTTAGGCGCCTTACAGTATCATTATCCAAAATGGGAAAACCTACTTAAAGCTATAGCTGACTATATAATTCAGGTTTATTATTTAGATACCAAGCAAGAATATAAAGGCTCAATGGATCTCGAAGAAATACTCATATTCATTTTAGATGACCCGATAAAACACACAATACCAACAGATAAACTATTTCCACAACTATGGGCAATGACTCAAGTTGAGCCAATCATGAAAAATCTCATGAATGAAATTTATGAGATGTACTTTAATAATTTAAAGAAGCTATTAGAAGAAGGTGGCGCTGTTCAACCGCGAATCCAAGCACTTGTTCTTATGTCCTTCTTAGAAGGAACAACCTTATTTATTAGTAAAGACTCTAAATGGGAAAATGATGCTGAAAACGTAAAAGAGTTCGCTCTTGATTACATAAAAAATATGAATAACTTTAATAATGATAAAAAGGAAAAATTATGAGTACGAAAATCACACTAGATTACCAAATCAACCGGTTGGGCTTGTGGTCCGCCATCCTAGTGATCGTCTCGGGGGTGGTCTCCATGTTTTTACCACTGGATATCCCCGCAGGTGCTGCTGCGGAACATGCAGACCGTGTGGCCTGGCTGAGTAACAACCGAGGTGCTTTTATCGCCGGTTGGGCAAACCAGATTGTCGCTATGTTCTGTGCATCTGGCGTTTTATTTGGGATTACCTGGCAGATTAGCGGGAAAAATCCGCTGTGCGCGATACTCGCGGCGATGGTGGTTCTGGTGTCCGTTGTTGCCTATATTATCCCGAAGTTTATGGCGGTGTGGACCATACCTCAGTTAGCAGAGGTCCTTTCAAGCGGTGTGACGGGTGCTGGTGCTGAGTTGGCTGATCCTCTACTTCGCATACTGAATGTGAGCGCACACTTTTCGCTATATGCGGCTCTCGAGGAACTTGGTTTCTGGATGTGGGCGGTTTTTGGTCTGCTAGTGGCGGTCCCACTGTATGGCGATTCAGTGGCTTCAAAAATTGCGGCAGTTACTCTGGGATATATTGGTATCTCCTATCACTTTCTGGTGGCTGCGTTGCTGGTCGGTATTGTGGATCTGTCCAAGATTTACGGCTACCTCGAATTCTCGTTCAATATCATGGTAATCGTAATAATCGCAATGGGCTTTCAATTCAAAGCAGCGCTGGCTGCTGCTCGATAGATGGCTGTGGCTACTCGATTTAATTAAAAAAAATAGAGGTTTAAAATGTCAGGATTAAATGAACAAGTTAAGTTAGAAATTGATAATGCTTTTGCATGTCAACAGAGCTATGCCTTAGAGCTACGAAAGTCAGATTATAAAAGAAGAATTGCGGTGCTTGATCGATTTGAACAGGTATTTCGAGCCTCAGAAGAAAAAATATACAAGTCTGCCGCCGGCGATTTTGGCAAGCCGCAAGCTGAAACGGATATGGCAGAGATAATGCCAGTTCTGATGGAGCTTAAGCATGTACGTAAAAACCTGAAAAAATGGATGAAGCCGGTTCCAGTTAGGGCGACCATGATGCTATTTGGCACTTCATCGAAAATTGTCAAAGAGCCAAAGGGCGTAACCTTGGTAGTATCACCTTGGAATTATCCCTTTTACCTGACTTTTGGCCCTATGATCTCTTCTATTGCGGCAGGTAATACAGTCATCATTAAGCCTTCGGAGATGACGCCTAACATGTCTGCTATTATCAGTGAGATTGTCGAAAAAGCATTCAGTCCAGAGGAAGTTTGTCTATTTCAAGGAGAAGCTGACGTAGCCAGTTATTTAACTAACTTACCCTTTGATCATATTTTCTTCACGGGTAGTCCGGCGGTTGGGAAACACGTGATGGCGGCTGCGGCAAGAAATCTAACATCGGTAACGTTAGAGCTGGGCGGTAAAAGTCCGGTAATCGTCGACCAGTCGGTAGACATTAAAAAAGCCGTGAAGTCCATTGCCTGGGGTAAGTTTGTCAATAATGGACAAACTTGTGTCGCGCCAGATTACCTCTATGTTCATGAGTCAATTAAAGGTGAATTTGTTACAGAAATGGTGGCCTGTGTTGATAAGCAGTATGGCCTAGGTAATGATGCTAAGGATAATGATGATTATTGCCAGGTCGTCAATGATAGTCACTACCAACGTATTAGACGGCTGCTGACCGATGCGCAGGCACAAGGTGGCAAGCTGCTTACAGGAGGTCAAACTGATGATGCGGGACGATTTATAGCACCAACATTGATTGAAGGGATGTCGAGGAACGCAGCTATCATGAGTGAGGAGATATTTGGTCCTTTATTACCGATAATTACTTTTACTGATCTTGATGAAGTGATCTCATATGTCAACAGTAAACCTAAACCCTTGGCCCTATATATTTTTAGCAAAGATAGTCGCAATATTGAAAAAATACTGACAGAAACCAGCGCGGGTGATTCCTGCATCAACCAAACGATGATGCATGTTGCGCACCAGAACCTGCCGTTCGGTGGGGTTAACAATAGTGGCATTGGTAAGTCGGGAGGTATATGGGGCTTTGACGCCTTCAGTCACGGACGAAGTGTATTAACTGATAAATTTAGCTCTGCATCAATGCTGCATCCGCCTTACACGCCAAAGGTTAGGAAATTGATCAAAATGGCTATTAAGATGATGTCATAATTAACTTTAAACTGTTTAGCTAATCAAGAGCTGGAGCAATATGTTGGTTTGAGAGAGGGGTGACAGATTCATGGTCAAAGGAATTAAAGGTTATGGAATGTCTTAGTGAGGTTTTTAATTGTGCCTCAAATCTGGTGGCACACACAAAAGGTGAACTACAAGTTATGCATTAAATTAATTCATCTTTTCGATCTGACCTTTTACTGAATTATTAGCCCATTTATAAGCAATCACGGCAGAGAAAATGTTCGCTATAGCGTAAGCCATAAAAATACCGCTTATCCCATAAAAATATCTCAATAAATAAGCTAAAGGAAGATAAATTACGATCATTCGTGCCACGCTAATAACAACAGCTGGTCCTGGCTTTCCCATACCGTTAAATGAGGCATTCATAGCCATAACAATTCCATAAGCACCATAACTAATAGGTGCTATCAGTAAAAATAATGTAGCGGTCTCAGTTACTGTAGGGTTTTTACTAAATAATGACGGTAAAAATTCACTAAAGCACAATAAAAAAACGGCCATACCTATTCCTGACAAAAGACAGAACCGTGAACATAAACGCAAAGCTGAGTGTATTCTTTCGGCTTTTGCAGCCGATAAATTTTGTCCTATAAACGGGCCAATAACAGCAGAAAGCGCATAAAACATTACTAACACTAATGATTCAATTCGACTGGCTACACCAAATCCAGCAACAGCTTCTGTTCCATACTGAGCTAACATTGCGGTTATAACTGCAGTAGCAACAGGAATAATGGCATTAGTCCCTGCAGCAGGAATACCAACATGCAATATATCGCCCCAAGATGAACGCAGTTCATCGAATTTAGGCACTCTAAAACTCAGCATATGTATGCGCTCATGCATCAAATAAATTGTCCCCAGAAATATAGCGCCTCGGGCTATTAATGCGGCCATTGCAGCTCCTTTCAGTCCCATCGCGGGGATTGGGCCAAGACCAAAAATCATTATTGGATCTAATATGATATTTGCAATTGAAGCAATAATCATTAACAAGCTCGGTAACCGAGTATCTCCGGTTGCCCGCATACTGCTCATACCAACCATACCAACTACTACGAACGGAACCCCAACATACAACACTTGCATGTATTCTTTAATCAAAGGAATCATATCGCTCGGTGCGCCCAGAGCAGTAAATAAAAAATCGATGGATAAGATTCCAACAAAACAAAAAGCGGCGGTAATCAAAAAAGACAACAAGAGACTATCTGTCGCTAATCTTGCAGCACGTTCGACTTTGTTCGCACCGATCGCTCTTGCCACAACAGATGAAGTACCTGCACCTAACCCAATAGCAACACTTGTTACAATCATAAGAATGGGAAAAGCAAAACTGAGTGCAGCTAGTTCACGATCACCCACCATGCCAATAAAGAAAGCATCAACAAAACCCTGCAACATCATCGCAAAAACACCAAAAAAAACAGGTACTGTCATTTTGACTAAATGATTACCTACTGGGCCCGAAGTAAGACGAGCTTGGTTTGATGCCATAGAGTTAACCGAGGAAGATTTATAATTTTATATTTTAGAGATTTACAAACCCATTATAACGAGCTTGATATTTTTAAACACCCTAAGAATTAAATCAAAATAAAGTGATTTATACCCTTAAACATTCAAGAAAGTAGCAATACTTTTAGCGGCCTCTCTTCCCTCAAAAACAGCGGTGACTACTAAGTCTGAGCCACGAACCGCATCTCCACCAGCAAATATTTTTGCATTACTGGTCTGAAAAGGTAAATTTTTATCTGCCTCAACTTGAATACAGCCATTTGATTTTAAATCTACATTATTATCTTGAAGCCATTGTGGTGGTTTAGGTAAATATCCAAAAGCAATGATGACTGCATCTGCGGGTAAAATCTCCTCTGTCCCTTTAATTAATTCTGGAACACGCCTGCCACTCTTATCTGGCTCACCTAATCGCGTATCGATTACTCTAACTCCTGTGACCTGCTCTTTTCCAATTATTTCTATGGGTTGTTTATTGAACATAAATTTAACCCCTTCCTCATAACTGTTTGCCACTTCTCGTCTTGAGCCTGGCATATTTTCTTCATCTCGACGATATATACAGCTTACGCTTTTAGCACCTTGCCTGATGGCAGTTCTATTGCAATCCATTCCAGTATCACCACCACCAAGTACAATCACATTTTTTTCTGCAAAATCAATATAAGCATCATTACTATCATCAATTCCAAGCTCTTTATTTACATTACCTATCAAGTAGGGCAATGCTTCGTGAACACCGGGTATATTTTGACCATCAAACCCACCATTAACTGGTTTATAAGTTCCAGTACCAACAAATACAGCATCAAATTCTTGATAAATCGAATCAAAACTTTTATCTCTTCCAATCTTTGTGTTTAAAACAAACTCAACTCCCATGCCTTCAAGAATTTCTCGGCGGGTTTTTACCACTTTTTTTTCTAACTTAAAAGGTGGGATTCCAAAAGTTAACAAACCTCCAATTTCTGGATACGCATCAAATACTACTGAGCGAACACCCTTACGAGCAAGCACATCCGCTGTTGCAAGTCCCGCCGGTCCAGCACCAACAATTGCAACATGCTTCCCTGTATCTACGATACCTGACATATCAGGGCGCCAACCTTGCTTGAAAGCCTCATCACTTATATAGCGCTCGATATTTCCTATGCTTACAGCGCCCACTCCATTATTAAGTGTACATGCTCCCTCACAGAGTCGATCTTGCGGGCAGACACGGCCGCAGATTTCAGGTAATGAATTAGTTTGGTGTGAAAGTTCAGCGGCTTCGAACAAGCGACCCTCTTCAATTAGTTCTAACCAATTTGGAATATAATTATGTACCGGGCATTTCCATTCACAATAAGGAACGCCACATGAAATACATCTTCCGGCTTGTGCAGCAGCTTCAGCACCATCATAAGATCCATATATCTCATCAAAATGCTTGATACGTACTTCAGCAACCTCTTTATCGGGATCGCGTCTCGGTAACTCTAAAAATTGTAATGGATGCTTGGACATAATCAGCTCTATGCCGCCTGTCTTAATGAGGCAATTAAAGTACTTAATTCTGCAGCTTTTGGTTTAACAACCCAAAATTTAGACACATACGATCGATAATCTTGCAAGATTTCGCTTGCCCATTCACTGCCTGTCAAATTAATATGTTCAGTAATCAGAGCTCTTAAATGGTGAAGATGTGTCTCCATACTTTCAGGAGTAATTCGATGAATATCGATTAATTCATGATTGTATAAATCAACAAAATTTCGATCGATATCCAACACATATGCAAAACCACCTGTCATGCCAGCACCAAAATTAATACCAGTTGGTCCTAAGACAACCACTACACCATCAGTCATATACTCACAACAATGATCTCCAGCTCCCTCAATTACCGCTATAGACCCTGAATTTCTTACTGCAAAACGCTCACCTGCTTGGCCCGAGGCAAAAAGGTGTCCTCCAGTAGCGCCATAAAGACAAGTATTACCAATAATCACGGTATCTTTAACAATAAATTGAGATTCAATGGGCGGTTTTATAATTATTTGCCCACCACTCATACTTTTGCCCACATAATCATTGGCATCACCTATGAGGTTTAGAAGCATTCCAGATACATTAAAAGCTCCAAAACTTTGGCCAGCAGTTCCTTCTAAGTTAATATTTATTGGTGCATCAATCATGCCATTATTGCCATGATATCGAGCCACTTCACCAGCTAACTTCGCCCCTATCGATCTATTATAATTTGAAATTTCAAAGGTGAAAGTGCCTCCACTTTTATTTTGTATGGCTGGCAATATTTCATTATTCATTGCATTGGCTAGTTCGCCTTTATCAAAAGGTTCATTTCGTAGGTCAGTACAATATCTCGCGCCATCTTTAATCAACGCATCCTTTGATATTATGGGCGTAAGATCAAGTTGGTTCTGACGCTTTGTTTCTCCTGGAAGCAATTCGATCAAATCGACACGACCGATAATATCATTTAATTCCCTAGCTCCTAATTTTGCTAACCAGAATCTGACATCCTCAGCAATAAAAGTGAAGAAGTTAATTACCATTTCAGGTAAACCTATAAAATATTCACTTCTCAAAAGATTATTTTGAGTAGCTACTCCGGTAGCACAGTTATTTAAATGACAAATACGAAGATATTTACATCCCAATGCAACCATTGGGCCAGTCCCAAAACCAAAGCTCTCAGCGCCAAGTAAAGCTGCTTTAATAACATCCAAACCAGTCTTAAGACCACCATCAGTTTGCAGCCTTACTTTATGCCTCATGCCATTTGCGCTCAAGACTTGTTGCGCTTCGGCTAGTCCTAATTCCCATGGACTGCCGGCATATTTTACAGAGCTGAGCGGACTGGCACCGGTACCTCCGTCGTAGCCAGAAATAGTAATCAAATCCGCATAAGCCTTTACAACACCTGCCGCAATTGTCCCCACACCAGGTTCAGCAACTAATTTTACAGATATTAAGGCTGCAGGATTTACTTGCTTTAAGTCAAAAATTAACTGTGCTAAATCTTCGATTGAATAAATATCATGATGCGGTGGCGGTGAAATTAAACCCACACCAGGCTTTGCAAACCTAAGTTTGGCGATCATTTCATTAACTTTATGCCCAGGCAACTGTCCACCTTCACCTGGTTTAGCCCCCTGCGCTATCTTGATTTGGATAACTTCAGCATTGATTAAGTACTCCGCAGTAACGCCGAACCTACCTGAAGCAATTTGCTTAATTTTTGAACGACGCTCATTGTTGTAACGGGCTGGATCTTCACCTCCCTCACCGGAGTTTGAGCGAGCTCCAATTCTATTCATTGCAATAGCAAGCGCTTCGTGAGCTTCCGGCGATAAAGCCCCAAGCGACATTCCAGCGCTATCAAAGCGCATCATTATATTCTTTGTAGATTCAACTTTTTCAAGTGAAATAGCTTTACCAAAAGGTCGTGGCTTCATCAAATCTCTAATAGTTGAAACTGGTCGGTCATTTACTAACTTTGCATACTGAATATAAGTTTCATAATTTCCAGTTTTTACGGCCGCTTGTAATGTTGAGATCACATCTGGGTTATAACAATGATATTCCCCTTGATGAACATATTTAAGTAGTCCACCCTGAGATAAAGGCTCTTGAATGATTCTTGAAACTCTAGCCAACTCTTTTTGATCATCAAGCAAATCCGAAAATTTCGCACCCTGAACTCGACTAACAGATCCAGTAAAGCAGAGATCGACTATTTCTTTATGAAAGCCAATTATCTCAAATAATTGAGCACCTCGATAACTTGCTAAAGATGAAATGCCCATTTTGGACATTATTTTGAATAGTCCCTTACGAACACCCCTTCGATAGCTTCTGCCTAGTTGCTGAGTTCTATCTACATTTCCTCTTCTCGCCAAATCGTGCAAACTCTGATAAACCAAATATGGATATACAGCAGTAGCGCCATACCCAATTAGGCAGGCAAAATGATGTGGATCTCTTGCTACTGCTGTTTCAACAATAATATTGGTATTACACCTTAAACCTAATTTAACAAGATGATGATGGACAGCTCCTGTCGCAAGTAACGCATGTGCTGGAAGCATTGTGGGTTTTAGGTAGCGATCGCTAAGTAAGATAAATAATTTACCCTCTTTAACTGATGCCTCTGCTTCACTGCAAATTCTTCTTAAGGCAGTTTCATAATCATCTGATTCTGGAAAATTTAAGTCAATAAAAGCATGGCTATCGCCAAACATATCTGGTTTTAATAATTGCCTTAATTTCTGTTGCGACAGGATAGGTGAATTTATTATTATCTGCTCTGCGTGTTTAGGCGTCACATCGAATAGTCCTACAGTCCTTCCAATATTGGTCTGCAGTGACATCACTATTCTTTCTCTCAAAGAATCTATGGGGGGATTTGTAACCTGAGCAAATTGCTGTCTAAAATGATCAAATGGCGATCTTATTTTTTTTGAAAGAACTGCCATTGGTGTATCATCACCCATCGAACCAACGGCTTCTAGCTCCGTTGTCGCAAGAACGCTAATGATTTCTTTTATCTCTTCACGACTGACATTGAACATTTTTTGATAAGACATCAATGTCTCTTTCTCCATAGGCTCAGCTGCTGTCTTTCTATCAACCAGCTCAGAATCTAAGTAGCGAACCCCATCTCTTAACCATTTCTTATATGGTGCACCATCTTTAATTTGATCATGAATTTCATTATTATCAAGCAACTCCCCTTTTAACAAATCAATCGCTAACATCTCTCCTGGGCCTAATCTGCCTTTTTTTATAACAGTATCAGCTGGATAATCATAAACACCGATTTCTGAAGCAATGGTTATATGCCTGTCCTTAGTAATAACATAACGCGCCGGTCTCAATCCATTTCTATCCAAGCAGCAAGCAGCATACCTCCCATTCATCATGACAATGCCTGCCGGACCGTCCCAAGGTTCCATCTGGCATGAATAAAATTCATAGAACGCTTTTATATCTGCATCCATCATTTCATTAGACTGCCAAGCTGGTGGAATCAATACACGCATGGCTTGAATAATACTCATTCCTGAGGCCTGCATTACTTCTAGCATATTATCTAAAGTTGAAGAATCGGAACCATTCAGCGAAATAATGGGATCAATATCACTAATATCAGGAAGTGAGTCAGAACGAAAATATTTGGTACGAGCAATCGCCCAATTACGATTTCCTTGGATTGTATTAATTTCACCATTATGTGCAAGATATCTGAAAGGTTGGGCTAATCGCCATTCAGGCAAGGTATTAGTTGAAAATCGCTGATGAAACAAACAAGCAGATGTTTTCATTCGCTCATCCAATAAATCTGGATAAAATTCAGCTAATACATTTGGCATTACCATACCTTTATAACTGATAGAGTCTGAAGATAAGCTATTGATATAGGCAAAAGAATCCAGAGTTTCGAACTTATTTTCAGCCCTACGTCGAGCCAAAAATAGTCTGCGATTGAAATTCTCAATACTCATATCTTGTGGACAATTAACAAAAATTTGCTCGATACGAGGCATAGTATTTAATGCCATTTCCCCACAAACATTGCGATTTACAGGGACTTCTCTCCAACCTGCAGCTTCCATACCCTCATTAATGAGGACCTTTTCTATAATGCGCTTTGTTTTTTTTGCGATCTTAATATTTGGATTCAAAAAAATTGTACCAGCTGCAAATTGTTCATTTAATTTAATATTTTCCTGGCCAGTTATTGCCCTTAAAAATTCTGCAGGAAATTTTATTAATAAACCACAACCATCGCCCGTCTTACCATCTGCTGATACCGCTCCCCTGTGAGTCAAACGAGTAAGTGCATCAATCGCTGTTTGAATAACCCAATGACTGGATTGATCGTCTATATTTGCAATGAGACCAAAACCACAGCTATCACGGTCAAATGACGGATCATAAAGTCCTTTTACAGCTCTTTGAGTCATGTGTGCTCCGAAGCATCCTTTAATTCAAACGCTTCATATTTGTTTTTTTCAGATATCAGGTAACAAGAGTTACCAGTACATCGGATGTATTTCCCGACTCTCATCAAGAGAGAAATTCCTACAATGAGTATTTATTTATTAAAAATGAAATAAATCTATGCACATAAGTATATGATAATTTAGCACTTAACTCCAGTTGAGTTAAATATGATGAGATATAATATGCTCTCTTGAAACGTGATTAAAACGCCATGTTAATAAGCATGCTGCCACAGAAAGTCCCAATATAAATCCGCACCAAATATAATTTGGCGGTAATTTATAAATAATGCCAAACAAATAAGATAATGGAAAAGCTAAAACCCAATATGAAACTATATTTATAAACATGGGTATTTTTGTATCTTTATAACCCCGAAGTGCACCTGCTGCTCCAATTTGGATCCCGTCAACAATCTGAAAGACTGCTGCAACCAACAATAAACTCATGGCCATCTCTTTTATTAAAATATCAGATGTATATAAATCTACAACATACTGTCTGAACATCACCAAGAAACAAGCTGAAAGAAACATAAATACAGCGCAGATCAATATTCCTGTGGAACCAAATAATCTTGCCGCTCTGATATCATTAGACCCTAGGGATTGACCAACTTTAATAGTGATAGCAGAACTAATTGCAAGCGGTACCATAAACATTGAAGTAACAACATTTAAAGCAATCTGATGTGCGCCTGTGATATTCGTGCCTAATGTTCCAATCATTATCGAAACAGCAGAAAACAGACCAGCCTCAGCAGTAACAGTGACAGAAATCGGTAAGCCTAATTTTAAAATTTCTTGCATGACTGACAGACGAAATGCAGTCATTCGATTAAATATATTTAATTCTTTATACCGTGAATCAAAATACACATATAGTGATAAAAAACAAAAAACAAGCCACATGGAAATAGCACTAGCGATTCCACAACCGAGTACTCCAAGGGCAGGCATTCCAAGATTACCAAACATAAAAATATAATTTAAAAATACATTTAATACCAAAGCAACCAGAGAGGCATACATAACTGGGCGGGTATAACCAATACCTTCAGTGGTGTATCTAAAAACAAGAAATAAATATATTCCAGGAGCACCAAAAATAATTGCTTTAAGGTAGTCAACAACTAAGTGACGAAATTCAATATCTATGCCAATAATATCCATGATCGAAATAACATAGTTATGCATAACCAATACAACAAAAATTCCAACTACTAAACTCATGCAACATGCTTGTCGAGTATATCGACCTACCAACGCAGCTTGCTTCGCCCCATAAAGCCTTGCCACAATTGGTGAGATAGCCATCAATAAGCCATTATAAAATTGGAAAATAAGAAACCATATACTTCCACCGACAGCAACTGCTGCAAGCTCTCTTGAACCAAGACGCCCCGACATCACTGCGTCTGTGAATTGTATGCCCGCAATCGCGAGATTATTAACTATTAAGGGGGTCGCTAACTTCAATAAAGATAGTGCATTTTGGTATCTAATTTTTAGCACAAAGATTTTCTACTTAAATATATTAATAACTTTTATTTATCAAAAGCCAAAGATTAGTTAGGATTCATGTAATGTTAACCGTTGATAAATAAAATTGAAGATATTTCTAAGGAGAATAACACATGCTTAATGATGGAAAATCAAACAGAGTAGCTGTAATTGGTGGCTCAAGAATTCCATTTTGCAGAGCTAACACTGGATACAAAGATTCCTCAAATCAAGAAATGATGACCGCCACCATGAAAGCGATGGTCGAAAAATTTCATTTACATAATAAAATATTAGGTGATGTTGCGCTCGGCGCTGTAATAAAACATTCAAGTGATTGGAATCTATCCAGGGAATGTATTATTGACTCAGGTTTGTCTATAAATACGCCTGGTGTTGATATGCAAAGGGCATGTGGTACCAGCTTAGAGACCACTTTAAACATAGCAAATAAAATTGCTTTGGGACAAATTGATGCAGGCATCGCAGGAGGTGTTGACTCAATTAGTGATGCTCCTATCGTTTATAATGACAGTTTTAGAAAGATTTTATTAGCTAGTGCTCATGGTAAAACAATACAAGAAAAGATTAAGCCATGGTTGGGGATGAAACTTCGATTTTTGAAGCCAAAGTTGCCTGGGGTCAAAGAGCCTAGAACTGGATTATCCATGGGAGAAAGTACAGAAATTATCGCTAAAACATATAACATCAGCCGAGAATCACAAGATCAGCTCGCACTGGAAAGTCATGAGAAGGCTGCAAAAGCATACGATGAAGGTTTTTATGATAATTTAGTACATCCATTCAAAGGTGTAAGTGAAGACAATATTATTCGTCGAAATATCGCTATCGATAAACTCAATGCATTAAAAACAGTTTTTGATAAAAGTGAACAAGGCACAATGACACCAGGAAATAGCACCTCATTAACGGATGGTGCTGCTGCGGTTTTACTAAGTTCTGAGGAATGGGCGCATCAAAATAATCTACAAATAGAAGCTTACCTATCTCATTGCGAGATAGCGGCTATTGACTATATTAATGATGAAGGATTACTCATGGCGCCAGCATATGCTGTATCAAGCATGTTAAAAAAAGCAAACCTCGATCTTCAGGATTTTGACTTTTATGAAATCCATGAGGCTTTTGCTGCTCAGACACTTGCCACTATAAAGGCTTGGGAATCAGAGGATTTTTGTCGCTCTAAACTCAATCGAGATGATTCTATGGGGTCAATAGACAAAAGCAAACTTAATATAAAGGGTGGCAGCCTTGCCATTGGACATCCTTTTGCAGCAACTGGAGCAAGAATAATCGCAACAATGGCGAGACTTCTCAATAATAAAGGTTCTGGTAGAGGCTTAATTTCAATTTGTACAGCTGGTGGTATGGGAATTACAGCTATAATGGAAAAATAAACTCATGATCTTAATACGGTAAATTTTATCGAAATCTTCAGGCAAATTCTTACATCCATTAACAGTATTCTCTGGAATGAGACTTGGATTTTCATTATTGCTGGAACAGGGCTTGTCTTTACTATCTGGTCTGGCTTTGCACAATATCGCATAATCCTTGATAGCCCAAGAATTATTCGAGGTGATTTTAGCAAGCCAAATGATCATGGTGTTATAACTCATTTTCAAGCTCTTACCGCCGCATTGTCCGGCACTCTGGGTCTCGGTAACATCAGTGGCGTTGCCTTAGCGATAACTTTAGGTGGTCCAGGAGCTATATTTTGGA
The DNA here is from genome assembly GCA_964275745.1 of uncultured Woeseiaceae bacterium. Lineage (GTDB taxonomy): Bacteria > Pseudomonadota > Gammaproteobacteria > Steroidobacterales > Woeseiaceae > SP4260. Next base: position 154,111 of record CAXYCT010000015.1, on the reverse strand, counting down.
TGTGGATTGTTGGATTTCTAGGCATGTCTATAAAATTAATTGAAGTCACTTTATCTATGCTTTATCGAGACACAAAAGATCCAGAAAATCCTCATGGAGGTCCAATGTGGGTGGCTGAAAAAGCTTTTAAAAAAAGTTTTCCAGAAATGGCTTACGCAGGTAAAATTTTAGGTGTCGTTTTCTCAGTCAGTGTCATAGCTTCAGCCATAACTGGTGGAAACATGTTTCAAGCATGGAGTGTTGCTGATATTACTTATGAGTATTTCGGTCTGCAAGGGTGGATCACTGGCGCACTGTTATCTCTTATAGTCGGTACTGTAATTATTGGGGGAATTAAAAGAATTGGGGCAATAACTGCTACAGTTGTTCCGTTAATGGTATGTCTTTATTTATTTGCAGGGTCTTATATCCTATTTATTCATTTTGATGAGATACCCAATTTATTTAGACTGATAATTACCTCGGCATTCAATGAAACTCAGGCAACTGGGGCATTTATAGGAGGTACTGCTATTTCTGCTTTTATGTTTGGTATGAAGCGGGCTGTATTCTCAAATGAGGCTGGCCAGGGATCCTCAGCAATTGCTCATTCTGCAGTAAAAACAAATGAACCTGTCCGTGAAGGTTTGGTTGCAGGTCTCGAGCCCTTGATAGATACATTGGTGGTATGCACATTTACCGCGTTAATCATTTTATCTACAGGAATCTGGAATCGCGCGCCAGATATAATGTTTGAAGAAATACCAAATATTAATGAACAATCTGATCATTGGTCATTCACAAATACAAAATACATTGGAAATTCAGGTAAAGTTGGTGATCCTGTGATCATGCTTGTCGAGGCGTCTGAAAATAACCAAACAGGACAAAACATTCACAAAATTGCAGGTATTATTACAAAAAATCAAAATAATTTAGAAATAAAATGGAGCTCATTTACATCAAATACATCGCCAAAAATATATTTGGAGGGTTATTTTTATGATTATGTAGGTGCCACCTTAACTGCAAAAGCATTCGATACTGTTGGGATGGGTTTGGGTAAATGGTTGATCACCATTGCGTCTTGGTTTTTTGCAATCTCAACTATAATGGCTTGGGGTTATTATGGTGAACAAGGGATAATCTATATCCTTGGTGAAAAAGGCATTAATTCATTCAGATTGATTTACTGTTTATTGATATTTGTTTCTACATTAGGATTTATAGAAACCAGTATTGATCTGGATAATTTGAGTGGAATAGGCTTAGGTATAATAGTTTATGCAAATCTACCGATTTGCTGGATATTTGGATATCAAGCAATTAAAGCCTACAAACAATATGTTACAAAAAATTCAACTTGATAAAATTTTAATTAGATCTATTGTGCTAAATTAAAACCAGTTACTTTAAAATCTAAGAGCAAAACTTATAATGTCACGTTACAACTCAAAGCCGCTTTATAAACATGGTGATAATGACGCTATTGGTGTCCTGATGGTCAACCTAGGTACACCTGAAAAGCCAACAACGAATGCAGTGAGAACATATCTTAGAGAATTCTTATCAGATCCACGTGTTATCGAAATACCAAAAATACTCTGGTTAGTAATATTATACCTCTTTATTTTACCTCTAAGACCCTTTAAATCTGCTGAAGCTTATAAAAAAATATGGACAGAAAAGGGATCGCCCCTACTTTTTAATTCTGTGGATATTGCAAAAAAAATAAAATTAAAACTTAATAAAAATAATAATAAAGATATTCATGTAGAGCTAGCAATGTCATATGGTTCGCCTTCGATTAGTGAGGTCCTCAATAGATTTCATGAAAAATCAATTCGACAAATTCTACTCCTCCCTATGTACCCTCAATATTCAAGCACTACCACTGGAACCGTATTTGAAGCTGTATCTAAATCTCTATTTAAACGTCGTTGGATTCCAGAATTTAGATTCATTAACCATTATCATGATTCACCTAAGTACATTGAGGCAGTAGCAGCAACTATTGAATCCTACTGGAATGATAATGGTCGTGGTGAGAAACTACTCTTTTCATTTCATGGTCTACCGCAAAAAATGCTTTTGGATGGAGACCCTTATCACTGTCAGTGTCAAAAAACTGGTAGATTAATTGCTGAAAAGCTATCACTGAAAGACGATGAATGGTTTATTAGTTTTCAGTCTAGATTAGGTCGAGCAAAGTGGCTTGAACCCTACACAGACGAAACTCTAATAACATGGGGTAAAGAAAAAAAAGGGGTAATAGATGTTATTTGCCCTGGTTTTGCTGCGGACTGCTTAGAGACACTTGAAGAGATCGCAATGCAAAATAACGAATTTTATATAGAGGCTGGTGGTGAATCATTACGTTACATCCCAGCTTTAAATTCACAGGAAAGTCACATTTCCTTATTGAGTGAGTTAATTACTGAAAATATATCAGATTGGATAAAAAATGACGCCGCTAAGAACACTGATATGCATGATCATGAACTTCAACAATCATGCCGAAGAGCAGCCCAAAAAGGTGCAAACAACCTTATTAATTAATCAAGCTGATCTTTAATTCTCTCTGCTTGTCTTCTTAGAGCTGTTCCAATACCAAGATCATCATACATCGCATTAATAGCTTGGATATCTGGAGTGGCTGGCTTGAGTTCAATATATTTACTTTCAAATGGTGCATGACAATCAATTCCTGTTAATTTTCTTGCTAAAACAGCTGCTGCTTGATGTTGTTCGAGTTTTTTACCTAAGGTTTTAGCGCCTCTAATATCGACCTTATCGATTGTTGATAAATTTGCATATATTCCCTCTAGATCCTGAAAATGTCTTAACAATGCTATTGCTGTCTTTTTTCCCACTCCTGGCACACCCGGTATATTATCAACACTGTCACCAGCTAGCGCTAAAAAGTCAGCAACTTGCTCAGGCCAAACACCAAAAACATCAGGTATCTTATGATAATTAATTTTTCCTTTACCAGCATAATCCCAAAAAATATCTTCCTTACCAACAAGTTGAGCCAAATCTTTATCACGCGTAACTATGGTGGATGAGTGTCCATGCTCTCTTCCAATTCGAGCTAAAGTGCCAATTAAATCGTCAGCCTCATAGCGAGGGTGGCTCCAATTCAATAATCCTAATAAATTAACAAATTCTCGACATTGATTAAATTGTCTTTTTAACTCAGGCGGGGCTGGCTCTCGATTTGCTTTATAGGGCGGGTATATCTCTGAACGAAAAGAAGGGCCATGACCATCATCGAATAAAACAGCAATATATTTTGGATTTATTTGCTCCATAAAATCACCAATAAAACGACAAAATCCATAAAAAGCATTTATTGGGTTTCCCTCTGTATCTACTATATCCTCAGGCATTGAATAATGAGCCCTAAAAATATAAACACTAGCATCAATTAGATACTGCATATCAATCTTCTTATCTGCTTTATGCTATTAAATAATTTCATTTACGCTGGACTTATTTAAATAACTTTTAACTCGAGTATGCAATGGGCTAGATTTTGGCATATGAGCTAATAGAAACTGCATTTGATCTGCCAATATCTGCCTTCCTTTTAAATATATATATTCTGCATAAGTAGGTGAAAACGGAACTGCAATCAATTTCATTCTCGCCTCTTCTGGTGTTCTGCCACCCTTGTGATTGTTACATCGACGACATGCCGTTGCTACATTATTCCATGAGTCAAGCCCTCCTTTTGATAAAGGTGTAACGTGATCCCTAGTTAGTAAATCAATCTCAAAATGAATACCACAATACAAACAAATTTCAGCATCACGCTTAAATAAAGTACGATTATTCAATGGCGGCATATATTCATCTCGAGTAAAAGACAATCCTTTACTTCGACTTCGTGTTGAAATTATGGAATTGACATCTATTGAGCTACGGATACCAGTTTCAGCAGAATAGCCACCATGGGCCGTATATAATTTAGAACCTGATGAATAAGCAACCTGCTCAGTATAATAGAGCCTAATTGCCTCTCGGTAATCAATCCATTCTAATGGCATGCCAGCAACATCCGTTCTCAGAACTTGTTGGTTGAGATCACTAGATACGCCAAGCAACATTTGTATTCTCCCAAGTAATATACTGATACCTATAAATTTATAAGATATAAACTGAAACAAAAAAGAGGTTCCGAATTATTAATTGTTATGCCATTATAAAATTTATAAAATTGTCACGTTAAAGAACAATATACCTAAATATAATACTTAAGAATTATTTATTTTCTCAACAATAATAAATATGGAGAAAAACGATGTCGCTAACCATTGGCGTATTAAAAGAGAGTGCCATAGAAGAGACACGTGTCGCCTTAACGCCAGAAATTGCAAAAAAACTCATTCTTATGAATGTCACTATTATTATGGAAAAAGGTGCTGGAGAACTCTCAAATCACCTTGATGAAGAATATGAAGGAGTGAATTTTTGTGATGCGCAGACCGTTCTGGAGAAAACAAACTTATTGTTGACAGTACAACCAATTACCAAGGAACAATCCAATCTACTTAATAACGCATCATATGTTGTTGGTATGATTTTTGGTCACTTAAACAAAGAAGTTGTTAATTCTTTAAAAGAAAAAAATCACACTAGTTTTGCAATGGAGTTAATGCCAAGAATTTCAAGAGCACAAAGTATGGATGTATTGTCCTCGCAAGCCGCCGCGGCAGGATATCAATCAGTCTTAATTGCAGCTACTACACTGGATAAATTTTTTCCAATGCTAACAACTGCGGCAGGTACCATACGGCCTGCACAAATCCTAATCATTGGTGCCGGTGTCGCTGGTTTACAAGCAATTGCTACCGCAAGAAGACTTGGTGCTATTGTTAAGGGCTATGATGTAAGAAGTGCAACAAAGGAGCAAATTGAATCTCTTGGTGCTAAATTCGTCGATACAGGTGTGTCAGCTGATGGTGAAGGTGGCTATGCCAGAGAGTTAACCAAAGAAGAAAAAGCATCCCAACAAGCAGCTCTAGAAAAAGAAATTGCTAATAGTGATGTAGTCATTTCTACTGCTGCCATTCCTGGAAAACCTGCGCCTAAAATAATCAGAGCTGAGGCTGTAAGAGCCATGAAACCAGGTGCCGTAATTATTGATCTTGCAGCAGAAACAGGTGGTAATTGTGAGCTCACTCAAGCCGGTAAAACAATTATTGAAAACAAAGTTAAAATTGTAGGGCCAATTAATCTGGCTGCATCACTAGGGAAACATGCCAGTGAAATGTATTCTAGGAACTTATTTAACTTTATAGCACCAGCAATTAATGACGGTGAATTAAAAATTGACTGGGAAGATGACGTTTTTAGATTATCTAATCTCACTCGCGATGGGGAAATAATTCATGCTTCATCTAGAGAAGATATTGAAGGAGGATCAAAATAATGGATCAAGTTATTCAGATTGATGGCTTTATAGCGCTTTATATATTTATGCTAGCTGGTTTTGTTGGGCATGAAATTATCGGAAAAGTACCAGCAATCCTACATACTCCACTTATGTCTGGTTCGAACTTTATTCATGGAATTGTTCTAGTTGGTGCCATGGTTGCACTTGGTCGTGCTAATACTCCATTAGAACAAACAATTGGGTTCATCGGAGTATTTTTAGGGGCTGGTAATGCTGTTGGGGGATATGTGGTGACAGAAAGAATGCTAGATATGTTCAAAAGCAGTAAGAATAAAAAATCGTGAGTATGCTGAATATGACACTAGTAATTGATATGAGTTATTTTTTAGCCGCTGTACTTTTCATTTATGGTCTAAAGAGAATGGGCTCACCAATGACTGCCAGAGGCGGTATAGTTTGGGCTGGAGCTGGAATGTTGCTTGCAACAGTTGTGACATTCTTATTTCCTGGCATGTCTAACTATATTCTCATGATAATAGCAATTGGCCTTGGTGGAACCATAGCTTGGATTAGTGGGAAAAAAGTAGCAATGACTGATATGCCTCAAATGATCGCGCTATACAATGGAATGGGTGGAGGTGCTGCAGCTGCTATTGCTGCTGTTGAACTCTATGGAGGCAACGATCATGGCCTAACATTTGGAATATTAGCGGTCTTAGGTGGTTTTATTGGAGCCGTTTCTTTTAGTGGAAGTTTGATTGCATTCGCAAAATTACAGGGCTTCAAAAATACAACCCTAAGATTTAAAGGTCAGCAAGTTATCAATCTGGTCATATTACTCGGTACGCTAATTATGGCAGTCATAGTTATTACTGAACCTAATATGGGAAATACTATTTCAATATTCTTTATACTGGCACTGGCGCTGGGTATAACTATGACAGTTCCTATTGGTGGAGCTGATATGCCAGTTGTCATATCCTTATATAATGCTTTGACTGGTCTAGCAGTTGCATTTGAAGGTTTTGTGCAACAAAATCCAGCTATGATTATTGCTGGAACAGTTGTTGGTGCCGCTGGCTCACTTCTAACTCAACTGATGGCCAAGGCAATGAATAGATCGCTTGCCCATGTTCTCTTCTCTGGATTTGGAGAAACTACTTCCGAAGAAACTGAAGTAAGTGGTTCAATGAAACCAATTGATGCCGCAGATGTTGGAGTTATGATGGCATTTGCAAATAAAGTTTTAATTGTCCCAGGTTATGGCATGGCGGTAGCTCAAGCTCAGCACAAAGTATGGGAATTAACACAATTACTTATTGATCGGGATGTAGATGTGAAATTTGCTATTCATCCAGTTGCAGGAAGGATGCCTGGACATATGAATGTTCTATTAGCAGAAGCAGGTGTCCCATATGATATTATTTATGATGAAAATGAAATTAATTCTGAATTTGAATCAGCGGATGTAGCTCTGATAATTGGTGCTAATGATGTTGTTAATCCAGTGGCACGATCAGATCCATCTAGTCCTATTTATGGAATGCCAATTTTAAATGCTGATTATGCTAAAAATGTAATTGTTGTCAAACGAGGTCAAGGGACAGGTTTCTCAGGCATTGAAAATGCACTTTTCTTTCTGGATCAGACGCGAATGCTTTATGGTGATGGTCAAAAAATGGCATCTGAATTAATTCAAGCGGTTAAATCATTATAAACTAGCCGAATAGGAAGAAGGGACGAGACTAGTCAATAAAATACAAGCTAACGCAGATAACTGCATACTCAAAATTGCAATAGATGTTCCATTATTCCAATTATTTGATTATGAGTTTAATAATAAATATCAACATCTGCCAAAAATAGGTTGTCGTGTTTCAGTTCCATTTGGGCGACAAAAGAAAATTGGACTGATACTTAGCATCTCTGAAAAAAGCGATCTACCTCAATCAAAATTAAAGCAATGTATCGATATTATTGATCAGGATCCTATATTTAATGATTCAGACCTATGGTTACTTTCGTTTGCCAGCAAATATTATCAACATCCCATTGGAAGGGTTATTGCGGCAGCGCTCCCAAGTCATTTAAAAAAAGGTAAAGCAGCTGTCGCTTTAATCGAAGCGATACAGATTACTAAAAAAGGCAACGAGATAGATCTTGATAAAATAAGAAAACGTGCGCCAAAACAGGCAAAATTACTTTCGTATATAAAAGATAAAGAATCAATAACAATAGATATTCTAGATAAGCATGCCATTGAATGGCGAAGTCAAAAGAAAAGTTTACTCAAAAAAAAATGGATCACAATATCCCAAGTGAAATCAAGTTTAAGTGCACAAAAAACTAGCATACCAACTAAAGGTCCAGCTCTTAATGCAGAACAAAAATTAGCAGTAAATAATATAAAAAAAGCTCAAGATTTCGTTCCATTTTTACTTGACGGCATCACTGGCAGTGGCAAAACAGAGGTCTATCTTCAAGTCATTCTTGAGGTTCTCAAAAAAGGAAAGCAATGCCTTATACTCGTGCCTGAAATTGGATTAACAACTCAATTTATAGAACGAATTATTAATAGAATAGGAATTGAGCCAGTTTTACTTCATTCATCCTTGTCTGAAAATCAAAGATTCGCAGCATGGAAAACCATCAAAAATTCTCATGCGAAACTTATTCTTGGTACTAGATCAGCAATTTTTGCTCCCGCCCATAATCTTGGTATCATCATAGTTGATGAAGAAAATGATGTTTCTTATAAACAACAAGATGGATTCAGATACTCAGCAAGAGATTTAGCGGTAACAAAAGCAAAATATTTTAATATTCCAATCATACTAGGTTCTGCAACTCCTTCATTAGAGAGCTTAAACCTTGTTAGACAAAAAAAATACACGCGACTTGGGCTTGAAAAAAGAGCTAGTCATGCTCAATTACCGTCTATGCACCTCATAGATATGACTAAAGATTATGCCCCTGACGGAATAAGTCCCTCTCTAATAAGAATAATTAAACAGCATTTAAAAACAAATGGGCAAATATTAATTTATATCAACAGAAGAGGTTTTGCACCCACCTTGATATGCCAATCCTGTAATCATATTGCTCAATGCTTACGTTGTGACTCAAGAATGACTGTCTATCTTTCAAGAAATAAACTTATCTGCCATCATTGTGGCTCCTCTAGAAGATATACCAAAAAATGCATTATTTGTAATGCGGAATATAAAGCTCTAGGACAGGGAACTCAGCGTCTAGAAGAAGTACTCAATAACTACTTCCCCAGCATTACTATAAAACGAATTGACAGTGATTCAACCCGTTTAAAAGGATCGATGAATGAAGCTCTCGCCATGGCTAATAGTGGAGAAGCAAAAATATTAGTAGGTACTCAAATGCTATCGAAGGGACATCATTTTCCCTCCTTGTCTTTGGTTGCAGTAATTAATGCAGATCAAGGCTTATTTAGTAGTGATTTTAGGGGTAGTGAACGTTTAGCACAAAGTCTCATTCAAGTCTCTGGAAGAGCAGGCAGAGAAGACAAAAAAGGACAAGTGGTTATTCAAACCGAATATCCTGAACATCCTTTTTGGCAGTCATTATTTGATGGTGGTTATAAAAAAATTGCAAAAGATACGATGAAAGAACGAAAAGCAGCATCATGGCCACCATTCGCAAACCTAGCATTAATTAGAGCAAGCTCTCATAAGAAAGATTTTACTTGGGATTTTTTAAACTCTGCAAATCAAATTATCGAAGAAGAAAAATTACATGATGTCAATATTATGGGACCTGTGAGTGCCCCAATGGAAAGAAAAGCTGGAAAATATAGAGGGCAGCTTTTATTACATTGTGAAAATCGAAAATCATTACATACACAAATATCATCATTTATTAAAAAGATAGAAAGAAAAAAGAGTACTCACCGTGTAAAATGGTCCATAGATATAGATCCAATTGAACTTTTTTAATAAATTAAAATTATCTTATGTGAGGCTCTACTTTGAAAACGGACATTATCAATCTAGTTAAATCAGGATTACAAAGAGTCCCTGAACTTGAGGGATTTCTAGATGATCATGTAGCTGATAATGCTGTGGAGAGAACAAAAGATCCAACTCATGGAGACTTTAGCTCCAATATAGCGATGCGCTATGCCAAAGTCACAAATAAGAATCCGCGTGATCTTGCCAGCATTATAATAAAAGAGATTCCAGAAAGTAATCTAGTTAAAAAAATAGAAATTGCTGGCCCTGGCTTTATTAATTTTCATATGAGCGACTTAGCTTTCCATGAAGAAATTTCTAAGATTATTACAACCAAAGATCTATATGGAAAATCACAGAAAAAAAGAAAAGAAAAAATCCTGCTTGAATTTGTATCAGCAAATCCAACTGGTCCACTTCATGTTGGTCATGGAAGGCATGCCGCTTATGGGGCCACCTTAGGTAACATTCTTGATGCAGCAGGATATTCAGTTAAACGTGAGTATTATGTTAATGATGCTGGACGACAGATGGATATTTTATGTATCAGCGTAATAATTCGAATGCTAAAAATTAATACACCAAATTTGCTGATGCCTGCAGCTGGATATCAAGGTGATTATATAGAAACCATTGCAGCATCATTAAATAAGAAAATTAACAACAATCTTGTAGCTATTTTTCTGAATTTACAAAACGAGAATATCAATCAAGACAAAGAACAATATATCGACATACTAATACAGTCAGCCAAAGATACTTTAGGTTTAAAAAAATTTAATGTAATCAAAAAAATATCACTAGAACTAATCAGGACAGATATAGAGGACGATCTTAAGGAATTTGGAGTGACTTTTGATACATGGTTTTCAGAAAACAGTCTAGCTGAAGAAGGGCATATTAAAACAACATTATCCTTACTAGAAAATAAAAAATTACTATACAAGAAAGATGGTGCAATTTGGTTTAAAGCAACAGAATTTGATGATGAAAAAGATCGCGTTGTTACAAGAGAGAATAAAAATAACACTTATTTCACCTCTGATATAGCATATCATCATAATAAAAAAGTACGCGGCTTTGATCGCCTGATTGATATTCTTGGATCAGATCATCATGGTTATATAGCAAGAGTGAGGGCTGGTCTCGTCGCAATGGGTCACCAGGAAAAAGATCTTGAAGTTGAATTGGTCCAATTTGTAAATCTTTTTAGGGCAGCCAAAAAACAATCCATGTCTACAAGATCGGGTGAATTTGTAACATTAAGACAACTTCGAGAAGAGGTTGGTAATGATGCAGCCCGCTTTTTTTATATCATGCGCTCCAATGAACAGCATCTGGATTTTGATTTGGAGCTTGCTAAAACTAAATCGAATGAAAATCCAGTTTATTATATACAATATGCTCACGCTCGAATTGCAAGTGTATTTAGACAGCTAGAAGAGAAAAAATTTAATTACAATGAACAAATAGGTAAGGATAACATCTCAGCATTAGTAACAAACAAAGAGAAATCAATAATGTCATTTTTATCTCGATTTCCTGAGGTAATTGAATTATCAGCTAATAATAGGGCCCCTCATAATCTAGCTCAATATTTAAGAGATTTGGCCAATGAGTTTCATTCTTATTATAATGATTCTATTTTTATAGTTGAGGATGAAAATATAAGAAATGCTCGAATGCTGCTGATCAAAGCAACACAATTAATTATCAAAAGTGGTTTGCAACTTCTTGGTGTATCAAGCCCAAAATCAATGTAGATTTCTAATTATGGAAATTAAAAAAGGCGATTCTTTTTAGCATACTGGGTTAATAAATAGCTAAAAATAACTATATTGATTATACATAATGGCTCAAAATAACTTCCTAGCACTGCTCTGTATTTAACACTAAAAAACAAAGCAAAAAATAGATGTGATGTAAATGTAAAGAATGACCAAAATAGAATTTTTTTTGCTGATCTGTTTTCTTTAAAACCATAATAAGCAAGATTACCAAGAATTACCGAGAGTATTAAAAACCCTGTTGGAATAATATAGTGCTGACCAATAATAAAAGTTTGGCCTACTAATAAAATCCCTATAGTTACTATTAACGATACAATTAAATCAAGTGAATGATTTAATGTGATATATTTTTTCATAGTTATATTCCTTAGGTGTATCTCTTAATTATTAATTTATGTCTAAGCTTTTATTTCAATACTAATTTCAAGTGCCTTTAATTTACGATATAAATGGGTTCTTTCTACACCTACTCTTTTGGCTAACTGACCCACTTTACCATCACATAAAATTAGTTGTTCCTGAAGATATGCTCGCTCAAATTTTTCTCGCGCTTCACGTAATGGAAGTGAGAGTAAGTCCTGCTTTACAAACGAATTAATTGATACATCTTGATTTTTTAACTGCCCCTCAATTTCATCGAGCGTAACATCATCGTCACGACCCTCAATAAGTAATCTTCGTATAATGTTTTTCAATTCACGTAAATTATCAGGCCAAGGATAATTGCGTAGTCGATTTTGTGCCCCAATACTAAAACGACGGAATGTTAATTGCTCTATCTCGACAAAATAATCAACATAAAACTTTATAAAATCAGGGACATCTTCAGCATGATCTCTCAGTGCAGCAACTCTCAATGTCTGGATACTAATATTTGAAATTAACTCACGTTTTAATTTTCCATCTTGCATATCACGTATATAGTCTTCATCCACAATAGCTATTACTCGGCATTTTATTTGTAATGAGGAATTACCATTTATTCTATTATATTGACCATTTTCTAAAATATTATGAAGCAGTTGTTGCGCCCTCATACTTAGATCAGATAATCCATTAACTACTAATGTCCCTTCTTTTGCTTGTTCTATAAAACCAGGTATTATCTGGTCATCTACTTCTTTCCCAAGAATCTGCTCTTCCGTGTTTGTTGAAGTTATTAAAGCAGATGCTAACTCTATGCAGGGATTTATAGCTCTTTGACTTATGTCATGAATATAACGAGCAAACGCGGCTCTTGCTGTTCCAGCCTCACCAATCAACATAAGATTAGAATCAAGTGAAGCAGCATGCCTTAATTCTTTTCTGAATTTCTTTAAGTGCTCACTGTGTCCAATAGATATAAAAGAAGCTGCATTACCTACTTTCGCATAACTTCCCTTTGGTTTCCTTTCTGTGAGAGCATCTTCTATTGTGCGAAGCAATTTTGCAATTGACAGTGGTTTTTCGACAAAATTACTTGCTCCTAAATGTGTGGATTCAATTGCAGTATCTACATTCCCATGACCTGACATCATTACTACTGCAGAATTTAATTGATCATTTTCAGACCACTCTTTCAATAAGGTAATACCATCTGTTTCAGGCATCCAGATATCAAGTAAAATAAGATCAAAATTATCTTTATCTCTCGCCTTTCTTGCTTCATCAGCACTAGCTGCTGTTGTGACAATGTATCCTTCGTCAGAAAGAATTTCCTGAATCAATTCTCGAATGTCGAGCTCATCATCAACAACTAAAATCTTTACCGACTTCATGCTAAACCTCTCCCATTATCTTGATGGTTCTGAAGATTTGTAATTATTGCTTCTCTCGTCTTTTCATTTAAGGGTAATAAAATACTTATTAGAGCACCTTGTTTTTTTGTATTTTTTGCCTCAATGGAGCCCATATGCTCTTCAACCAATTTTTTAACTATAGCAAGGCCTAATCCAGTACCTTTGGGCTTGGAAGTAACATAAGGATCAAAAATTTGACCCAACGATTCCTCTTTAAAACCACCGCCATTATCTTCAACTCTAATTGCTATCATTTTTCTTTGTTGAATATCTAATTGCTTGGCATCTATTTTAATAAAACCATTCTGTCTGGTATCAATAGCCTCTATAGAGTTCCTAATTAAATTATGCATCATCTGTCTAATTCTTCCAGGATCTGCATCAAGATTATCAATAGGAGCTTCGATATTAAACTGGATATTTATAGTTGCGGCCTGCTCTTTATATAAATCAATAACCTCATTAATTAGATCTTCGATATTAAAGGAGCTTACATCCATATCTGGAGCTCGGGCATAGTCACTAAAAGCATTTACCATATCTCTCATTGCAGCAACCTGCTCAACAATAATATGTGTTGAACGATCCAATATCTCTCCATCCTCCACACTCATTGTATCAAGGTATTTTTTACGTAATCGTTCCGCAGATAACTGAATAGGAGTCAAAGGATTTTTTATCTCATGTGCTAATCGACGTGCCACCTCACCCCAAGCAGCATCACGTTGTGATTGAAGTTGTAATGTAATGTCGTCAAAAACAACAACGAAACCAACTTCTTCACCTGCTTCACTTGATAAATCTGTACAAGCACAAGTTAATACTCTTCGACCTTTAACAGCATGTACTACTATTTGATCTTGCCAGATGGTGACTCCTTGGTCGAGCTGTCTTTTTACGACATCATAAAGTTCTTGTAAAACTGAATTACCAGTTGCCACATCTGACAAAAGATCCCCAGTTCGTCCGTTGAAATCGACATTCAAGATTGCGCCAGCAGCCTTATTTACAGTTCGAATTTTAAGATTTGATTCTAATGAAATAACACCTGTAGATAAATTGGCCAAAATAATTTCAAGATTCGCCCTTTCTGCCTCAACTAAATTTTGACTCATGCTGGCCTGTTTTCTTGCCAATGATAATCCCCTAGTCATCTCATTAAATGAATTAATAAGAAATCCTATTTCATCCCCCGTAGGTATTGGCAATTGAGTATCGAAATCTCCTTTTGCTACCGCACGTGTTCCCTCAACCAAATTTTGAATTGGGGAAACCAATCTCCTAGACAATACAAAAGCACCATATATGGAGGCCAATAAAGAAATCATCAAAACCACAGTTAACGTTAAAGAGAATGTTCTTTTTAGAGGCGCACGTAAATAAACAATTTTTTTATAATCTGTATAGGAAGAATCTATGCTATTAACCATTCGTCCAATGCGTTGAGAAACTCCAAATCGTGATCTTATAGTGCCTATGACATCTAAATTTCTTCCCTCAATTAATGGTACAGCTGTTCTTATTTCATATGAACCATCCGAAAGAGGATCCAAGCTAACATATGGACGATTTTGTCTAACTTGTAATAACAGCTCATCAGATAAACCCTTAGGCGCAATGCCTGCAGTTTGATCAGAATTGGTTGCTATCATTCGCCCATTTCTTCCAAATAAAGTTAACTCGCTGGCACCAATCTCTTGGCGTAAAGAGCCAATTTCATAAATAAACTGTCTTTGGTCTGTCAGTCTTAGTCTTTCAGCTATTTGTTCCGTAGCCGCTAAATGATCTCGCATTTGTATGGCTAGAGCATTTCGACTTAAAGTCAACGCGTCATCTAAGCCTGCTTCAACTTCAATATTAAACCAAGTATCGATCCCACGGTTTATAAATTGCATTGAAAAATAAAAAACAATCAATAAAGGAATAATTGCTAATCCAACAAACATTCCCACCATTCTTGCTTTTAGCTTCGAACCTGGGACATGAGAACGATAGTCACGATAAAGTTTGCTAAGATTACCAATCAGAAGAATCATCAAAACGAGTAAACAAAGTATATTAACCCATAATATTGAATTAGCTAATTGATCAAAATTTTCTGAATTTTTGGCGACTTGACTGAGCATCAATAGCGCGATAAATGACAGGCCCACACCAAATGCGCCTAACATTCCATACAAAAGAGGCCTTATCTTTTGAGTTGCCATTCGAACCATTCACTTTTCAAGTCCCATTGATTCCGCCAAAAAAATAGCATCCTCAATGGTGCTGAATATTGTTTAGTACTCAGTAAAGCTTGCAACCTAAAACGATAATTAGCCTGAGGGTCAAGCGAATTATTTTGAGTTAAAATTAAATCCTGCACTTTTCCTAATTTATTGAGGGCAGAAAACAAAGTTGCATATGAATCCTGAGTACCTCCCTGGACATCCTTAACTATGTAACGTTGACTTAGGGGTCGATATTCAAGTTCATACTGAAATTGCAATTCATCTTCTTTTGCGTCAGGTAAAAATCGCCTACTTCTAATTATTTCAATATTCAACTCAATTGTAAGTGGAACACCACTATTCAAAGCATTTAATGCCTCATCACTCAAAAATAACTGTAGGCGAGCATCCAGTAAATAATTTTTCTGATCCAGGATTGTTGTTGCTGACCGAACATCAAAATACCCTTCATGATTAGGTCTCATTTGAGCAGAAACATTTAATGCTGAGAAAAGTAATATTAATGATAATAAATTCACTAATATTTTATGCATATTTAGTCTTATCATTATCTACAAAATAGCCTTTTCTAAATAGGAAAAATAAAAACCATCCATTTCTTTTGTTCCTGGAAGGAGCTGATATCCGTGATTAGTCTTATGCATTACATCGTGGATGTTGTTATTAAGCAACAAATTATTTACAAGGACATCTGGATGCATTTTTTTTAACTCTGAAATCACCGAATCATTTTCTTCTATCAACACCGAACAAGTAACATAAAGTAATTTTCCACCTGGCTTTAATAGGGCCCATAACGAGTTAACAATATTTACCTGAATTTTATTCAAAACATCGATATCTTTCTCTCTTTTTAGATGTTTTATATCTGGATGCCGCCTAATTACGCCAGTAGCTGAGCATGGTGCATCTATTAATATTAAATCGAATAACTTTGAATCCCACCAGCTTTTAGTATTAGC
This sequence comes from uncultured Woeseiaceae bacterium, assembly GCA_964275745.1. GTDB lineage: Bacteria > Pseudomonadota > Gammaproteobacteria > Steroidobacterales > Woeseiaceae > SP4260. The sequence continues at coordinate 137,987 of CAXYCT010000015.1, read as the reverse complement.
AACATCAGCGGTAATAATATTAGCTTTTAATTCGAGGCGAGAAAGATTCTCTCTGATAATTTCAGCTCTATCCAGATCTATATCAACTGCAGTTACCTCTGAATCATCGTTAATTTTTTCAATTAGTTGGCCAGTTTTTCCTCCTGGAGCCGCACAAGCATCTAGAATTCTTCCACCATTACCACTTAGTAAGCATTCGGCAGCAATTTGAGCACCACCATCTTGAACAGAAACATGGCCGTTATAAAAATCTGGTAATAATTTGATTGAAATTGGATTTTTTAAACAAATTGATTGACCTAAATCACCAATATAGCCAACCTCATCAATAGATAAATTCAGAGAATGTGCTATTTTTTTCAGATAATCCTTTGAAGTAATTTTTTTTTGGTTCACCCTTAGCCACATAGGTGCCTGTTTATTATTGTTTTCAATAATTTCTTGCCAATTACGTGGCCAGCTATTTTTCAACATTTTTATTAACCAAGCTGGATGATTAAAAAGAGCCTCTTCATTTGCATTAATAAACTCCTTTGATTTTGACCGTATAACACTCCTCAAGACAGCATTAACAAACGCAGTTAAATTTGGTTTTTTAAGAAATCTTACCGCCTCTACTGTCTGAATGACTATTGCATGGGGTGGAATGCGTGTCTTCTTGATCTGAAACAATCCAATAATAAGTAACGTCTCAATAATATTATCTTTTCTTCTAATTGGGCGAGAAACATATTGGCCTAACTGTAATTTCAACTCCCAATAAAAGCGGATTGTTCCGAAGCAAATAGCTTTGAAAAGTGATTTTTGAGAATTATCATCATCAAGATTAGCTTTTTCTATAGCACGATCCAAAGATCTTCCTTTGTTTACAACTGCATCAACAACTTGAGCAGCTTTCACTCTAATCATTGCTCCATTATTATTAATTGACATCAGGTTTTATCTTAATTGAAGATTTTTCAAATTTATTTGCCTACAAAACTCAGCAGCAGTAACTTTATTTCTACCTGGACGCTGTAATTTTTTTATAATCAAGGTGCCTTGACCACAAGAAACCTCAATTCCAGCTTCTCCCACTTCAATGACTTTACCAACTTCACTGCTTTCTTTCCTTGTATAATCAGCCGACCAACACTTAATCATTTCATTTTCTAAATTAAAATAGGCTCCTGGCGATGAATTATAAGCCCTTATATGCCGGACTATATAATCTGATGGTTGATCCCAATTAATTTTTGCATCAGATTTTTTTATTTTCTTTGTCAAAATCATTCCGTCTTTATCTTGATCATTTGATTGAATAAGCCCACTCAATATAAATTGAAGATCAGACTTCAGCGCTTTACCACCGAGGTCTGCGAGACGCATATTTAATACATCAGCTGTTTCATTCTCTCCAATTTCTATATGATGCTGAGTAAAGATTGGACCAGTATCAAGCCCAATATCCATCTTCATTAAACTAACGCCAGTCTCGTTATCTCCATGCAATATTGCCGATTGAATGGGTGATGCACCCCTCCATCTCGGCAACAAAGAAGCGTGAACATTTAAGCATCCAAATATTGGTAAATTTAAAATAATTTCAGGAAATATCGCTCCATAAGCTGCGACGACAATAATATCTGGTTTAATGGATTTTATATTTTTAATAAACTGGGGATCTGATAATGATAATGGTTGCCAGACTTTTACATTATGTTCCTCTGCAAAAATTTTAACTGGGCTTTGCGTCAATTGCTTTCCACGTCCTGCTCTTCTATCAGGCTGCGTAATGACTGCAATAGGAGAGATATCTAAATCCAATAGAGCTTTTAATGAAGGTAATGAAAACTCTGGTGTACCTGCAAAAATCAGACGGCATTCATTTAAATTAATATTCATAATTTAAATGCAATGTTTAAAGCACCATGGATGAATCAGATTGGACTCGTCTTTGTTTATGTAATTTTTTTCTCACTTTTTGTCGTTTTGTTTCTGATAAATAATCAACAAACAACTTCCCATCAAGATGATCTATTTCATGTTGAACACAAATTGCTAGCATGCCAGTCATCTCTTGTTCTTGTTGATTTCCATCTCGATCCAAAAAACTAACCCTTATTGTTTCAGCTCTTTTTACTGAATCAAAATATCCAGGCACTGACAAACAACCCTCCTCAGAGACCTTTGAGCCATCCTTTTCAAGAATTTTAGGATTTATCAATACATATGGATCATCTTTTTCAGATGAAACATCAACCACCAATAGACGTCTATGAAAATCAACTTGTGTTGCGGCCAAGCCAATACCAGGAGCTGCATACATAGTTTCAAACATATTATCAATAATAACTCGCAAACCATCATCGACTGTTTCAACAGGGACAGCCTTAATTCTGAGTTTTGGATCTGGAAATTCTAATATTCTTAATATAGTCATAGTTTTAATAATAAATATTACACATTAATTATCTGAAAAGTAATTATATATAAACAATAAAGTTGTTCATAGTTTCGTTTTTAAGAAATTTAATATAAAAATTACTAATCGATATTGACGATTGCTAAAGATTACTACATGCTCCATGTTTTAGGATTTGATTGTTCCATAATAGATAACTATTTGTAGTTATGATATTAATCACAATAAAGAATCAAAGGGTTGCTAAAACATGAAAGAAGATGTCCTCGATGTATTAATGTATTTATTCGAAACCTATATCGAGACGGAAGATGAACCTGAGGCCGACCAAAATACACTTCGAATAGAATTAATTAAAGCTGGTTTTAATAATAATGAAATTGACAAAGCGTTAGACTGGTTGGATGGTTTGGCGGAACATAATGAAAATTTCATAGAAAATAACGAAACAGTCAGTGCGACAAGAATTTATAACAGTGCTGAATTAAATCAGCTTGATACAAGTTGTCGAGGCTTTATCAGTTATCTTGAACAAATTAATATACTCACTACCACCCAAAGGGAACTTTTAATTGATCGTTTACTTGCGCTCAATAGCCAAGATATTAATGTTGATCAAATAAAGTGGGTCGTATTGATGGTTTTATTCAGTCAACCAGGTCAAGAAAAGGCATACTCTCAAATGGAAGACTTGATCTTCGATACAAAAAGTGATTTTCTTCATTAACTATGGATAATAAATAAAGTAATGGCAAAGAATTTAGTAATTGTTGAGTCTCCTGCTAAAGCTAAGACTATCTCCAAGTATCTCGGCAGTGACTATATTGTTAAGTCAAGCGTTGGTCACATTCGAGATCTCCCAAAAGGCAAGTCTAAAGCGCCAGTAAAAAGAAATGAAATACCAAAAGATACCTCAGAGGCAGAAAAAATTAAGCTCAAAGCTTTAAATGAAAGATCTAGGTTAATAAGAAGAATGGGCATTGACCCAGATAAAGGCTGGGAAGTTGAGTATCAGATCATTCCCGAAAAAGAAAAAGTCATTAAAGAGCTTAAAAAAGCATCTAAAAACGTTAGTCATATTTATCTAGCAACGGATTTAGATAGAGAAGGAGAGGCCATTGCTTGGCATCTAAAGGAAGCTCTTGGTCCAGATAAATATGAGTTCTCAAGAGTCAGATTCAATCAAATAACCAAATCAGCAATTCTTGATTCTTTTGCAGATCCTAAAGACATAGATATTGACCTTGTTCAGGCTCAACAAGCAAGAAGGTTCTTAGATAGGGTGGTCGGTTTTGAACTTTCTCCACTTTTATGGAAGAAAATTGCTAGAGGCCTCTCTGCAGGAAGGGTTCAATCTGTTGCCCTAAGACTTCTCGATGAAAGAGAACGGCTCATTCAAGAATTTAATCCCAAGGAGTTTTGGGCAATTTCAATGAATCTCTTGAATAATGATAAAGAGAGCATTTTATTTTCCTTGTTAAGGAAAAATTCAGACCCCTTACTACTAGAGGAAGAAGCCAGAAAAATAGAATCTCTCATTAAGAATAACCCATTAAAAATTAATGAGATATCAAAGAAGCCAATAAAGATTAAACCAAAACCACCGTTTATAACCTCAACATTACAACAAGCAGCGTCAACAAAATTAAGCTTTAATGTAAAACGAACCATGCGGGTTGCACAAAAGTTATATGAAGCTGGCTATATTACCTATATGCGAACTGATGCCCCTAGTTTAAGCCCAGAAACTATCCAAGATGCCAGAAATTATATTACTGATAATGTAGGTAAAAATTATTTACCAAGTGGGCCAAGAATCTACTCAGGAAAAGAAAATGCCCAAGAAGCTCATGAGGCTATAAGACCAACAAATGCTTTTTTAACAGCCAATGATTTAGTCGGAGCTCGTGAGGAAGAAGCTCGCCTTTATCAACTAATATGGCAACAATATATTGCCTCACAGATGCTAGATGCTGAATATCTTTCAACTTCAGCAAAAATTATAATAGATAAATACACATTCACCGCCAAAGGTAGAGAAATTGTTTTTGACGGATATACTAAAATCTCTAAAGATAACTCTAAAAATTCTAATGAAGATATTTTACCTCATCTCTCAGAAGGAGACGTTTTATCATTAGAGGAATTAAAACTTGAGAGAAAGCACACAAAGCCGCCGGCAAGATTCTCTGAGGCAGCTTTAGTAAGGGAGCTAGAAAAAAAGGGGATTGGTCGACCGTCTACCTATGCATCCATTATCTCTACAATACAAGACAGAGGCTATGTTGAGATTCTAAATAGAAGATTTTTTGTGAAAAAAATTGGCCATATTGTCGCCGAAAGATTACTTGAATGTTTTGATGACATTATGAATTATGATTTTACAGCTAATTTTGAAAATGACTTAGATAAAGTGGCTAAAGGAGAACTTGATTGGAAAGTTGTACTTGATAATTTTTATCTAGCATTCAAAAAAGATTTGCAATCCGCATCTGATGATGAAGAAGGAATGAGAGGAAATAAGCCCGTTAAGACAGCTATTCCTTGTCCGGACTGCGGTAATCACACCATGGTAATTAGAAACTCTTCTAATGGAGTTTTTCTAGGTTGTTCTGGTTATGAGAATACTGGTGAAGATCAATGTAAAAAAACGTTGAATCTAACTTCTGGAGATGAAGCGGTTAGTGTTGATGATCAAGAGGAGGCAGAAAATCTTTTAATTAAAGAAAGATGCGATGAGTGTTCTACAAGCATGGATAATTTCTTGATCGATGAAAATAGAAAATTACATATTTGTGGAAAAAATCCCGATTGTGAAGGAAATAAGATTGAAGACGGTAATTTCAAAATAAAAGGATATGATGGACCAGTATTGGAATGTCATAAATGCTCTACAGAAATGCAGTTGAAAACAGGTAGATTTGGGAAATACTTTGGTTGCTTAAATGAGAATTGCGGAACCACAAGGCAATTACAAAGAAATGGAGAACCGAAACCATTGACTATGGAGCCTATAAAACTGCCCGAACTTATGTGTGTTAAGTGTGAAGATCATTATTTATTGAGAGACAGCATGAAAGGTATATTCCTTGCTGCTAGTAAATTTCCAAAGAATAGAGAAACTCGAGCCCCTAAAGTATCTGAAATCAATCATCTAAAAGATGAATTTGTCGAAGCATGCAAATATCTACCTAATTCAGAAAAACATCTTTACCTTATGACTGCCCCAGAAAATGACAAGGATCGAAATCCTTATATAATTCGATATAACAAAGCTGAAGATATTCATTATTTGGCCTCAGAAAAAAATGGTAAAAAAACAAAATGGCTGGCTGTCTATAATAATGGTAGATGGGAAGAAAAACACAAAGATAGTACCTGAAACTAAACTAGTTTCATCAAGACTAAAACTAACTCACATATATAATTGGTAAAGAATCATTCCATTCGAATCAATAAAAAAAGCAATTAGAGTAATACGTGATGGAGGAGTGATTGCTTACCCTACTGAGGGTGTTTTTGGGCTTGGTTGTAATCCTCATGATGCTGATGCTGTAAATCGTATACTTGATATAAAAAATCGTGACATAGCAATGGGATTAATAATCATTGCCTCTGACTTAGGGCAGATAAATCAATGGGCCAAATTGAGCGCCACTGACGTTAGGACGATCACCGAAGGTCCAAAAAATACAACTTGGTTAGTTGAAAAAAAAGATCGAACTCCAAATTGGGTTTCAGGCAAGCATTCCAGTATAGCTATTCGATTAACTCATCATCCCATTGCAAAAGAACTTTGTATTCAGTCAAAAACTGCCCTAATTTCAACCAGTGCAAACGCATCAGGGAAAAAACCGCCAAGAAACACCATCATACTACGCAGAAATTTTCATGGCATAGTAGACTATATAGTGCCAGGTGAATGCTTTAAAAATACTCCTGCATCAACCATAAAAATATTGAAAACTGGAAAAGTTGTACGGCCATAATTATGAATAATGAAACTCACTCCATTGACCTTGTAACAACATATTTACAAAATCTTCAATCCTCCATTACAAATACGCTTAATGAATTAGATAAAAAAGAAACCTTTGTAACTGATAAATGGGACAGACCCGAAGGTGGAGGTGGTGAAAGTAGAATTTTAAAAAATGGAGCAATATTTGAGCAAGCAGGTGTAAGTTTTTCGCATATTCATGGTGATGAATTACCTCCTTCTGCCACAAAGTCTAGACCGGAACTTGCTGGTAAGAAATTTCAAGCAATGGGAATATCGCTAGTAATTCATCCCTTAAATCCATATATACCAACTACACATGCCAATTTAAGATTTTTTATAGCAAAAGATATTAAAGGTGATCTTATTTGGTGGTTTGGTGGTGGTTTTGATTTAACGCCTTATTATCCGTTTCATGATGATGTGATTTCATGGCATCAAAATGCATATGATGCTTGTAATCCATTTGGCGAAGATTTATATCCACGCTTTAAAAAATGGTGTGATGAATATTTTTTCTTAAAGCATAGAAATGAAACTCGTGGTGTTGGCGGGCTTTTTTTTGATGATTTTAATGAGCTTGGGTTTGACAAGTCTTTCGAATTTATAAAAGCTATCGGTGATCAATTCTTACTTGCCTACCTACCAATTGTCGAAGCTCACAAGGATCATCCTTATGGTCAGCGTGAGAGAAATTTTCAGCTTTATAGACGAGGTCGTTATGTAGAATTTAACTTACTTTTCGATAGAGGTACTTTATTTGGCTTACAATCAGGTGGCAGAACAGAGTCGATATTAATGTCGCTACCACCTATAGTTAAATGGGAATACAACTGGAACCCTGAAACTAATTCACCTGAAGAATTACTTTATAAAAAATATTTAACGCCAACTGATTGGCTTAAAAATAACAAAAAGCGACCCTCAAATGAATCACATTAAATCTAACTTACAGGGTGTATACAGTCCTGTAATCACTCCTTTTCATAACGATCTCACTATTAATAAGAATTTATTAATAAAGCAATGCCAATGGCTACTTTCACAACATGTAGGACTGGCTGTATTTGGAACTAATAGTGAAGCCAATTCATTATCTATAGACGAAAAAATAGATGTACTAAATGTACTTATGGAAGTTGGCATTGATCCAAAAAAGACCATGCCAGGAACTGGATGTTGTGCCTTGCCTGACACCGTTAAACTTACTCAACATGCTATGCAGTTAGGTTGTAATAACGTCTTGATGTTGCCACCTTTTTACTACAAAGATGTAAACGATGAAGGATTATTTGATAGTTATTCTAGAATTATTGAATCAGTTAATAGTGATGATCTTAGGATCTATCTTTATCATATTCCACCTATTGCAAATGTGGCTATTACTCTTAATCTTATTGAAAAGCTTAAAAAGAGTTATCCAAAAATAATTGCCGGAATAAAGGATAGCTCTGGAAATTGGGATAATACTCGGGCGATGCTAAATGAAAAATGGCCAGATTTTAAAATCTTCGCTGGCAGTGAAGTTTTTCTCTTAGATACTCTTCAAAATGGAGGAGCTGGCTGTATCTCTGCTACTGCAAATATTAATCCATATCCAATCTATATGCTTTATAAAAACTGGCTTAATTCTGATGCAATCATTCAACAAGAAAATTTGAACAAATTTCGAAATATAGTACAAAAATATCCAATGATTCCAGCTTTGAAATCCATTGTTGGTCATTATCATAAAAATAATGATTGGAATAGAGTTCGCCCCCCCTTAACCTCATTACCAACACCAAATCTTCATTCACTAATTAAAGAAATTGAAGCTATTGGTTTTACAATGACGGACACTGCATAGATTTCTAGTTAAATCTCAGTAAATTAATGTAAAATATTTGTATTAAAAATAATTACACTACTTATTGAAATTTAACATGAATAATAAGAATGGAATTTCATTCCCATCAACTCGTATGAGAAGGACAAGAAGAACAGATTCAATCAGGCGTCTGGTCGAAGAAACAACTTTGAGTGCCAGCGATTTAATCTACCCGGTATTTCTTCTCGATGGTGAAAATAAATCAACGCCTATTCAATCTATGCCAGGAATCAACCGCCAAAGTATTGATGGTATTTTAAAAACTGCCGAACAAATGCTGAAATTAAATATTCCAGCTATGGCATTATTTCCAGTCATTGAAGAACATCATAAAAGCCTAATGGGCGACGAAGCTTATAATCCCAATGGACTAATTCAAAAAAGTATCAGGAAGCTTAAAACTGAATTTCCAGAATTGTTAATTATTTCAGATGTAGCACTCGATCCTTATACAACTCATGGACAAGACGGTGTTATTGATGCAAACAATTATGTGCTCAATGATGTCACTGTTGACACACTAACAAAACAAGCTATCTCACAAGCCGAAGCTGGGGCAGACATTATTGCGCCTTCAGATATGATGGATGGGAGAATAGGGTCAATTAGAAATGCATTAGAAGCAAACGATTTTCATAACACCTTAATACTCTCCTATGCTGCGAAATATGCTTCTTCCTTTTATGGTCCTTTCAGAGATGCTGTTGGTTCCAAAAATAATCTTGCTACTGCAAATAAGTTTAACTATCAAATGAATCCTGCTAATGCTCTTGAAAGCTTGAGAGAAGTCGAATTAGATATTAGTGAAGGCGCTGATATTGTTATGATAAAACCAGCAATGCCTTATCTGGATATCATCAATAAAATTAACCAGAAATTCTCAGTGCCTGTATTTGCCTATCAAGTTAGCGGTGAATATGCCATGTTAAAATCAGCTTCAGAGGCTGGATATCTTAATCATAAGGAATCTACTCTCGAATCAATAATGTCAATTAAACGCGCTGGTGCTTCAGCAATTTTGACATATTATGCACTTGATGTAGCTCGATGGTTACAATCATAAAAATAATATTTGACGGGTAACTTTGATGAATATAATTGCAAAAGAGCAATACGGCGTTATCGGTGACCCAGTCTCACACTCGCAATCTCCAGCTATTCATAATCTATTCGCATCTCAATTAAATCAAACTATTAACTACAAGACATTCCATGTTATTCAAGATGAATTAAAGCAGTTTATAGCTGAGTATAAAAATAAGGGCGGCAAAGGTCTTAACGTTACTTTGCCTCATAAAACTGCTGTCATGGAATATGCAGATGAAGTCAGCTCCAGAGCAGCGCAAGCAGGTGCTGTTAACACGCTCTTGTTTGATGAAAATAAGATTATTGGGGACAATACAGATGGTATTGGCTTGATTAGTGATCTTGAGAATAATTTTCATCAAAATATTGAAAATAAGCACATTTTAATTATTGGTGCAGGAGGTGCTTCACGAGGAATTATAAGCCCCTTGATGGAGAAAAAGCCATCATCCTTAACAATAGCAAATAGAACTTCCTTGAGAGCGAATCAACTTGTTTCGAGGTTTCAACAATATCTAAATATAGATGCGTGTGGCATTGATGCACTTGATCCTAATAATTCCTATGACATTATTATAAATGCGACATCAGCTGGAATAACCTCTACATCGATTGATTTTCCTTGCTTTATTATTAATGAAAATAGCGTCTGTTATGATTTGTCCTATCATCTAAAGCCGACACCGTTCATGAAATGGAGTATGGATAATAATGCATATTGTGCGATTCAAGGGTGGGGAATGTTGATCGAGCAAGCTGCTGAGTCCTATTCTTTATGGCGCCATATTAAACCTGATACCAGTTCAATACTAAAACAACTAAAGATTAACGCATCGTCACAAGTTCTTCGGCGCTTGTAGGGTGAATGGCAATAGTGTCATCTAGATCTTTCTTAGTTACACCTTTTCGAATGGCTACTGCAAAACCTTGCAACATCTCATCGGCACCATCGCCAATAATATGACAACCTATAATTTTCTGCTCTTTCCCCAGTGTAATTAATTTCATAGTCGTAGGAACCTTATCCTCTTCTTCGCTAAGAGCATAGAGCATGGGATTAAAGGATGATGTGTAAATTGTAACTTGGTCACCATGTTCTGCAAGAGCTTGTGCTTCTGTCAATCCTACAGTTCCAATTGGGGGATGACTGAACACCACTGTTGGAATAGTATGATATTCCAGATAACGGTCAGTCATATTACCAAATAATCGATCTGAAAGCCTTCGGCCAGCGGCAATAGCAACTGGTGTAAGGGCCTCTTTTCCAGTAACATCTCCAATAGCAAAAATATCTTTAACATTAGTTTGCTGATATTTATCAACTGGAATAAAGTCATTTTCATCAGTTAATACTGCGGCTGCAGATAAATTCAAGCTAGTTGAATTCGGTGCTCGCCCAATCGCCCAAATAACCTCATCGAAAGGCCCATATTGTTGCTTATTTTCAGCATTCAAATAGCAATCGCTCCCTTTTTTATCCAACGAATTAGGTATCACTTTTTCGATTATCTTGACTCCTTGATGAATCAGTGCTTTTTTTAAATTTTCACTTAACATGCTATCAAAAGAACGTAATAAGGATTCTTTTCTAATCAATAATGAAACCTCAGAGCCTAGTGCCGAAAGTAAACCAGCAAATTCAACTGCGATATAACCACTTCCAATTATTGCCACACGCAAAGGGCATTCTGACAAGGAAAAAAATCCATCTGAATCTGTTCCGTGATTGCTGCCTTCAAGCGCAGGTATAATTGGCCGCCCTCCAGTAGAAATTACAGTCTTTTTAGCAGTGTAATCAATATTATCAACAGTTATCGTGGTACTGTTTTTAAATTCAGCAGAGCCTCTAATTATGTGTATACCTCGTTTGTTTAAATTGCGCTCATAAATGGTATTTAAGCGTTTAATATAGGCATCTCTACGTTTTTTAAGTTGCGCCCAATTATGAGATTCAACTGTGACATTGAAACCATAATCACTAGCTAATTTTATTTGTGTTGCTTGGTGCGCGGCATACCACATAATCTTTTTTGGAACACAGCCAACATTCACACAAGTACCTCCAAGTGGGGCATGTTCGATAACCGCAACAGTTGCTCCATATTCAGCTGCGCGTTGTGCACAAGCTAATCCTCCGCTACCACCACCCATTATGATTAAGTCAAAATTATTATTCACTCATCTTTTCCTTAAAGTTTCTCGTGTTTGCTTATGTAGTCTTTGTTAATATTCATCTATCTTTTAATAAAATTATATATACCAAAATGACTCAACCTAATTCTTATAAATTAATGCTTCCGGATTTTTCAAGTTTAACTGCTAAAGAAGCTCAAACAAACATTAATTCCTTGGTAAAAAAACAGCGTACAACAATTGAGAGTTTATTAAAGAATAAACAAAAAATTACTTTTGAATCTATCGTTAATCCTATCGAAGAAATGCAACATGAATTAAGTCGCACATTCTCACCCATCAGTCACCTTCAAAATGTTCTCGATCAACCTGAATGGCGAAATACGTATAACTCTTGTTTACCATTACTTACAGAATATGGTACCGAATTATCACAAAATACAAAACTTGAAAAAGCATATAAGACTATTATTAATAATCTAAATGATCAAAATGATCCTAAATTTAAATTGCTAGAGCAAGAACTTCGTAATTTCACTCTTAATGGCGTGAATCTCCCAGAGACAAAAAAACTTATATTTAAAGATCTTAAGACGCGCCTGAGTAATGCGGAGGCAAATTTTAGTCAGAATGTTCAAGACTCTACGGATGCTTGGTCATTGTATATCGATAATGAGGATGAACTAAAAGGTGTCTCTCGAGAAATCCTGGAACAAGCAAAAGATAATCAGGGTGGATGGAAGCTCATACTTGACTATCCCACATACCATAGCGTAATGACGCATGCTGAAAATCGCTCACTCCGTGAAATTTTTTACAAGGCTTGGTCAACCCGAGCCTCTGATCAAGCTGAAGATACACAGTGGAATAACGAGAAAAATATTAAAAAAATTCTCTTATTAAGACATCAATTGGCTAATCTAGTTGGATATAAAAACTTTGCGGAATACTCTTTAGCAACAAAGATGGCTAATTCTACTAATGAAATTATCGATTTCTTAAATGATTTAGCCAAAAAAACGAGATCAACTGCAAAAAATGAGCTTACTTTGCTTGAAGAAGCTGCTGATCATAATCTTGAGTCTTGGGATGTTTCTTACTATCTCGAAAAAACAAAACAACAAAACTATGCTATTTCTGATGAAGAATTAAAACAATATCTTCCAAAAGAGAACGTACAGAAAGGTATGTTTAAAGTAGCAAAGACACTTTATGGAATTTCTTTAAGAAGAAATGAAACAGTTCCTGTTTGGCATAACAGTGTTGAATTCATCGAAGTACTAGATACCAAAGACCGCATAATTGGTGGTTTCTATATTGATTTATTTGCTCGTAATGGGAAGAGAAGCGGCGCATGGATGGATGAATGTGTTATTAAAAAGAATCTCAATGGAAATAAGGCTCTACCTATTGGTTATTTAGTTTGTAATTTTACTCCTCCTAATAAAAAAGGCATTTCATTGCTTACGCATGATGATGTAGTTACTTGGTTTCATGAATTTGGACATATGCTGCACCATCTTCTAACAAAAGTGGACTTACCAAGTATTTCAGGAATCAATGGAGTTCCATGGGACGCAGTTGAACTTCCAAGTCAATTCATGGAAAACTTTGCTTGGAATTATGAAGTACTAAAAGATTGCTCCAAACATCATAAAACTGGTGATTATTTACCCAAAGAATTATTTTCTAAATTACAAGCCAGTCGAAATTTTGGTGCAGGGCTTGCAATGCTAAGACAAATTGAATTTGCGCTCTATGATATCAATATTCATTCAACATATGACATTCAAAAAAATGACAATACCCTTGATACATTGGAGTTAGTTCGAGAGAAAATTACGCTTTTGAAAACTCCCCCTTATAATCGCTTCCCGATGAGTTTTTCTCACATATTTTCTGGAGGATATGCCGCTGGCTATTATAGTTATAAATGGGCAGAAGTATTAGCAGCAGATGCATTTTCAGCATTCGAAGACAGCCACATCCTCAATAAGGAATTAGCCAATAAATTTAAGCAGGAAATTCTAGAGATAGGCGGAAGTAAGGATATAATGCAGGGATTCATTAACTTCCGAGGACGAAAACCATCTCTTGAACCATTATTAAAACAATGTGGAATAGCTGGAGCTTCAAGATGAAAATTGCGACTTGGAATGTCAATTCACTAAACGTTCGTATCGGTCATGTGCGTGAATGGTTGGACATAGCGAATCCAGACATATTAACACTCCAAGAATTAAAGCAACCAAATGAGGCTTTCCCTGAAGAAGTATTTAAAGAAATTGGTTATCATTCAATTTGTAGTGGTCAAAAAACTTACAATGGTGTTGCCATTGTCACAAAAAAGAAACCCACAGATATCATCACAGATTTTCCAGGTTTCGATGATCCTCAGAGACGAATACTTGCAGCAACTATCGGTGGCATTCGAGTGATTAATTTATATATTCCAAATGGACAAAGCGTCGACTCAGATAAATATGTTTATAAATTATCTTGGCTAAATGCACTAATTAAATTTATAAAAACAGAACAAAAATTACATAAAAATATAATTATCCTGGGTGACTTTAATATCGCTCCTGAAGATCGTGATGTTTATGATGCCGAGAAATGGGGTGAAGAAGTACTTTGTAGCCCAAAGGAAAGAAAAGCATTATCAGATATCATCAAACTAGGTTTTGTTGATGTCTTTCGTCAATTCGATCAAGCTGAAAAACTCTTTAGTTGGTGGGATTACCGTGCTGCTGGGTTCAGAAGAAATGCTGGTGTTAGGATTGACCTCATACTTGCCAGCAAAATATTAGCAGAACAATGCCTGAGTAGTTCAATAGACAGGGAACCTAGAACGTGGGAAAGGCCTTCAGACCATACTCCTGTTATTGCAGAATTTGATACTATTTAACTACAATAGTTTTGTTTGTACGAAATCCAATCGATCATTGCCAAAAAACATTTCGTCATCAATAAAAAATGTTGGGGCTCCAAATACACCACGGGCAACTGCTTCGTTTGTATTACTTTTTAACTCATCTTTAATCGAATTATCAGATGCCTTGGTCATTAATTTATCTGCATTAAGTTGCTGTTGGTCTATTATATTCTTCAATACACCTAGATTACTTAAATCTAAATTATCCACAAATATTGCTTTAAAAAATGCTTGATGAATCAGTTCAAAATTGTTTTCTCGCTGACAAACAATAGCTAATCTTAATGCAGTAAGTGTATTTTGAGGAAAAGTGGCATTCAGCTTAAATGGAATACCATAATGTCGAGACCATAACTCCAGATCTTTTGCTATATAGGCACCTTTTGAGGGAATTATACCAGGTGGTTTATTTTCTGTTGCTTGCATTACAGCACCCAATAACATGGGTCGATAAATAATCTCGACATTGTTTAACGAAGTAAGCTTAAAATCAGCTAAATATGAATAAGGGCTGACATAATCAAAAAAAAACTCTACTGATTTATTCACTAAGACCTCTCTTTCTGTTAATCATTTACTTTCTTGATATTTACGAAAGGCGATTGACTGGTCCCTGCTAAGATGTCTTTTTGCATAATACGCAGCGAGAATCGCAGCAAATATTGCGTATACAAGACCAACAATCGCAAATTCGTTAATCATGAAGGTTTTTAAAGTATGCCATGAAATTTCATTAATAAGACTGATAGCTCCTGTATTAAATTCACGCCCTGTTAAATTTAATGCGCTTAAGAAACTCCCAGTAAATGAAGCTATAATGGCCAATATGGAAGCCAAGGCTGGCAGATGCCAATCTAAGCCATGACCATATTTTTTGAATGATTTCCCGATTAATACTCCTTGAACGATGGCAAGCCAAGGGAAAAATCGATCAAAAAACATCGAAACATAAATCCAGATAATATTAAAAATAATTGCAGCAATCAGCGCGCCATAAAACCCATTCCACACAGATTGTTCTTCATGTAAGCTCCGGCCCACTTGGATTGAATCGAATGACATAACTAGAAAAGATTAAAATCCCATAACACTATTGGGAATAATAACCCCATTTTCCTCTTTGTAAGACTGCCAAGCATCTAGCATTTCTTCCATTTTCTTAGGCTTTATTGTTGCAAGATTATGCAATTCAGATGGATCTTCTGCTAAATTAAATAATTGCCAATCATAGTTATCTGCCAGTGGCGTTTGCCATGAAAAAAATTCTCCTTTTGGTTCTTGGATAATTTTCCAATCTCCCTTTCTAATTGCAGTCTTACCAAATAACTCCCAGCCCTCAACGTGATCTTTGTCATGAATATTTTCAACTTTGCCAGATAATAAAGGCAATATTGAAGTACCTTGCATTGCCAATATTGTCCTTCCTTTATAAGAGGATCCAGGATGATCAATATTTGCTAATTCCAATAATGTTGGCATTACATCTTTAACATGAATCTGACCATCTTTTATGCTGGCATCATTAAGCGAAGGGTAATGGGCGAATGCTGGTGCACGAATTCCACCCTCAGAAGTAAAGCCTTTAAAGCGGCGCCAAGGACCTACTCCAGCCCTTGCCCACTCTGGACCATACCAAAGATACGAGTTTGCATTTCCCATATTTTCATAACTATGATCACAACAAGTAGCTAGCTTATTTGCAATTCCATACTCTGAAAAACTCTCTTCCAAAGGATGCCCTTCTGCCCCATTATCAGACATAAAAAAGATAAAAGTATTTTCAAATTCACCAATATCCTTCAAATGATTAATCAACTTACCAACGTATAAATCCAGATCACTTACCATTGCCGCATAGATTTCCATTAACTTACTGGATCTTCTTTTCTCTTCTTTGTTGAGCTCATTCCAAGGTTTATCTTCTGATAAACTCAAGGAATCTGGCATATCTTGATCAACCAATCCGAGCGCCTTTATTTTTGCCATGCGTTGTTGATAAAGAACCTCATAACCAGCATCATAATTACCAAAATGTTTTTCGATTGATTCTGCCGGAGCTTGCAATGGCCAATGAGGAGCAGAATAGGCTAAGTAGCCAAAAAAAGGTTTATTATCCTGATAGTTACTATCAATATACTCAATCATTTTATTGGTATAAAATTCTGTTGAATAGAAATTATCTGGTAGTGCTTTAATTAAATTGCCATCTTCTCTATAAGGAGCTTTATTTGATCCTAATATAGACATCATGTTACTAAAATGCCCTGCACCGCCAGCTAAAAGGGCAAATGAACGCTCAAACCCTCTGGCAGTTGGGCTAGTTTCTTCTTCATAACCAAGATGCCATTTTCCTGTCATATAAGTGTGATAACCATTATCTTTTAAAATATTTGGTAAGGCGGCAACTTGAAAATTTAAATACCCCTCGTATCCGGGTTTATTTTTCTGATTTTCAGATTGTTCGTTATACATTGTACCCATACCAGCTAAATGATTGTCGACTCCTGAAAGAAGCATAGCTCGAGTTGGTGAACAAGTTGGTGCCACGTAATAATTCGTTAATGTCATACCTGCTTTTGCGAGTGCATCTAGATTAGGTGTTTTAATTTCACTACCAAACGCACCTATGTCGGTGTAACCAAGATCATCAACAACAATCAAAAGAATATTAGGTTTTTTGATGCTCTGCATAGAGGTATTTATTTTTTCATCTTGGGCAGAACAACCAATAAGTAAAAAAAACAATAAGCCAAATATATACCATAAATTGTTAGTGTTTAATTTAAGTATGTTTTCCATTTATCACTCCAAATAACATAATTTTTCTCAAAACCTAAAGATCAGTTCGCATAGACCATAATTCAGGGAAAAAACGATGATTAGCCATAGTTTTGAGCCAATTAACTCCTGCCGACCCACCTGTACCTGGTTTAAATCCCAAAATACGTTCTACTGTTATAAAGTGTTGAAATCGATATCTGGCAAAAATATCTGCAAATTCAGTCAATAATTCACCAAATAAATATAAATCATTGGTAGGACCAGGATGCTTATATATTTCTAACCAAGCATTTTCAATACTTTTATTAATTTGATAAGGTTTGGTCCAGTCACGATCCAAGCATTCTGGATTAATATTAAAACCCCTTCTTTTTAATAATTTAATTACTTCATCGTAAAAACTAGGTGTTTCAAGGTTTTTTTTGATGGCAGGATATACGTGATCAACATTTTTATGCACCGCCGCCATTGCCTTATTCTTATTCCCTAATATAAATTCTACATGCCGAAACATAAAGGATTGTTGGCCAGAAGCAACACTCAAATAATCTCTAAATTCCTTAAATCCCTCCGGTCTAATGGTGGCCAATACGTCCCAAAATTTAGTTAATAACAGCATCATTTCTTTTGATCGAGCTATTAACAATGAAGCATTCGGTAAATCATCTGCCATCACCCTCAGTCGTGCATTATATAACTCATAATAGATTGATTTAAAAAGTAACTCTTTCGACTGACCCATAATAATAAAACACATCTCATCATAACCTTTGGAGCGAGGGTGCTGAAGACTCAACAGTAAATCTACACTTTCATAATCAATATAAGGATTCGTATTACCTTTAAACTCAGTTATTGGTTTGCCATCGGTTATTTTAACTTTCTCTTGCCTTAATGCTTCTGAACCAATGTTCATCTTACGTGGTTTTGGAGAGCCATCTACTTGCTCAATATCAATAATCTCTGGAATTTCAAAATCAAAAATCATCTTTCTTCTCCTAAGATTTGCTTCATCATTAGATCTCTTAATGAGCAATTTTTATCCAGCATAAAAAAAACTATATCGAAATGATTAGCATATTGAACCTCTATCAAACTACTTCTATTACCCATGTCTTTCCACTTCTTTTCGAATTCAATACTTTGTCTTTTAAATTCTGAAGTCTCGTTTTCACCCCAGCACACAATTAAATCAGTATCATTTTTCTTAATTTCAAACAATGGGCTTATTCTTTTAGCTTCTTGATAATCTAATTTTAGTGGTTCATTAATATAGGTTTCCACAAGCGGTTGAAGATCAAAAACTCCACTTAACAGGGTGCCACCTTTTATTATATTTTCAGGTAAATCATATTTACTCCAATCAGTAAGTATCGTCATAGCTGCCAGATGAGCGCCTGCAGAACTGCCGGCTAGAAAAATATTATCAGCATCATAACCATACTTTAATGCATTTTTATATAGCCACTGAATTGATTTTCTGCATTGCTCAAGCATCTCGCTGATACTTGCTTTAGGTGCTAATGTATAATCAATGGCACAATAAGCAATACCAGAATCTATAAGACTTTTTGCTGGAAATAGAGAGTCATTTTTACCCAAGAACTGCCAATAGCCTCCATGAATAAAAATCAATAATGGGGAATTTGGATTATCCGTGGTGCATAGATCCAGGCACTCTTTCGAAATTGCGTCATACATTAAATCTTTTTCAAAATGGACTATATTTTCGACTACAAGTGATTCAGAGGTATATCTATCCACTAATTCCTCATAGTTAGGTACACAAGAACTTGGAGAATACTCTCTTTCTAGGGTAGCCTTATCCATTAATTCCCATCCATTTTTCTTAGATACCATTCTTATCTCTAGTTAGTTATGCGTTGAGTATTTCATAGAATAATATGATTAATAAGAAAGGGGCTATATAACGAACTAAAAATAGCCAAATTTGGTGAATATACTTATTCTTGTTCTCAAATAACTCCTCAAAACTGTATTTCGTTTTGACCACCCAACCCGAGAATAATGCGATCATCAGCCCACCAAGCGGCATAATAATATCTGAGGCAATTGTTGCAAACACATCAAAAAATCCTTTATCGCTAAACATAGATATTCCGGATAATGGACGAATATCAGAAAATATATTAAACGAGAATGCCGCCAAAGAGCCAAGTATGAAACCAACCGCACCCACTGTAACAGCAGACATACGCCGTGATAATTTAGTTTCGTCACATAGCCAAGAAACTGGTGCCTCGATCATAGCAATCGAGGATGTCAAAGCTGCAAAAAATAATAAAATGAAAAATAATGCCCCAAATATCATACCCCCAGATGTTTGAGCAAAAGCAAGTGGCAGCGCCTGAAATACCAAACCGGGACCAGCGCTTGGTTCAATGCTGTTGGCAAAAATAATTGGGAATACAGCCAATCCTGCTAATATAGCAACGAGACTGTCTGCTCCTACTATAATCGCAGCAGATCCAGGTATATTCACATCTTTCTTTAAATAAGCGCCATAAGCAACTAAGTTGGTTAGTCCAACACTAACAGAGAAAAAAGCTTGTCCAAAAGCTGTCATCACTACTTGACTGTTTACTTTAGAGAAATCTGGGGTGAATAAAAAATTTAGTGCCGCAGAAAAATCTCCAATAATAGCTGAATATATAGCAGTAATTATTAACATAATAAATAATGCAGGCATCATCAATTTCACCGCTCTTTCCAAGCCTTTATGTAACCCACGAGATGATATGTAAACGGTCATCCCAATAAATACACAAAACCAAGTATAAAGTTCGACCGGGCTGTTATTTAGTTCATCGAAAAGATTTTTAATCTGCTCTACTTCCAAACCAACTAGTTGACCAGATGCAGTTTTGACCGCAAAAGCAACCGTCCAACCCCCAACAACTGAATAAAATGAAAGCGCGAAAACAGCTCCAACACCAGCAAGGATAACGCCCATCCACCGCCAGTTTTTTGAATGACCAGATTCTACTGCAACTCTTTCAATTGCATTTGGGGGGCCACCGCCACCGCGGCGCCCAATCATCAGTTCGGCTATACAAACAGGCAAGGCAAGTAAAATTACAGCGGCAATATAAATTAAAACAAACGCACCGCCCCCGTTAGTTCCAGCTTTATAAGGAAACATCCATATATTACCAAGACCAACAGCACCTCCAACGCATGCCATGATAAAAACCAGTCTCGATGACCATTCGAGTTTTGTTTTTGCAACTTCCATTTACATTCCCCAAAAAAATTATACAAAGTAATTATATAGTCTCAGATAAATTTGTTAGTACTAATTCTGCAGCGGCTAAATCCTCTAAAGCGGCACCGACAGATTTAAATAAAGTTATCTCATTTTTATTATTCCTACCTATCTTTTGCTGTTTAACAATTTCTGACATCTCAGCAATAATATCTTTTTCAAAAAAAAGACCTTCTTTTATTGCATCAATTAACTCTCCTGATTCGCTTAAAGCTCCTGCATATGTATCTACTATTACATTTGCCATCTTGAGAGCTTGACTGTCAACTTCGTGCATCTCTGGTGTAAATGCACCCACTAAATCAATATGCTGACCTTTTTTGAGCCATTCTCCAAGTATTAAAGGTGTATTACTGAGAGTAGCACATGAGACTATATCGGCCATTTGTACCCCCTCATAAAGATCATTTATTGCACTAATCTCTACTCCTTTGTATTTCAGTTTTTTAGCTAAGATCAATGCTTTTTGATAATCTCTGCCCCATATCATTACTTTTCTGATATCCCTTAACTGCATATGTGCCTCAATCAAGTGAGGCGCTAAATTACCAGTTCCAACCATCAGCATTGAACTAACATCATCTCTTGTCAAATAATCTGCTGCCAATGCTGATGCACACGCAGTTCGACGAAGCGTTAATTCAGTGCCATCCATAATAACTTTTGGTAATCCATTTTTTGCGTCTAATAATAAATAGCTTGCATTGACAGCACTTAAACTACTCTTGGTGTTTTCAGGGAAAACAGAAACAACCTTAATGCCTATGTGTTGACTTTTTTTCCATGCTGGCATCAATAACAATGTCGCATCGCTTACTTCATTTGTTTCAATTTTATATTGAGTTCTTTCAGGAGAACAAATCTGTACTTTAAACGCTATTCTTAATGCCTCGATCAACTGTCCATAGGGCAACATATTCGCGACAGTTTGAGTATCAATAAATTGCATAAGATCAAAAACCCAACTTAATGGAAATTCTTACATAAGCCACTGTTCAATATCTTCTTATCAACTACCCAATTTGCATCCAATGCTTTTTGCAGGAATTCACAGCGCATATCATCATTTGGTATTCTAGAATCGAGTAATAGCTCTTCTACCAAACTTTTATAAGATGAGGCTTTTTTGCTCATTCTTATACCTCCATCAGAAGGCGTATCAAAAATGACAAATGTATCTTCATCACTCTCACGACTCCATGCGCGCCATTCGATCTGGTCTTCATCTCGGCCTCTATTTGGATTACCACGATAAGCGAATTCTGACCAATATGACATCATCGTTTCAGATAATCTTGTGGCTGCAGTAATATTATTTTTATCGAACATATATTCCTCTAAACCACCCAATTTTAATCCTCCCATAACAAAAGGTATCTCAATAGCATGAGCAGCACCTAAAATTTTTGCAAAATCCATCATTAGCAATTTTGGTTCTTCATCCCAATCAAAACGATACCCATATACTCTCTGATTTCCAGACTTCACTAGTTCTGATGCTGGTTTATCCACTGCCGCAACTTTCCAGCCTCTTGAGCCATATTCAGAAGAAATATCATAGAAATCCTGATTTTTTATAAAGGTCATTGAAAATTTTTGCGATGTAAATTCAGGATCAAAAGCTAGAAATAATTTCATTTCATCCCTATTTGTACCTAAGATAATTGGAATTTCTCTCAATTTTTCGGTATTTGCAAAATCCATACCATTTTCTGGCAAAACAAAGCCATCATTGATCACATGATGCATATAATCTTTTTCATCTAAGTTATTGTAGTAAGTTTGGATTATCTGTTCTTTAGTTTTGCTTTTCAAATAATCATATATCCTAGAATCAGACATACTTTCTTGAATTATTATAGCTCCATCTCGATTTAATGCCCGTTCATCTGCAACTAATAACTGATTCATTACTTCTTTTGAGCTACTTTTATTTCCAGGACTTTCAAGATCGTCATAGTAGTTAATCATTTCATTTAATGTTGATGTTTTTGTGCTGCCACTTTGGGAAATTACCTTATGAAACAGACCAGTCGTTAGGGGTGAAAACATCAGGGCATAAGCATTATGTCCACCTGCAGATTCACCAAAAATTGTGACATTATTTTTATCTCCACCAAATTGATGAATATTAGATTGCACCCACTTTAATGCAGCAATCTGATCGAGGGTGCCATAATTACCAGATTGATCTTCTGGATCCAATGACATTTTCTTTATACTAGGATGTATAAACCAGCCAAACATACCTAACCGATAATTTATCGTAACAACAATCAATCTTTGTGAAGTAGCTAATATACTCGGATCATATAAACTGGATGTACCAATGGTATTTGAACCACCATGTATCCAAAACATAACCGGTAATTTTTCATCACTAGTGATGTCTTTAGGTGCAAAAATATTCAAATAAAGACAATCTTCAGATCCATGCACAGAACCAACTATGGCCGTAGGATCTCCAAAAGTACTTCCTATTTGAGTACATGCCTCGCCAAATTCAGTCGCTTTATATATTCCATCCCATGAATCTATTAATTTTGGTGACCTCCACCTGAGATCATTAATTGGAGCCTTTGCATAAGGAATGCCAAGCCATAAAGAAGTTTCATTCTGGCTATAACCAATTACGCTGCCAGCTGATAAATTTCTAAGGGTATCCTGATCAGTAGTTAATTTGATATTATTTTGATTGGTAGCACAGCCAAATAAAATAATACAAATCAGTACACATGAGATTGATTTCATTATCCTAATCATAATTAAACGGCACAATAATCATTGATTCTGTATTGGATTCTAAAGTTTCGATTTTAAAATAAGTTTCTTTCAAAGTCTCTTCTGCAAATATATCAACTTGATCACTGTAATGTGGTGATAATTTATTTTGTGTGGCACTGCCATATTGATGAATACTTTTTGTAGTGATCATTCCATCTTCATCCCATTCTACAAAAATGACTAGCCCATCTCCAGCGACTGCCTTAAGAGAACCATCCTTTTGAGTTTCCCCATAAATAGCTCTTAATGTATCAGGCCCCCCTTGAATAGGCACTTTTTTAGTTCCTCTGATTAGAAAATTAACTTCCGACCATAGTGGATCTATTCTTTTATATTTTGAAGTAATATTTTTCACGCATTGTTTAAAAACAGGTAAAACATCTGGAGGTCTTCTGTTTTCTTGCTCGGCAAGCCATTCAGGACTCAGAGAGCAAACTCCCAATGGGGCTCCTCTACTATCAAAATCTGTCGTAAGATCCCATTCTCTGAGAACTGTTTGTGCTTGAATTAATTTTTTATCCTCAAATGAATAATCAAGTATAGGTTTAATATACTGGAAAGCTCTCGATTGCTTCGAAAATTTATTATCGAATTTAATCCTTAATAGCTGTTCTGATGATATAACTTGATCTGAGTCTAGTAATTCCAACGCTCGATAAGCTCTATTGGTCATGCGAGTTTGCAATCCTAGTGTTTGAGAATAATCTTCTCTATTAAGATTAGAAGTTTCACTAGTTACTCTAAATGGGTCTTGATTCGTGCTAACTAACCAACCAGCATCTGGATTAATTATTAATGGCAACTCCTTTAGTGGAACCTTTTCATGCCATATTAATGAACTGTCCGTCCCATCAACAGGAAGAGACCAGTCAATAGATTCCTCTCTGATTGGAATGGCACCATTATGCAAAAAAAGTATATTTTTTTCTTTATCGGCATAAATAGCATTAAAAGAGACAATAGACCGCATATCCATTGCAGCCATCCAGTCATCAATATCTTTGGATTTATTCAATCGATACCACTGTTCAACTTGTCGTATATCAGTCATTCCAGAAAATCTTATTGCAAAAATACCTTGATCGTTCTCTATAGTTGGACCATGTCTTGATTTTTTTATCGTTCTTTTAAAAGTCCATTTAATTGGCCCGAGGATCTTCACGGGTAATTTAATAGTTTCTAATTCAAAATCAACCCATTCATTGTCTAGTAAATATTGATTCTCATTATCAGGATTTAATTTTAATTTATATATATCGGTTAAGTCAGGTTTATTAACTGTCAATCCCCACCCTAAATTTTCATTAAATCCAACAAAAATAAATGGTGAGCCTGGAAATAAACCTCCCATCATATTCCAGCCCTCATCGCTACGAATATGAGCTTCATACCAAGCAACAGGCCCATCTAGAGGCTGATGTGAGTTAATTACTAATTGAGTATTGCCTTTTTCAGTTTTATTAAAATTTAAAGCTAAGGCATTTGATCCTAAGATTTTCTCATTAGCCTTATATAAATTACTCTGAATGTTTGCTGTGGCATTGCCTGCTTTAGCTTTATTACTCTGCAATCTTTCAATTTCAGTAACCACTCCAGAGAAAAAAAGATTCTGAATTACAAAACCAGAGATTACATCATATTCAGTAATTGGAAATATCGATTTGTACTTATGTTCTTTAGTTACTGAATTCCAATAATTTAAACCAGCCGTATACCCCTCAATGACCCCTCTGACTTCAGGTGAAAGGGCTGAATTATAATCATTCTGTATCAACTGTTTAATATTTAATGCTTTGATTAAATAATCCGAGGCTATTCCCTTAAAACCATTTTTTAGGCCCATTTCAGCTCTGTATAAGACCATATTTTCTGCTATATTTTCAATGTCATCTTGTGCATGAGCAAAAGCCATGCCAAAAGCAGCATCCGCATCTGTTTTGCCATGAATGTGCGGAACTCCCCATTTATCTCTCTTGATAGTCGCTTTATAAACATCATATGTATAACTACTTTTTGATTGAGCATGGGAAATATCTAATATTGCATAGAAAAAAACACAAAAAAATACGCCCATCAATGAATATTTCAAAAGCATCGATCCTTTTTTTATACCAAGCAAAATAATATCGTATCTATCATTAACTGCAACTAACCTTATGTGAGATATTTTATTTGAGTAAGGATTGCCACCACATATCGGGTTTTGCTCTTTTTGCAATCCCTTTCTTTTTCTCCCACCATAACGCTAGAAATTGAAGAGGGCTATCCACTAATAACATAAATAGCTTACCACTAAGTGTTTCAAAATCACGATTAAACGGACAAACACGCATACAAATTGCACAATCTGTTTTTATCTTAGTCCAATAACCAAAACATTTTTCACAATCAGCGGACCACTTTTTAACGCCTTTGATTGTTGATTGATTTAATCTTTCTGTGCTTGGAGGTCCCAACGGAAGTGCTTTTGGCGGGCACGCGACTGCGCATTTATCGCATTGAGTACAATATTTTGTAATGCCAATATTTACTGGTTTATCATGCGTTAAAGGCATATTTGTAAAAATCTTTGAGAATCTAACTCGTGGCCCAAACTCAGGCGTAATGACCATTTGGTTCCTTCCATATTCACCTAAACCTGCTTGAATAGCGTAAGGCACAACTAAAGCCGTATCGTTCATGGAGCCAAGAGCCTCATAGCCTAAAGATCTTATATAAGTAGTTAACTGAGTAACAATAGCTGCTTCATGCGAATATTCAAAACCAGCCGCAGAACTTGCTAATGCGGAAGGATAAGTATCAACCAAGTCTTTATCCATGGCATGCCCCATTACAATGACATGTGAATAATTACCCGGTAGTTCATTACTAACTGGAATAAATTCACGTGTATCAACACGCTTAGAATAATGCCAACGCTTATCTAAAGCAGTTATACCTATAAGATCAGCACCAAATAACTTAGCAATTTGTTTAAACTCAATTGTATATTCTTGAACATTCTCAATATGTAATTTTTCATCTGCTATTTCTGCCTCACATTCCATCCAAGACTGAAATCCCTCTCTGGTGCCGTTTTCTGCACCACGATTAGAAAATGTATCAGAAATAGCCCAAGCTGCATTTCTTAAAGCAAAATCTTTTTGCCTAAAGCCAGGTGCTTTTTTGCCTTTAGGTTGCACACGATGGCTATCAAAAAAGGCATCGCTCAGCTTAGTTCGAACGGAATCATCCCAAAAGGCTCGAGAAAACATATCATTGATTTGATTAAAGCGCTCAAAATCAGATGAGATTTTAAAGCCAGTATCTTCATCTATATGTAGATCAGTATGTTCAGTTTTTAATTTATTATTCACAGTCATATTTTTAATTTTATTTTGATAAAAGCATCAATAGCGGCACTATCCGTCTTTTCAAAGAGAGTGAACCATATAGAATACCACGAAAATTAACATTTATGCCTGAAACACTCGCTCAGCAAGTATCCAAATGAATATTATTATTATCGTTATTACTGAACAAAATTATTCTATACTTATATTTTTATAACCATAGAGTCAGAAAATGAACTTAGAAAAACATGCCAGTAATATGCCGCATCAATATGTAAATGCAATATGCATTTTTTTACTTCTTTTTACTTGCTCAGAAATATCTGGTCACGAAACAGCTGGTTCTTTTAATTCTTATAGAATTCCTGAGAGGGCTATTGAATTCCCAGATACAGATAAATATTTAACTATTGTTGCTGATCTTCATACGCATTCTGTTTTTTCTGATGGTCATGTATGGCCAAACATAAGAGTGTCTGAGGCGCTCAGAGACGGGTTAGATGCTATTGCCATTACTGAGCATTTGGAATATCAACCACACATATCGGATATTCCCCATAAAGATCGAAATACTGCTTATCGTATCGCTGCAGAGGCTGCAAAAGATACCAATTTAATTGTAATTTCAGGATCTGAAATTACGCGTGAGAATCCCATTGGGCACATGAACGCAATTTTTATAGAAGATTCTAATAAACTCATGAGTCTTGATGAATCTAAAATAGTTGAGGCAGCTAAACTGGTCGAAGAAAGAAAAGATGAAGTGGCTGTTCATGGTGGTATGGATATGGCCAATCATCTTGCATTAGCTTCGTTATGGCCCGTTGCTAATGCTGTAAATAAAGCCAATGAGCAAGGTGGGTTTGTCTTTTGGAACCACCCTACATATAAAGTAAATAATGGCATTGCATCACTCTCAAAGGAACATATAGAATTTATTAAGAATGGGACTCTACATGGTATTGAGGTGGTTAATGAAAATATTTTTTCTGAAGAAGCGTTCGCCATTGCGCTGGACTATAACCTAACAATTATTGGTACTTCTGATGTACACAACTTAATCGACTGGGATTACCCATCTCATCAGAATCAGCATCGTCCTGTAACTCTAATTTTAGCTGAAGAAAAAACCAAACCAGCTATGAAAGCAGCCTTAATGAATGGAAGAACCATCGTGTGGTATAAAAATCTCTTGATTGGAAGAGAAAATAATATACAACCGCTATTAAACGCTATGATGAGAATAGATTCAGCGAGATATCAAGATAACTCTGAAATACTAGAGGTCACTATTCAAAATAATTCAGATACGAAAATTCAAATGACTAATTTATCGGATTATTCCTTTGCGAGTAATCACGATATTATTGAAATCCCAGCACAAAGCGAAATCCAATTGGATGTCAAAACCAAAGAGCAATTAAGCTCTATTTCGTTAGAATTTAAAATACTAAGTGCATTGGTAAGGCCAAAAATACATCCAACATTGATCTTGCGCTCCACAATTGCTTCTGATTAATGGAAATAGCCATATGATGCTCGAAAAATTTGAACGCTATCCACTCACATTTGGATCAACACCCATAGAAAAACTAGAGAGACTATCTGCTCATCTTGATAATAAAGTGACCATTTTTGCTAAACGAGAAGATTGTAATTCTGGTCTTGCATGTGGAGGAAATAAGATTCGTAAACTTGAATACATTGTGCCAGATGCCATTGCTTCAGGAGCAGATACACTGGTATCTATAGGTGGAGTTCAATCAAACCATACAAGACAAGTAGCTGCGGTTGCTGCAAAAATTGGAATGAAATGTCGTCTTGTTCAAGAAAGTTGGGTGCCTTTTCAAGATGTGGCTTATGATCGTGTTGGCAATATATTAATGAGCAGATTAATGAATGCAAACATTGATATGGTTGATGAAGGTTTTGATATTGGCATTCGAGAAAGCTGGAAGAAAGCCTTAGAAGACGTCAAAGCTGAAGGTGGCAAACCCTATCCCATTCCCGCAGGAGCCTCTGTTCATAAATATGGTGGCCTGGGATACGTTGGTTTTGCCGAAGAGGTCAGGCAACAGGAAAAAGAAATGAGTCTTCATTTTGATTATATTGTTGTCTGTACTGTAACAGGGTCTACTCATGCCGGCATGTTGGTAGGATTTGCTGAAGATGGGCGCAGCCAAAATGTTATTGGCATAGATGCCTCCAACACACCTCAGCAAACCAAAGCACAAGTATTAGAAATTGCTCAAAATACGGCAAAACTTGTCGAGCTTAAACGACCTATTACCAAAGACGATATCGTATTAAAAGAAGATTACGCCTATCCAGAATATGGTGTTCCCTCAGAAGAGACTAACAATGCAATAAGGCTGTGTGCGAGACTTGAAGGCATGATTACTGATCCAGTTTATGAGGGAAAATCTATGCAAGGGTTGATTGACTTAGTAAACAATAATTTTTTTCCAAAAAACGCAAACATACTCTATGCCCATCTTGGTGGAGTACCAGCAATTAATGGTTACAGCCATATCTACCAAAACGGATAATCAATCAACCCCTAAGATCAGCCCAAATAATAAAAAGCAATCTTATTACCATCTAAGTCTCTGATATAAGCCCCATAAAAAGTTTCCATTCTGGCTCCTGGAGGACCCTCATCAGTAGCACCCAGCTCCATAGCTTTTGCGTAGAACTCATCAACCTGTTCTTTTGAGTCCATTGGCAATGCGACCATAGCACCATTGCCCACTGTTGCTTCATTGCCATTTTCAGGTTTAATCACGCCAAATGCAGATGTTCCACCTTCAATTTGATAAAAATAACCACGAGGGCCTGGACTAAACCCTGAAATATCAAGGGTAGCAAATAAATTGTCATAAAAACCCTTAGCAACCTCAAGGTCATTCGTCCCGATACATACATAACCAACTAATTTACCATTCATATTTCTTCCTTTTTAATATTATAAAACTACTTAAATTAAAGAATCTGCAATTAATTTTTTAAACTTTGTGGTACTCCAACCATGAGAACGACTCAAATAATGAATAGGAATATTCAAATCCTTGCCAGTAAACTCTTTTTCCCTATAATCATCTCCCAAAAAGCGAATATCTATCTTCCTTGAGGAGATCAACTTGTATAAATCAGCTTCCGAGCTATAAGGTACAATCTCATTAATCTGACCAAAAGAAGACAGCATTATTGTTCTCTCACTAATCGTATGAATTGGTTTTAATTTATTTTCACGCTCAATTGATGGATCATCATGTAGGAACACAATTAAATGATCACAATTTTTACTGCATTCATTAAACATATGAATATATCCCATGTGAATAATGTCAAAATTTCCTGCAACCATTCCTACATTCATGAATTAACCTTAAATTGATAGAAAATCATTTGAAATATTCTTCTCTAATGTAGCCAACATGTGTTGTTTTGAAATGCTTAAAAGGAACACCTAGTCGACCAATTGTTTCAATCACTTCAGCAGAGACATTACCATATATTTCTATCGAAAAACCATCGCCAAACTTCACGTGCTCAGTCACATAGTCTTGTACGGGGGGATTAGTATCATGGTCAATAAAAGCTTTACTATTTGCATAAACCTCAGTCCAAGTAAAAGCTAGTGGATCATCAGGGTCTGCATCAAAATTATGAAATAACATACCTGGCTCACTTAATTCAACAGCATTATCAACTTCATCAGCAATGGCAAAATATTTTTCTACCATGCCTTCTTTAATATGAATCCTAGCAATCAATATAAATGGATTGTCTCCGTCTATATTTTTATGCTGATCAGCATTTAGTGTGTGTAATGGAAAGAACAATATACTTAGCAAAAAAAGATATCGCATGATTTATGCCTCACTAATCAAAAATAACTTTAATTATTTTACTAACTAATTAAAAATACTACTAGCCTATTAGGGGTCTATTTAGAAAATTAGCTAGTTATGGTTTCTTATTTTTTACTGCAGATCTTCGTTTTGGATAGCAAGTTTTACAAATCTCACAATCTCGACCATCACATCCTCTGGCCGTACAAAATTCTCTTCCATAAAAAATAATTTGTAAATGCAGTTTATTCCATAACTTCTCAGGAAAAAGATTCTTTAGGTCTTTTTCAGTTTGAATCACATTTTTTCCATTTGTTAAGCCCCATCGTTGAGCTAATCTATGTATATGTGTATCTACTGGAAAGGCGGGATGACCAAATCCTTGAGACATTACAACACTAGCCGTCTTATGCCCCACTCCAGGAAGAGATTCTAGTGCGGTGAAATTTTCTGGAACTTTGGAATTATATTTTGTAACTAATATCTTAGAAAGTTCAAAAATTGCTTTGGATTTCTTAGGAGCTAAACCGCATGATTTTATGCAGTAATGTATCTCATCAATACTCATTTTAGCCATCGATATAGGATCATTACCATTTGAAAATAGTGCTGGTGTCACCTTATTTACACGCTCATCTGTGCATTGGGCACTCAATAAAACGGCCACTAATAGCTCAAAGTTGTTCTTATGATTAAGTGGAATTGGCGTTTCAGGATAGATATTCTCAAGATAATCCAGTATAAAACTAGCACGCTCTTTTTTTTTCATAGAGTTAGTTCCAATAATAAAAACTACCAAGTGGTCCAGTAATTCCCATCATACGTCGGATAAGTTCAATTAAGTTACTAAGTGTATTCATTTTTACAAAGAAACTATAAAATTATCCCTTATAAATATTAACCAAAGACACGCCAATAATAATTAAGAATAATCCAAAAATACCCTGCCAACTCAACGTTTCTTTATAAAAAATATAACTTAACAGTGCTACAGAAAACACACCAAGGCCTGCCCAGGAACCATAAACGATAGTTAGAGGTAATTTTGTAACTGATATTGACAAGAAATACACCGATATAACATAAGAAAATAATAAGATAGTTGTAGGCAGAATTTTTGTGAAGTTTTGCGATACTGGTAACAACATCGTGCCAAGCACTTCAAACGCAATTGCACTGAAGAGAAATACATATGGATTCATTTTTTAGCTACTAAATTATTTTTAAGAATGTGCAATGGCTTTTTTTGGATCATAGAATGGTTTTTCAACAATAGTAGCACTAATTTTATTTTTTCCAATTTCTACTTCTAGCTTCGTTCCAAGTGTCGAATATTCTATATTTATCATTGCTAATGCAATATTTTTTTTAAGTCTTGGAGAATATACTGCAGAGGTTACCATTCCTATTGCCTCATTATCTTTATATATATTCCAAAAACGCGTATTCGATCCATCGATAGCATCTCCAGAAATCTCAAGGCCAACCTGCTTACGTTGAATGCCTCTTTTGAGAATATTTATTAACGCAGGCTTGCCAATAAAATCAAAATCTTTATCCAAATCTATCAACCTTTCTAGGCCAAGCTCAAAAGGATTTGTATTTATATTCATATCTGCATGATAAGAGAGCATTCCACCTTCAATTCTCCGTATTGTTGATGTATGCCCTGGTTTTAGACCCATTTTTTTTCCAGTTTGCATTATTTTCTCATACAGCCTATCCCCTTGAGATTCGTTGAGGAGATAAATCTCATAACCTAATTCACTTGACCAGCCTGTTCTTGATATCATTAAATTAATATCATCCAATTGAAATGGTTTAAACCAATAGTATTTTAAATCAGTAATTTGCTCGCCAAATAATTTCACCATGATGTCTCTAGATTTTGGGCCCTGAATCTGCAATGGAGAGACATCAGGCTCACAAATATCTACATCATAATTAGTACTATTCGCTAATCCTTGAGCCCATAATAAAATGTCACTATCAGCTAATGAAAACCAATAACAGTCGTCATCCACTCTCAATAAAATGGGATCATTGAGGATGCCACCATCTTTATTAGTAAGAATAATATATTTACATTGACCTACTTGCATAGATGATAAGTCTCGAGGTGACATCATTTGAACAAACTGAGACGCATCAGGGCCTTTTATCTGAACTTGCCTTTCAACGGCTACATCACAGAGAATGGCATCATTGATTAAATTCCAAAAATTTTCTTTAGGATCACCAAAATCTCTTGGAATATACATGTGGTTATAGACAGAAAACGCCTTTGCACCCCAACGCACCGTCGCGTCAAAAAAAGGGCTTTTACGAATCTGTGTCCCAAATCCAAAATCGGACAATTCATTATTAGTTGTTGTATTCATTATTCAATAAGTTCTTTGTTTTTATATTTTTTAATATTTTATGCCAAAAAACGTTTTAACTAATAAGCTAATTTATTATCAATTTGTAACTATTTATTAGCAATAGATTTAAAAAAATTCCTAATATTGTTTTAAATAACTGCATTTTGATTATTTTTTCCTCACTTTAAAAATTTATTTGTAGCCTCAATTAGTAAATCTGTTATTTCTGGTTCGAAAGCAGAGTGTCCAGAAAAGGGGGCAATTTGTAGATCTGCTTCTGGCCATTTTTGACTGAGTTCATAAGCGGTTATGGGCGGACACACAACGTCATATCTGCCCTGAACAATAACACAAGGGATATGCCTAATAAGGGCTACCTTTTCAAGTAATTGATCTTCATGATCCAAAAAACCCTTATTTACGAAATAGTGATTCTCAATAAGCGCAAAAGCAAGAGCAAATTCAGAATTTGTTGAGCCTTTGACTGCAGCTGGGTTATGATCTGCGTAACTTGCTGAAGCCTCCCATTTAGACCAGGCTATTGCAGCAGATAGCTTCTTTTCTTTGTCCTTGCTATTGAAAATCTTTCTGTAAGCTTCAATGAGATTTGATCTCTCTTGTTCTTGTATTTGCTCGAGGAACCCTTGCCAAGCTTCTGGGTATATTTCACTAGCTCCATATTGATAAAACCATTGAAGTTCTTTTTCTCGAAGCATAAAAATGCCCCGCAAAACTAGTTCGCTCACTCGAGCTGGATAACTCTGAGCATATGCCAGTGCAAGAGTACTCCCCCATGAACCTCCAAAGACTAGCCATTTTTCAATTTCTAATTCTTGTCTGATTGATTCAATATCATCAACAAGGTCCCAAGTTGTATTCTCCTCTAGACAAGCATGAGGTTTACTTTTACCGCATCCTCTTTGATCAAAAAGGATGATTCTGTATTTTTTTGGATTAAAAAATCTTCTTGGGAGTGAGCCAGCTCCAGCACCTGGGCCGCCGTGGAGGAATATAGCTGGCTTTCCTTTTGGGTTTCCAGACTGCTCGTAATAAATTTCATGTATTCCTTTGCTAATGGTGCCTGTGTTATATGGTTCTATTGATGGAAATAATTTATTTTTCTTTTTAACTAAATTTATATTCATTTTATATTTATTTCTCTTGAGCTAGCTAGAAGTGAAATCATTGATCAACATAATAAAGATACTAAACGCTATTTATTCTTCAATATTTTTCCTAGTTTTTTTACCTATTTCTGTAAAATTCCATCTTTCCATTCTTCGATTATAATTAAAGTACCATTTTCATCAAAATCCTCATAGAGACCGTCTAGTTTTCCATCGTTATATTTTCCTCTACTTTCTAATTGACCATTTTCATAAAACCACTCTTGAATACCGTTTCGTTTCCCATCCTTAATATTGAATCTCATAAGTAAACGACCATTGAAATGGTAGGCTTTCATAATCCCATCTATCACTCGTTTTTTGTTTTCATCATAGTATTCAGAGCTTTGAAGTATTCCTTCCTTGTACATTCTTCTACTATACAATTGACCATTAAGACGAAAATCCTCCCAAACCCCTTCCCTTTGATCATCCTTATAGTTTATTTTTTGCTCTAATTGACCGTTTTCATAAAAAAATTCTTGGAGACCATTTTCTTTTCCATCTTTGAAATTTCTCCTGCTCATTAATTGACCATATTCATTGAAGCCCTCCCAATAACCATCTGGCCCTCCATCTTTAAAATATACTCTGCCTTCTAATTGTCCATTTTTATGAAAAAATTCCCAAAAACCTTCTTCTTTTCCATTTTTTACATCCCCTCTAGACTTTAATTGACCATTTTCATAAAAAAATTCCCAAATTCCCTCTTGTTGTCCGTTTATAATATTTCCCTTTCCTTCTGATTGCCCATTTTTATAGAAAGACTCTTGAATACCGTCATCAGAACAAGAAACTATGAGCCCTAAAAAGAGAATGGAGAAAAATATCTTCATGAGTTAGTTATAGCAAAAGGAGCAATTATCTACAAAAGTTTACAAAAAAAGTCATAAAAAGATCAATGGAAATCATCCGATAAACCACGATAAAAAAAGATACATACCTCCGTTATGTCATAATTTCTTTTAAAATTAGGTTAGTTCTAATAGTTGAAGTTATAATAGAAACTGAAAATTAATATTTACTAATAAAAATGGATAATCGGAATAACAAATATAAAGCTTTCAATCCTATTGAGTTAGAAAGTAGATCTTGGCCATCAAAGGTTATAGAAGATGTTCCTCTGTGGTGCTCGGTGGATCTTAGAGATGGCAATCAAGCTCTCATCGAGCCGATGGGAGCCGAAAGAAAAGATCGAATGTTCACGCTACTTTGTAGCCTGGGTTTTAGAGAAATAGAAGTGGGCTTCCCTTCTGCCTCGCAAACAGATTTTGACTTTGTTAGGGATCTTATTGAAACAAATAAAATTCCGGCTGACGTAACAATTCAAGTTTTAACTCAATCAAGAGATGAATTAATTGATAAAACTTTTGCGTCTTTAAAAAATATTCCAAAGGCCATTGTTCATTTTTATAATTCCACGTCTACGTTACAACGAAAAGTTGTATTCAAACAAGATAAAGCAGGCATCAAAGAAATTGCAATCAATGGTGCTAAGAAGATAAAAAATCTTGCTATGGAAAATCCTGAGACTGACTGGCGGTTTGAGTATTCACCCGAAAGTTTTACTGGAACCGAACTTGAATATGCGGCCGAAGTTTGTGATGCCGTTGTTGAAATATTAAAAGATGTATCTAGTCATAAAATAATTATTAATCTTCCAGCAACGGTTGAGATGTCTACCCCTAATATTTACGGTGACCAAATAGAATGGATGAACCGAAATCTTAAATACAGAGATGACATATGCCTAAGCCTCCATCCGCATAATGACAGAGGAACTGCAGTTGCCGCTGCAGAATTTGGATTGATGGCTGGTGCTGACAGAGTCGAAGGGACTCTTTTTGGGAATGGAGAAAGAACTGGAAACGTCGATATTGTAACTTTAGCTCTTAATATGTTCACCCAAGGAATAGATCCACAATTAGATTTTTCTAACATTAATTCGGTTATGCGTGAAGTTGAGTATTGCAACCAATTGCCTGTTCATCCAAGACACCCTTATGCGGGTGATCTCGTATTTACGGCTTTCTCAGGCTCTCATCAAGATGCTATAAAAAAAGGCTTTCAGGGAATGAGAGAATCTAATGAGTCTACCTGGGAAGTGCCATATCTCCCAATAGATCCAGCAGATCTTGGAAGAAGCTATGAAGCTGTGGTAAGAATAAATTCACAATCTGGCAAGGGAGGTGTCGCGTTCTTGCTTGAAAAGGATCATGGCGTTTCTTTGCCAAGAAGATTGCAAATTAGCATGAGTCAAAAAATACAAAAACTTGCTGATGAGTCTGGCAAAGAGATTAATACTTCGCAAATTTGGAATATATTTGAAGCTAATTTCTTGAATCCAAAAAGAGGTTTTTCCTACATAAGTCATAAATCTTCATCTCAAGATGATGTTCATCATTTAAAGTTATCTTTGAATATTAATGGTAAGGAAATTATCATTAATGGGTCAGGTAATGGCCCAATAGATTCTCTTATTAATGGATTATCAAAAGAGCTTGGCGTTGAGATAAAAGTTTCTGACTATCATCAATCAGCAATATCTTCAGGGTCTGATGCAAAAGCTGCTGCATATATTGAATTGGAGCAGGATGGAAAAACTAATTGGGGGGTTGGTATCAATCCAAATACTACAAGAGCTTCTTTTGAGGCTATTATTGTTGGGCTAAGCAAGCTTAATAGTTAGTGAGAATTAGATTTTGAAGCAATGAAATCCATCATGGCCAAAAGAACGCCTGAAAAGATAAATACAACATGAATAACTATCATCTACTGAGTCTCTCTATCTGACATTGCAGATAGATCCAAGAAAATATTGTTACAAACATTAAAACCAAAAAACTCATCGCATCTTCTCGCTTTAGATGCCGATCATAAACTACCCCACTATGAAAATACTAAAAATAATATAAAACATAATTTTTTAGTTGCTAACGATCGGGTCGGTAAGTCTTAACCGGTGGCAGCTGAGCACCGGATAAATCATCTGGAACACTCAACTCAGCCCTGACTTTATGGGTCAGAGAGCCAATTCCCTCAATACTCGCACTGATTATCTCACCATCAATCAGATATCCAGAGCCTGTCGCACGCTGGACGCGACCAGCACCTGTCCCTCCTGAAGTCCCACTTTGTAGAACATCGCCGGGAAAGACCGTAATAAGAGATGAGGCGTACTCAATGAGTTCAGGGATATTGTGAATCATGTCACCAGCTCGCGCCTCTTGAACAGTTACGCCATCAATGACCAAGGTCTGGTGCAATCGTTTCATTGGATCACCATAGAATTCCTTTGGTACTATCCATGGACCCTGCGGTGCAAAAGTATCATGGCCCTTACCAACAAACCAATCTGAACCAGAGCCATAGCCGCCAGGTGGACGCCCACCTCGATCAGAGATATCCATCGCCACCATGTAACCAAAAACATGATCATAAGCACGGCTTGAGGAGATATACTTGCCTGTGCGGCCAAAAACGATAGCCATCTCGACTTCCCATTCAATCTGGTCACGTCCATAGGGCATTATAATATCTTCTCCATCACCAATGACTACGCCACGAGTAGGTTTAAGAAATAAGTATGGAACGCCACGGTTTTCGCGCCGCTCGAGAGTCTGAGCAGCAAGTTGATCATCACTACAGCCCTCACATGCGTGCGTATAGAAATTCACAGCCGCGTTCATGATTTTGCTCGGATATTGAATCGGAGCCATAATATCGACCGAACCCACAGAGTGCACATAGCTCGGCTGGTTACTGCTAATTAACTGATTCTCTTTTACGAGCCAATTTACAACCTCATAGATCCGGTACTTCAAGCCATACTCGTATTGCTCAATAAGACCAAGCATATTTTTAGGCATGCTTAATTTGCTGTATTGAGGTACCAGCTCCATGGCACGATTCGCCGCCGTGAGATCAATCACCAATCTATCATCACGCATGACGAGTCCAACCGTTGGGACATCATTAATCGCAAATGTTCCAACCTTGAATGGTTCAACTGATTTTATAGCTTGGGCTGAAGCACTGACTGGGATGATGTATGACATCAATATGGCGCCGAGCGTCAGAATGAATAGTGACTTTCTTATCATACTCTTACTCCTTGTAATTCAAAAATTCAAGTTTACTCGAGAGTCATAGTTTTTTTACAACAGCGAATAAGTATTTTATTAAAAAATATTAATTAACTAAATCATAACAAAGTGTGTGATTAAAACATATTGCATGTTTTTTACAAATGAGTGTCCGATAGAGGCTTCGTTTATCTTGTTTTATTTACTTTTATTTATTCCTCTACCATCACTAATTACTTTCGAATTATATTTTCTTTTTATCGTGCTCATTAATAATAAAATAGTAACCTGCAGATAAAAATATTGCGATTATCATAACTTTTGGCCCAATTAACTCGAATAATGAAAAAGTGCATAGACCAATAAAAAATAAGTACATTACTTCCTTAATGCTTGTTATAAACCCTTCAGTGAGTGCTGCTTTGAAGATTAAGTAATTAACTGGAAGATACAACAGGACTCCTGTTATGGCACCAGGGCTAAAATCTAAAAAATAAAAACTAAAGAAAACATGGAAAAAGGCATTTATAACCTGCGTTGTCATTAAGAAAAATAAAATTATATGAGCGCTTGCTCTATTTTTCTTAATCATATGAATAAAGATTACTATCAATAAAAAAATAGATAGTCTTAAAAGAATCTCTTCTGTTGAATTCGGATTATTATCAGAAAAATAACTGAGCCTCCACTCTCTAAAATTAAAAATTATATGCTCTTCAAAATGATGAATTGCGTATATTAGTGGTCCTAAGACTATCAGGTTTCTGAATTCTTTGATGCCGTTCACTTAGATGAAGGCTCTTTAATGTTTACTGCTGCTAGCATCAAAAACCCAACAAAAACTCCTAAATTTTTGATGAAATTCTGAGTTTCATGTCTAACATCAACACCCTCATAAACATTCCAAAAATCATGTATATTTAGGTTAATTAAAATGACCATCGCCGCAAAACCTAGTGCGCAGATAACTACCTGTTTATTAAATAGCAGACAAATGCTTCCAACAACTTGAACAATACCAGCAATAGCTAATAAAACTGGAACCATTACCATATTATGGGTTTCCATTAATGCTACATGCATATCCCAGGATATGAACTTGCCGATTCCTGCCACAAGAAAATATAATGCTAGCAACACACGACTGACATTTATTAACATAGATTTCATAACTTACTCCACCTTAATGTAGTGTTCTTAACCCAACCTATATTCAACATTTATACATTATCACCCAGTCTTAAAACAAATCAAGCAACCAAAAACTTGACTATTTGGGTAAACACCCAATATAATTTGGGCAATTACCCAAATAAGGAAACAATATTATGGAAATTAATAAAACACTAGAAAGAGAAGCAGCAAAAATATCGAAAGAGCACTCTGGGATGATTGCTTTTCCAACGATTGGTCTAGCGCTGTTAGTCTCTTATTTATACATGTTTATATTGTTTGTTTTTGCTAGTGGTTATTTGTCACCACTTATCTCCACTCTTTTGCTTGGGTTTTTAACTTTTGCTTCCTATACCCCGATGCATGAAGCAGTTCATGGCAATGTGGGAGGCAGCAACCCAAAATATAAGTGGTTAGATTCTGCTGTTGGGTTGTTAATGTCACCACTTATCTCAATCCCATTTAACTCACATAGAAAAGAGCACTTTGCACACCACAAATACACAAATTCCGAAGAGGATCCAGATGTACATATTCAAAATATATTTAGGTCTTTAAAAGATTTTTATAGATCAACATTAAGAGTAATTAAAACTCAAAATACCTTTGTAATGGATAACTTCACTAGAATAGAAATTGCTGTAAGCATTGGATGGCGGTTGCTGTTTGTATTGGGGACAGGAATAATTAGCATCCCAGTGTTGTTCTTCGGGTGGTTTTCAGGTGCGTTTTTAACTATATATTTATTTTCTTATTTACCACATAAACCATATAAAGATACTGCGAGATGGAAAAATACAAATATACAGTTATTTTCTATTAGATGGTTTGAGGAATTAATGTTTCAACAGAATTTACATGCTGTACACCACCTGTTTCCTAGAGTACCGTTTTATAATTACAGAACAGTATTTGAAAAATTAGAACCAAGCATGAGAATAAAGAAGACCCCTATTGTGAGAATTTTTGACCATAAACCTCTTAAAAATATATGAAGACTAAAGAAAAAATAATTCAAGAAAGTTTGTCTCTTTTTAACGATAATACTTTTGAGTTGTCTACAACTAGTTTAATTGCAAAAAAATCAGATATTCTTGAGGGTTCTCTTTGGTATCACTTTAATTCAAAAAATGATTTGGTTTCAGTTCATACAGAACTATTTCTAGATTATTTTAAAAAACAACGAATTCATTCGGAAAGCAATGACCATAAAGATTTAATACTAGGACTATTTAGTATTTATGAAGTTCTTTGGGATTATAGATATCTTATGCGAGATTCTTTTGAGCAGTTTTCGAGAGATAATTCTGAACTATATAAAAGATTGATTGATATAAATTTGGAAATAGATGAATGGGCAAAACAAACAATAATTCATGCAAGAAACCTTGGGGTATTAATTATACAAGATGAGGATATAGATAGTGTTGTAGAGATTTCATTAATAATTGGAAGGCATTGGTTGGATTACTCTATGAAAAAATATCCCTCCAAATCAAACCTATATCTAAGAAAGAAAGGCATTAATCTTTTAATAAAAACTTTATACCCATACTTAAGTAATGAGTCCAGAGAGATTGTGGATTCAATTTATGAATCAGACTAAAAAAGAAGTTTAGGTTGATGGTTCTATAAACCACCCTGTAGAACCTACTCCACAGTGACTGAGTGTTTTTAAACAGTGATTTGATTTTTTGCCATTCATTTTTTCATTACAGATTTAAATTTTTGAAGAACTACTTTCTTTTTGGCAGCAATTTCTTTTTTTATTTCTGCCTCTTGTTTTTTAATTTCTTCTAACTCAATCCATGCTTCTTCTAAATCACTTCCTGGTAACCAAGATTTAATTTCATTAATTTGCGAATCATCTAGACCTATATACTTTTGTTTTTTCCCCTCAAAAACACTCATCCAATGTTTGCAATGAGTTCCCATTGATCCTGCGGGACAATCACAGATGCATTTCAAGTTTGTGCCACTTAAACTTATTGTTATGTTGTATGGTTGTGCTGCGCTTCCTTGAACCTGATAACTAATTTCTTTCATCTATAAATCACTGTTTAAAATTACTCCACCGTAACGGAATAGTGCAGATAGGTCGTTTATCTGCCAAAACTA
Source organism: uncultured Woeseiaceae bacterium (assembly GCA_964275745.1). Classification (GTDB taxonomy): domain Bacteria; phylum Pseudomonadota; class Gammaproteobacteria; order Steroidobacterales; family Woeseiaceae; genus SP4260. The sequence goes on along the minus strand of CAXYCT010000015.1, from coordinate 96,617 downwards.
TCCATGCTACTCATTATTTAAAATTCTCGGTAAAGATTACCACGAATCAGTTGCACTATCATTTTAAGAATAAGGTTCCTTTTATGAAAAAAGAGGTATCCCCTCTTTTAATTGAATGCTTTTCATAAGATTGTGAATGAAGATAGTGTGCTTGATAGCAATAGGTAAATAATCTATGCTGATTATTCAAGAACTTCTGAAAGGATAACTTAAGATGATGCACCATATAAAAATGATTTTCCTCGCAACTGTACTTACAGGGTGTGCTTCAGGTTCAGCACTAGTAACAGGAGATACCAGAAATCCCATTGAGGACCATCAGACTGTCAGAATCTTGACTGAGATGCCATCTGGAGCAATTGAGATTGCCAGAGTTAAAGCATCATCAGAAATGGGGTGGACTCAACAGGGCAGTTTGGACTATGCAGTTGAAGAACTAAAGAAACAAGCAGCAAAAGTTGGAGCAAATGCAATCGTAATTACTAATACAGAAACATCAAAAGGTATTATGGGAATTCCATCTGTTGCTGGAGGTGGTACATCAGGAACATCTATCTATACCACCGAGAGTGAGGTTGTCCAAGGTGTCGCAATTTGGATATCCAATAATTAATCAGAAAAATAAACGACCTGTTAACCTACTCAACAGTAACGGACTTGGCTAAATTCCTGGGTTGATCAACATCAGTCCCTTTTAGAACGGCCACGTGATAAGAAAGTAACTGTAATGGAATGGTGTATAAAATTGGTGCTTGAAAATCTTTAATCTCGGCTGGCATCATTGTTGTATGAGTACCTATCTTGTCAGCAAATTGAACTCGAGGATCCGCGAATACATATAGTTCGCCGCCTCTTGCTCTAACTTCTTGTAAGTTACTTTTTAACTTCTCAAGTAATTTATCATCAGGAGCGATGGCAACTATCGGCATATCTTCATCAACTAAAGCTAATGGGCCGTGTTTTAACTCTCCAGCAGCATATGCTTCAGCGTGAATATATGAAATTTCTTTTAATTTTAAAGCCCCTTCCATAGCAACTGCATTTTGTATGCCACGTCCTAAAAATAAAGCATGCTGTTTATCTGCAAAATGCTGAGCAAGTATTTCTATATTACTATCCAAAGCCAAAACTTGGTTAATAAGCTCAGGTAATTCTAGTAATTGCCCAACCAGCTCTTTTTCTTGTTCTTTTGTTAAACCGTGTCGCCTGCCAATTACAATGGTAAGCAAGGATAAAGCCGCTAATTGAGTAGTAAATGCTTTGGTTGATGCAACACCAATTTCGGGACCAGCGTTAGTAATCAAAGTCATGTCAGATTCTCTGACCATTGAGCTTTCAGGCACATTACAGATCACTAGTGTAGATATATACTTTTCTTTTTTTGCTAATCTTAAAGCCGCTAAAGTATCTGCGGTTTCACCTGATTGACTAATAGTAACGAATAATGTGTTGTTTGTTACCACCGGATTACGGTATCTATATTCACTGGCAATTTCGACAGTACATGGCACTCGACAGATATCTTCGATCCAATATCTAGCTACTAGACCAGCATGATAGCTCGTACCACACGCCACAATATGTATGGCTTCAACTTGATCAAGAGCTTTGGTGGTATTTGGTCCAAACGCATTTTCAAGCACTTGGCCATCGGCTATACGCTGATTAAGCGTATTACCAACCGCAATTGATTGTTCATAAATTTCTTTGAGCATAAAATGTTTAAATTCACCACGCTCGGTGGCTTCTGATGATAACTTACTTTCTATAGTTTTCCTGGTTACCTCGATTCCCTCACTATCATAAACAGTGACTTTATCTTTCTCTAAAATGGCAATATCGTCTTCTTCTAAAAACATAAAGTTATTAGTCACAGGCAAAAGAGCAGCCACATCTGAAGCGACATAATTTTCATTAATTCCTACCCCTATTACGACAGGGCATCCAGATCGTGCAACCATCATCTTATGCGGTTCATCTTTACTAATAACAGCCAGTGCATAAGCGCCTTCTAGTTCACGCACCGTCATTTTAACTGCATCAAATAAATTAACATTTGCCGCTAAATGATAATGAATTCGGTGCACCACCACTTCGGTATCAGTATCCGATTCAAATATATACCCTTTGCTGAGAAGTTCATTTTTTAATATTTCATGATTCTCAATAATACCATTATGAACGAGAGCTATATCTTGTTCAGATAGATGCGGATGAGCGTTATTTTCAGTTGGAACCCCGTGTGTCGCCCACCTTGTATGCGAAATTCCCAGAGTGCCAGTTATCGGATTATTATCTAGTGCATTTTGTAATTCTTGTACTTTCCCTGCACGGCGCAGTCTTTGTATTTTATTATCATTAAATATTGCTATCCCAGCAGAATCATAACCTCTGTATTCAAGGCGTCGCAATCCCTCCATCAAGATTGGAGTTACATTTCTCTCACTAACTGCGCCAACAATTCCACACATTACTTTTATTCCACTATTCTAATTATTAACTTATAATTTTTTAGGGCGTTGCCATTTATCGTTTGTAACTTGCTTAGAACGCTCTAGTGTTAATCTTTCTTCTGGAGCAGATTTTGTTATGGTAGAGCCTGCACCAATCGTTGCATTTTTTTCGATAATAACTGGAGCAACTAATTCCACTCCAGAGCCAATAAACGCCCCATCTTTGATTTCAGTAATGTACTTGTTAGCACCATCATAATTACAAGTGATAGTACCAGCACCAATATTGACTGAAGCACCAACATTTGTGTCCCCAATATAACTAAGATGATTGATTTTACTGTTTTCACCAACAGTGCTTTTTTTAACTTCTACAAAATTTCCAATTTTAACATTACTACTTAAATTTGTTCCTGGTCTCAATCGTGCATAAGGACCTATGGCTGAATCTTGACCAATTAATGCGTTATCAATATGGCAATTTGCATGCACAATCGTATTATTACGAATTTTAGAATTTTTGATAATATTATGAGGGCCAATACTAATATTATCTCCAAGTATAACTTCTCCCTCAAAGATTACATTTACATCAATGACCACATTTTTTCCACAAACCAAGGTACCCCGAATATCTAACCGAGCTGGATCCATAATTGAGACTCCCTGCTCCATTAAATCTTCTGCTAGATTTTTTTGCAGCAAGCGCTCTGCTGTTGCTAATTCCTTTTTATCATTAATACCCATTACTTCTTCCCAATTTTCAGCTACAGTGCCACTCACTTTGACGCCATCTTGAACAGCCATACCAATAATATCTGTTAAATAGTATTCGCCTTTCGCGTTATTATTATTTAATCGATTCAACCAACCATTTAATAACTCGCCATTGCAATACATTATACCGGTATTAATTTCATTGATTCGTTTTTCTGAATCAGTTGCATCTGAATCTTCAATAATAGCTGTAATTTTGCCATCATCACGTATGATTCGCCCATAACCATCTGCATCAGGAAGGATTGCAGTGAGTAACGATATTTCGTTATCCTGATGACCTTCTATTAATAGTCTTATAGTTTCTGTGCTCACTAATGGAACATCCCCATATAGAATAAGCGCATTACTGCCTGCTGCAATTTTTTTCGCCGCCTGCATCACGGCATGACCTGTTCCTAATTGTTCTTTTTGTTGCGCCCATTTAAGGCCCGTATTTGATTGAAAATATTGCTGTATTAATTCGCCAGAATGCCCATGCACGATAAATATTTCATGAGGTTTGAAGACATTAGAAGAACAAATCACATGCTCAAGTAATGGCTTACCAGCTAAGGGTTGCAACACCTTAGGTAGTGAGGAATTCATTCTCGTGCCTTTTCCGGCAGCTAAAATAATAATACTTAACATTAAATTACCTTATCGTTCTCACGCCCATAACCACAAAGCCCCAACAAAATATAGCTATTTGATAATAATATCAATCAAATAAATCAATTACTTAACTAATAATGCAGGATAAATTCAACAAAACAAACATTGTCATTTTTCTCTAAATTAGGATATTTTATTGTTAAAGAGATATAAAAACTCAAAAGGAATACCGTGAAAAACATAACCAACCAATTGATCTGGGTAATTAGCATATTTTTTACCTACCAAATTACCTTTGCAAGTGCCGAACAAGATATCGACCAAGAGATATTCCCAACTAATATTAATTATAATATTGATATACCCACACCAGCTGAATTTCTTGGAAGGCCACTTGGTGCAGCACCTGTAAGACATCACGAGTTAGTCAATTACCTCCAATTAGTTGCCAGCCTCTCAAATCGCTTAACCATCGAAACTATTGGTTATTCTCACGAAAGAAGGCCTATCTTATTTGTGGTTGCTACATCTGAATCTAACCAGACTAAAATTGATCAAATTAAAAAACAGCATATCGCTCTGACTGAGCCAAATTCAAATCAAAATATCAACAAAGATATGCCCGTTGTTACGTGGTTGAATTATGGTGTCCATGGAGCTGAATCAAGTGGTATGGATGCGTCACTTCCCACTATTTATCATCTTGCTGCCGCTAAAGGTAGAGAAATTGATGCTCTGTTGAAAAATAGTGTAATTTTAATTACGGCTGTCTTTAATCCTGATGGTCATGCAAACCGTATTGCTTGGCTGGATACCTTTGGAAGTCAAATACCCAACTCAAATCCTGAGCATATAGAACATAATTATGATGGTCGACTTGCCAGAACCAATCATTATGGTTTTGACTTAAATCGGCAATGGATTTCAGCTACTCAGCCTGAACCCAGAGCTTGGCTTACGAAATGGCATGAATGGCGACCCAATGTTTCTGTTGATTATCATGAAATGGGAAGCGAACAAACTTATTATTTCTCACCAGGAGTTCCTACAAGAAATCATCCCTTAATTCCAAAACAAGGTGTAGATCTGATTGCTAAAGTAGTGCTGCCATCAGAAGCAATTTTAGATTCACAAAAAAGATTATATTTTCATGGTGATCGCTATGACCACTTCTTTCTTGGTAAAGGCTCTTCATTTCCACTAGTTAATGGTGGCGTGGGTATATTGCACGAAGCTAGTTCTGCTAGAGGCGTAAAAATCGATACCAGTAATGGCATCAGAACCTATCGCGAAAATATTATCAAGCACTTTAGAACCAGCATCGGCAATGCCCAGGGCGCTGTTAATAATAAAATGGAATTACTAAATTATCAAAAACAATTTTATGCAAATGTACCGATTAGAGCTGCCAAACATCCAATCAAAGCTTATATTTTGAGTGCAGGAAAAGATAAAGCTCGTTTGTATCATTTTATTGATCTATTGAATTTTCATCGTATCAATGTTCATCATTTGAAGAATGATACGACAATCAATCAAACAAACTATGCGCGTGATGAGGCTATCATAATCTCTCTTAATCAATCACAACACACCCTAATTAGAGGCATGTTTGATCTTGCGCAAGAATTTGAAGATAGCAAATTCTATGATGTTTCAACGTGGACTCTTCCGCTGGCTTATGGTTTGGAATATGACGAAATAAATGACGTCAATCTTAGTAATAAGCTGTTAGGCCAATTAGTTAAAAACTCTGAACCCACAGCACTGCAACCCGATCAGCCTAAATATGCGTATGCATTTGAATGGTCAAATTATTATTCGCCAAAAGCGCTCTATCGAATATTAGATGCTGGTCTTTTTACCAAAGTGGCTCTTAACCCTTTTAAAGCCATGACGTCTAAGGGTGCCTATGAGTTTAACCGAGGTAGTATTATTATTTCGTTTGATAGACAGGCCATCAAACCTGATGAAATTCATGCTCTCTTAAAGGATGTTTCTCAAGAACATGGTATAGAAATACATGCGCTAACCTCTGGGCGAAGTGTCGCTGGCTCAAAATCTCCAGATATTGGCAGTCAATTCAATAAAGCCATCGTAAAACCTAATATATTACTAGTCGCTGGTCGAGATATGGATTGGTATAACGTAGGAGAGATATGGCATCTCTTGGACCAAAGGATGGCAATACCTGTAACAATAAGTGATCGAAGTTTAATGCAAAACACTAATTTTGATCGTTATACGCACATAATTTTTGCGGGAGGTAAATACAAAAACTACCAGCCTAATTTTAGTAAAGAATTATCTCAATGGATTAATAAAGGTGGGACCATAATTGGAATCAGACAAGGTGCTGACTGGATCCAAAAAAGTCTCTTTGGGATTGAAACAAAAGAAAAGATACCCAAACAAGATAATAAAGCCAGATATGCATATGCCGAAAAGGAAGGTCGTGATCCACTGGAATTTATCGGTGGAACTATTTTTGCAGGTGACTTAGATATCACACATCCACTTGGTTTTGGTTATACCAATAAACATATAGCCCTGCATAAAAATACTACATCCATTTTGAACGGATCCAACAACCCCTATGGAACTGTCATCGCTTATAAAGATCAACCGGTATTATCAGGATATGCGTCTGAAAATAATCAACGTGCAATAGCCAATACGGCAGCGCTCATTGCCGAAAGACAGGGCAAAGGCAGTGTTATTTTATTTGCGGATGATCCAAATTTTCGAGCTACGTGGTTTGGGACAAATAAATTATTTTTAAATAGCTTATTCTTTTCCTTAACTTTTGACGCTCCAAGATAGGGTTAATCCTGTATCACTGAGAAGATAATTTTTGATGGATATTGAAAAGTGTGGTGAATCGAATTTTGAGCTGCCACGCCTTCAATTTCATCATAATTATTACCGCCTGTATTTAAATTTCTCATATATTGAGGAAATTTACTGGATGAAATTTCGATTCTAATTTTATGCCCCTTTTTAAATAAGTAACTGGTTGACATAGGTGTAGGTTTTATTTCATATACCTTATGCTTTTCCATAAAAACTTGTCTATCGTATCCTTCGCGATAACGAACCCGAAAAATAGTATCGTCTATATTAAAAGCCCTTCCGTCAGGATAAACATCAACAAGCTTCACAGTGAGATCTGTATCCTTAGCGCTTGAAGAAATATAGATAACTGGCCTAACATTGCCAGTCACTTCAAGGTCTTGCTCCATTACTTTAGATGTATAAACTAAGACATCTTGCCTAGCTTCTATGCCTCGCTGGTCATAGCTCCCACCTAAAGCTGCATTTTTATTGCAACACACTCCACCACCAAGGGCAGGTACTGGATTCATGGGATCATAAGTAAATTGATCGTTTGCAGAAGGTGAGCGGGAATGATCAATCAGTTCGCCATCACCAAATAAACTATTAGCGCCTGCATTACTCGCTAGAAATAATGTCATTGGTTTAGCTGTTTTTGGAGGCCATGCATCAGCCGATTGCCATTTGTTCTTACCCATCGTGTAATACTGCACTTTTGGCAATTTCTTAAAAATTTTACTTTTTTCGTCCTTTAAGTAAAAGTCAAAAAAACCAAACATTTGATCATACAAAGGAAACGCTGCATCGCCTACATTAAGTTCACCAACTACTAGATCTTTATCTTTTGGTATTCGATAAAAACCGCAGTGCAATGTGGGTGCCATCAACATGTATTGGCCTGATCTCACTGATTTATCCTTACCATTTTTTCTAGCATGATTAAAGACAGCAAGATTAGGGCCCTGGCTCACATCAAACCAACTATTAAACCAAAAAGCTGGCACATTGAATTCTTCGTTATCATGATAAAGTCCACCCTCATACCAATCAGGATGATCTGGTGTTCTTTTCATGAGCTTTTCCATTGGTCCATTATTGGCACCAGCATCTTTTAACCAATCAATCGATGGCAATTTACGTAATTGTTTAATCCAATCAACATCAGGCATATCAGGAGCAAGATCATATAATTTTCTCAAACGTTGAAGGTCTTCCTGTGACATACCGGCCGGAAAACGTGGATAAATTTCTTGTTGGACACTATATAGCCAAACAGAAAATAACGTTTGATGCACGCCCCCTTTGAACCAATTACCTTGTTCGTAGAATTCGCCAACACGTCCAATACCAGCACCAGATGCCATAGGCACCATCGCTTTATGGGCTGGATGGTCCTGAGAAGCAAGAGCCATCTGCCACTCAGCAGAAGATGAACAGCCTAAAGTGCCAACACTTCCATTCGACCAAGATTGATCTGTAAACCAACTTAACGCATCAAACCCATCAGTACGAGGATTGCCTAAAATCTCCCATTCACCCTCTGAATAATAGCGCCCTCTTTCATTCTGAATTGCTACAGCATACCCACGCTTAACCGCTTCATAAGTCCATTGTAATGTGGCCCCTCGAATCTCATTAAAATTATAAGGCGTTTTAATAAAAATAAGTGGAAGATCTTCATTTGTATCTTTGGGGCGGTAGATATCTGTAGCCAGTCGGATACCATCACGCATTGGTACCATGACCATGGTATCGGCTTCTGAAATAAATTCTAAATCACTTAATTTAATCTCATCAGCACTTAGAAAAGAAAAGCAGCATAACAGCAGAACACCTTGAATTAATTTCATGCTTTGAACATCCTTGTAATAAATATCTTTTTAATACTGGCAAAGCGCGATTATACCTATTCTGAAAGACTGTTAAAGTGAAAATTATTTATACGAAAATTACCTACAAAAGTTCTTCAGGATTTATTACAACCCCCTTTGAAATAACCAGATTAATTTTACGTGTATTACTGATATTTATAAGTGGATTAGCATCCAGTAAAACCATATCAGCGACTTTGTCTGTATCAATAGTCCCCATAGTTTTTTCTAATGAGAAAAATTCTGTTGGTCTTATTGTGGCTGAATATAATGCATCAATAGGTTTCAATCCAGCCTCAACAAGTAACTCCAGCTCTGTGTGCAAACTATACCCAGGTAAAGCCATGCCAATCGGTGTGTCCGTTCCAGCTCCTATGGGTACCCCGCGTTTGTGCATATCCCCAACTAATTTAATACTCCATTTTGCAAAATCTGAACCGTACCAATCTTGATCCTTTTGTTTTTCAAACCAGTCTTCTGTGGCAGCAATCCATTTCGCTTGAGCACCAACAGGCACTTGTAATAGCACTTTATCCCAATCGTCTCTCTCATAACTTGGGCGCATTGAAAATGAATTTAATCTTAAAGTGGGGACTTGTATCGTAGCTTTCAAATTATCCAATGTTTGATTGCATCGCTGCTCATCATAATTTTTTATTGCAGGTAATCTTTGCAGTTTATGCAGGCTAGATCTTAAAGTTAAACCTGCGCCTTCAGTATGAGAATTTAATCGAGACAATCGCTCTTCACGCAAAGTTGCAGAATTAATCGCACAATCCAATTCGACATTACGCAAATGTTCCATTGAATCTACTTTTGGCCCAGCCAAACTTGCTGTCATTGAGAGAGGAATATGCGCTGCAACGGGTAATTTAAATTTTGTAGCGGCATCTGTAAGAGCTGTAAAAACCTCAGGAGTGACCATTTCGTATATTTTTATAAAATCTACACCAGCATTTTTAAGGATTTCAATTTTTTCGTTAGCCATCTCAACTGTGGCGTTTTGTGTACCAATCTCAGGAACAAGACCACCATCATAAACGACAAATTTTCCATCTAATAATGGGCCACTAAAAAATACGCGCGGCGCAAGGGCATCAGGTGCGCGCATAACTTCGATCACTGGCTCTAACTTGTCAATTAATCCGCCAGTATCCCTCACACTTGTAACACCATAAGACAAAAATAAAGACGGCATATCATCTGTAAAAGCATCATCATAAGTTAAATGAACATGCATATCCCATAGGCCTGGAATTAAAAATTTTCCCGTTCCATCAATAACCTCAATGACATCCAAAGAATCATTGGTTGTTGGAGCAATACTGGTAATACGATCCTTTTCGAAAATAACAGTTTGACGCTCGCGTGTTCCATTTTTAGCATCGATGACAGTAACATTAGTAATGGCTATCCCATCAATACTTGCTTGATTGAGACATGCATTGAGGGAAAATAGCATAATGATAGTTAGTGAAATATAAAGAATCGTTTTCATATAATCTGCTTCCTTTGAAAATAAATAAACACATGTAACTATATCATCGAAAAAAAATATCATATCTGTAAATAATTATATTGACTCAATAATCAACAATCGGCATGCTTCGTTTTTGTTTCATAATTAACCATTATTACGAGAACGACTATGGCTTCAGAAAATTTCCAACCATTCATCAGTATCGGTTCACGAGTTCGAAAATCTCCTTATTTTGACTCTACCAAACGTTGCGGTGCAAAAGCTTTCTCCATCTATAATCACATGTATATGCCGACACTGTATACCAGTGTTGTTGAGGAATACTGGAGCATGGTGAATGATGTAGTAATGATTGATGTTGCTGTAGAAAGACAAATTGAAATTAGCGGTCCTGATGCGCATAAATTAGTTCAATTTATTACTCCTAGGGATGTGTCAAATTGTGATATGGGCAAATGCTATTATATTCTTCTAACTGGTGAAGATGGAGGCATCATTAATGATGCTGTTTTACTAAGGTTAGGAGAAGACCAATTTTGGATTTCACCTGGTGATGGAGACGTTCTATTATGGATTGAAGGCATTGCTGTTAATTCGGGAATGAACGTTAAAGTCTTCGAGCCAGATGTCTCACCTTTGCAAATGGGTGGTCCAAAATCTCCTCATGTAATGCATGCGCTTTTCGGTGACCTAGCAATAGATCTTGGTTATTACCGTGCGGTTCAAACCGAAGTCAATGGAATTCCATTAGTATTGGGAAGAACAGGCTGGAGCGGCGAATTAAGTTATGAACTCTATCTGCAAGATGGGTCTCGTGGAAATGAATTATGGGATTTAGTCGAAAAAGCAGGGGAGAAACATAATATCAAACCAGCAGCACCTCAGTTAATCAGAAGTATTGAGGGTGAGATGCTTTCTTATGCATCTGATATCGGTCGTTATGATAATCCTTATACAATAGGAATGGGTAGATTGGTTAATCTGGATCGTGAAGACGATTTCATTGGCAAAGAAGCATTAAAGAAAATTAAAGCTGAAGGACCAAAAAGAAAACTCGTGGGTGTTGAAATTGATGGTGATCCAATTGTCTCTGCCCCAGAAGATCTTTGGTCAGTTAAAGATGCCAACGATGATATTGGGCACATAACCAGATGTATCTATTCGCCGAGACTAAATAAAAATATTGGTTACGCAAATGTACCGATTGATTTCGCTGCAATTGGTACAAAATTTTCAATTGATTCGCCCCTAGGAAATCTTAGTGCGACAGTTTGTAATAAACCTTGGTTTCCAGCTGAGATCAAAATCGATAGAAGCGATATTGTTTAATCTCTAAAAATCATTACTTTCAAACTCAGATAAAATTGAGCCGCCATCAAGGATTTGTTTTTCTAAGCTAAGAGTCTCAGGCAAAACATGTAATATAAAGAATTTTGCTAGTTTTCTCTTGCTGTTGTAAAAATTCCCTTTTTTATTGAGGATAGACACCAGAATATCTGCCCATAAAAGAGCTACCATGTTTAATGAGAAATAACGCGTATATGCTGATGATGCCCCCATTGCAAATAATGGATTGGCATTCACTTGGTCAATAATCCAAGCCGTAGTTTTTTTGAAACAACCAAAAGACTCTCTAGTCTTATCAAGAATAAAATTAAGTTCTGCATCATCAAAGGACTTTTCTAAAAACAATGCATGCTCCCACTCTTCGATAAACGTTTTGATTAACTGGTTATTTTTTAGCATTAACTTTCGAAATACCAAATCAGCAGCTTGAACCTCGTTGGTTCCCTCATAAATAGTTGTGATTCTGCAATCTCTTACTAGTTGCTCCATTCCATAGTCATGAACATAGCCATGACCTCCAAATACTTGCTGGGCATTTAAACTGCTTTCCATTCCAAGATCAGATAAGTAACATTTAACAATCGGAGTCAATAAAGAGACGATATTATCAGCCCTTTTCTTTGTAGATTGATCTTGAGATTTCTGCATCACATCAACGTGATAACCAACATAAGTAGCGAGGGCTCTGCCACCTTCAATTTGGCAACGCATTCTTAGTAGCATTCTTTTTATTTCTGGCTGTTTAATAATGAGATCAGCTTTTTTATTAAACCGCTCTACCCCTGGCACTCTACTTTGCCGCCTCTCTTGGGCATAATTTTTTGCGTTTTGATAGGCAATATCTGCAAATCCTAAGCCCTGAATTCCCACCGTAATTCTTTCGGCATTCATCATAGTAAACATAGCGGCCAAACCCTTATTTTCCTCACCAATAAGATAGCCTTCAGCATTATCAAAGTTTAAGACACAAGTTCCAGAACCTTTTATACCCATTTTTGTTTCTATCGAGCCCACTGAGACTCCATTTAGTATTTCGGTAGCCTTTTCATCTTGAAGTTGATTGCGAGGAACCATAAATACACTAATACCTTTGCTTCCTTCTGGGGCTCCATCGATTCTCGCTAGGACCATATGCAAGATATTCTCAGTTAAATCTTGATCGCCCGAAGTAATGAATATCTTTGTGCCATTAATAAGATATTTGCCATTTTGATAACTGGCTTGAGTTTTTATGAGGCTTAAATCAGTTCCACAATGAGGCTCTGTCAGGCACATGGTACCTGACCATTCTCCTGAAGCTAATTTTGGTAAATAAGCATCCTTAATTGATTGAGAGGCGCTATTCAATAACAATTGATAAGCACCATGACTGAGCTCTGAATATAGTTTAAAAGACAAATTACAAGCGCTTAACATCTCATCAAAATAAAACTGGACTAATTTAGGTAATCCACTCCCGCCATGCTCTGTATTCGCATCAATTCCAGTCCACCCAGCCTCTATGTATAGCTTATAAGCTTCTTTAAAACCTGGTGGGGTGACAACTTTGCCATCTATTAATCGAGCACCAACTTTATCACCTACACTATTTATCGGAAGCAATTCAGAGGCGCAAAACTTTCCAGCTTCGCTAAGAATAAAACTAATATCTTCAATCTCTATATCTTCATGGCCATCTAATTGATTGATATTTTTTATACCAATCCAGTCTTTAAGTAAAAAAGTAATATCTTCAATGGGGGGTCTATAAATCATGTAAATTTCTCAATTTCTTAGTGGCTTTCCATAACTGAGCATGTGCTGAATGCGGCTTTTAGTTTGCTCTGTCTTTGCCAAGGCCAAAAAAGCTTTTCTCTCCAGATCAAATAAGTCATCTTCATTCATCACAGTACCAGCATCAACATCTCCTCCAGTAACAATTCGAGCAATTTGTGTGCCCGTAGTCACATCATGTGGAGTTAAGTAGCCTTTTTCATGGGTTTTCTGTAACCAATTCTGCATTTCTTGCCAAACTTCTCTGCCTGGCATAATAAAATTATCGCGATAGGTTGGTTGATAATCTTTTGCTAATTCTTGTATTGCATTTAAAGCTGTATCTAACAATCTATCACGATTCATTACAAAACTATCTATCCCTTCTCTAAACATCGCCAGCTCTTTTGCTTCTAATGGAGATTGTGCAGTTTTACCATAACCCACGTTCATGAAGGTTGCCCATGCGGCTTCTGTTTCGTTTCCTTTAATATCTCGCCATCGATATAGCAATTCTTTAACGCCCCCACCGCCAGGAACAACGCCTACCAATGATTCGACCAAACCCGTCACTGAATTTGCATGATAGATTGTCATATCTGTACTCAGTACTACCTCAAAACCACCTCCAATGGACAGCCCTGATGGAGCAGATATAACAGGTATAGATGAGTATTTCATTTTCTTTACAGTTTTTTGGAAATGAGCAAGGAAGCCGTCTAATCCAACCCAATCTTGAGACTCAATAAAGCTTCCAATGGCTTCGAGGTTTACCCCGCATGAAAAATGCGAAGCATCATTATGGATTATAAGTCCATTGTAATTTTCTTCTGCATGTTTTACTGCATCTCCTAAGAGCTGCATTGAATCTGTATCTAGTGCGTTGGCTTTACTATGAAACTCAACCATTCCAATATTATTTTGAATTTCATAATAGCTGGCTGCATTATTAGTTAAAATTGGTGTGAGGGTTTTTCGTTCTTCTGAGAATCTTCTTAGCCCATTGTCGTGCTTGATTCTCGTATAGTTACCTTTAGCTGTGAAATACTCAAGACAACCTTCATTAACTCGATAAAAAGTTTTTCCTGAGGCCAGTCTTATAAACTGAGGTACATCTCTTCCTTGCTGTTCTAACCTTGAAATAAAATTATCCACACCCAATTTATCCATCATCTCAAATGGACCTTCTGTCCAGTTATAGCCAAGCTTCATTGCATCATCTATGGCCACTAGTGATTTATTAACATCTGGAACTAAGCTGGCAGCATAACAAAACGTATTTGATAAAATTTCCCAAGCATATTGAGCATATTTACTATTTCCTTCTAGCAATAAGGTAAAATCGTTTTTCTGTTCAGCCTCAATAGCAATTGCTGGTTTTTCATAACTAAACTCTCGATAAATAAAATCATCAAAATTAAGCGTCTGTCTACTTGCACTGTCTTCTGGGTCTTTAAAACGATAGAAGCCACCTTTTAATCCTTTGTTACCCTTTAGCCCTTCATCCATCATTTTTTTCATAATTGGTATTTCATCAGATACCTCATGAAATACATCATCTTTTGGTAGTATATTGACCAAGCTTTTAGCGACATCACTCATCAGATCGATACCAATAAGATCATATAAACCAAATACACCTGTTTTTGGTATGCCCATTGGTCTTCCAAAAATAGAATCAGCCTCTTCGGGCCTTAGTTTGAGATTAAATGCAGCATGAAGTGCCGTCTGAATTGCAAAAACACCAACTCGATTGCCTAAGAAGCCTGGGGTGTCATTGCATAATACAATGCCCTTGCCCATACTTTCTTCATTAAACTGCGCTAAGCATTGAACTACCTCTGGACTGGTTAACTCTCCTTTTACAATTTCTAAAAGTTGCATATAGCGAACTGGATTAAAATAATGTGTAATGGCAAATTCTTTTTTAAATTGATCCGACATGCCATCGACCAACAATGAGATAGGAATTGTAGATGTATTGGACGAAACGATAGATCCTGGACGTCTTATTTCATCAATAGTCTTATAAAGTGATTTCTTAATCTCTAATCGCTCTACTATAGCCTCAGCAATCCAGTCTGATTCAGCAATTTTATGTATATCATCTTCAATATTGCCTATGGTAATTCTCTCCAGTATTTTTTTATGCAAAAGCCCTGGCTGCTGTTCATCTAATAATCTTTCTAACGCTCTTTCGCAGACCGAATTTCGATTTCCCTCTGCAGTAGGTAGGTCTAATAAAAGAACCTCTATACCAGCGTTTGCCAGCTGACCGGCAATGCCAAGACCCATTGTCCCGGCACCAATAACTGATGCTTTTTGAATTTTATACATGTATTTTAGCTCGTTGGATTATTATTAAAGATAAATGTCTTTAATAAATCTCGACATTGATTGGGAGTTTCTAATGGGACCATGTGCCCACTTTCCTGAATAATTTCAATATCTGTTGATGATGATAGAGTTTCTGCTAATGCCATAGTCGACTTCCGTGGCGCCATTTTATCTTTTCCACCTATTATTAATTGACAAGGAACTTCTATATTGCTGGCAGATTTTTTACCATCCTTGTAATTATTGCATGCATTTAAATCAGCAAAAAGCTCATTCGGCACATTACCTTGCATTATTTTATATCCGCCAGCAATCATTGAGTTTCCTGGAATGGTCCCTTGATGCAAATGTCCAGTTTTGTCAAAACACCAAGAGATCATTTTATCAATGGCTTTCCTAGGTTCGTTTTTTGCAGCATCCAGCAGAAAAGAATTTACTGGGGTCTCGTACCCACTAGCAATAAAAGACACGCTATTTACTAACCCAGGAAATCTTGCAACATAATCCATTGAGACCAAGCAGCCTTGAGAGTGACCCACTACAGATATAGAGGACGCCTCAATTGTATTCATTACATCATTTACCCAGGCGGCCATTTCCTGGATACTTTCAAGTGGAGGTCCATCAGAATGTGTGTGCCCTGGAAAATCCAAACAGAGAACAGAATACTTTCTAAACGCAAAGAAACGAGAATGTAGGCCCCAAAATGAATGATCTAGTCCGCTGCCATGTAAAAAAAGTACAACAGGTTGTCTTTTCTCAAAAGGTTTACCACCAGTGGAGGCAAACACTTTTTTTCCATTGACGGTAATATACATTAGATAAATTTCTTAGCAGCACGAAAGCCATTGTTAAAATCTTGAGTTATATCACTGACATTTTCTATACCTACAGATATTCGTATCATGTCTTCTGTAATTCCAGCTGCGACGAGTGCCTTGGCATCAATCCTGGAATGAGTAGTGGTGGCTGGATGTATAATTAATGTTTTTGCATCGCCAACATTCGCTAAATGAGAGGCTAGCTTCACGTTTTCAATGAATGCTTGCCCTGCATCTCGCCCACCTTTAACACCAAAAGTGATAATTGATCCTGCACCCTTCGGCATATATTTCTTAGCAATATCGTTACTATCATGGCCAGGCATATCTGGATGATTAACCCAAGAAACCTGCTCATGATTATCAAGATATTGAAGTATTTCTTTTGTATTAGATAAGTGGCGGTCCATCCTTAAAGACAAGGTCTCTATTCCTTGCAGCAATAAAAACGCATTCATTGGGCTCATCGATGGCCCAATATCTCTCATTGCTTCAGCACGAATTCTTGTGGCAAAGGCACTTGGTCCAAATTCTTCCCAAAAGTTAATGCCTGAGAATGGCGCATACGCTTCAGTCAAAGTTGCATATTTATTAGTAGCACCCCAATCAAAATTACCACCATCTACGACAACCCCACCTATTGAGGTTCCATGACCTCCCATCCACTTTGTAAGTGAATGGACAATGATATTAGCCCCATAATCAAAGCAACGACACAAATAGGGAGTGTTGAACGTGCCATCAATCATCAATGGCACGTGATGTCTTTGAGATATTTGTGCGACTGACTCTATGTCCATGACAGAGAGCCCTGGATTGCCAATTAATTCACCAAAAACAATTTTTGTATTTTCTTGAATAGCCGCTTCAATCGCCTTTAAATTCGTTGGGTCAACAAAAGTAGTCGTAATTCCAAATCTTGGCAGTGTGTTCTTCAACAAACTAATATTGCCACCATACATATTTGCTGAGGCAACAATATGATCACCTTGACTGACTAATGCTGTGATTGCACAAAATACCGCACTCATGCCTGAAGCTACGCAAACTGCTGCTGAACCACCTTCAAGAGCTGCAACTCTTTGCTCTAAGACGCCCACAGTTGGGTTAGAAATACGATTATAAACATGCCCACCACGCTCCATATTAAATAAAGAAGACGCCGTATCCGTATCTGAGAAAACATAGGAAGTAGTTTGATGAATGGGCTGAGCTCTTGAGCCATATTCTGGATCGAGCGTCTGTCCAGCATGAAGGCTTAAAGTATCAAATGAAAAAAAATCAGACATTATTTTAATTTTTGCTTTTATTAATTATTTGCTTGTTATACATAATAAGACAGTCAATCTTTGATCGCCACTATATCTTGACGCTGAGTGGATTTTTAGGATCAACTCCTTCCATATATTGTTTCAATCGATCATGACTAGTGAGTCCATATACCAAGCCTAGCCAATTGTTGAAAATCGCCTTTCCCGTGTCTCCCCATGTATTATCGATACATGAAGATAAAGCGCTTTCTGGAAAAGGAGGCAGGGCCTTTTTATGCTCTCTACATTCATTGCAACTACTAATAAAATTATCAATTATATTTTGTGCGTCATTATTGAAATAATGCTCAGGTAATGGAGGAAGCTCACTAACATCATTCTCTATATAACGAATTATTTCTCTTTTGTATTCTTTTAATAAACTATTTATATCATATTCAGGATGTCCCTGGAGATAGACAACACGAAATTTATCTCGACTCACTGCAATATGAGCCCCTGCTTCTTCGCTTGCTGCTAAAACAGAAAGACCTGCTTTTCGAAATTGCTGTGAACTAATCTCATTATATCTAGAATGAGGCGCATCAAATCGAGTATTAATGTTACGCATCAATGGGTGGTCTTTTTCTATAGTTTGGTGGCTATATACTCCCCACTTTTTATTCTCAAGAGGGGCTCGATCTATGCCATATAATTGCTTTACAATGGCATGAGTTGCCAAACAAGAACATAAAGTTGATGCCACATTTTTTAATGACCACTCCATAACTTTTGTTAGTGGCCCCCAAAAAGGTTCGTCAGTCAATTGGGGCTGCTGAACATTCGCGCCTGAAATAATCAGGGCATCTAGACCTTTTTTTTGCAATTCCTCAAAAGTAAAATAATGCTGTTTAATATGTTCAGCAGCCTTATCACTTCTGGGCAGCCCCGGCAATGAGAAAGGGTATACATAAAACTGTGCTATTTGATTACAGTTACCCACAAGCCGAATAAATTGATTTTCTGTTGCTGCTAAAGCAGCATCAGGCATCATATTCAATAAACCAATATGTAATTCACGAATATCCTGTCTCACTGCTCTTTCTTTTGTGAGCACAGTATGCCCTTCACTTGCTAAGCGAGTAAATGTAGGTAACGTATTGTGAGCTACTAATGGCATATCAAATAATTATCATCGGCTTAATTAACTTATTGCCTTGTAAAAATACAATTAACATTCAATGTTACTCTCGTAACATTATAAAATACTAGAATATTTCTATTATTGAAACTCTATCATTGATTAATGATAGGTCTTTTACAAAAACAAATTATTATTTGATGCCTTTCAATTTTTGTGCAGCCCTATATCGTGCATTAGCTTCGGCTAATTCTGCTTGTGCACGCTTAATGTCGGTTTCTGCGGAAGCCCCTTTTAAGGCCTCTTCAGCCTGTCTTTGTGCTTCTTGTGCAGCGACCTCATCGAGCTCATCACCACGCAATGCAGTATCTGCCAATACCGTAACTAGATGTGGCTGAACCTCTAGCATGCCGCCTGTAATATAGAAAAAATGTTCTTTTCCGTCTACATCTTGAACCCTTACATCGCCTGACTTAAGAGCTGTTAAGAGGGGCGCATGCCTTGGTGCGATACCAACTTCTCCCATTTTTGCAGGAGCATAAACCATACTAGCTTCACCGGAGTATATTTCGCCCTCGGCTGAAACAATATCAATTTTAATGCTAGTCATAATTAGTATCTCATTTCAATAAAGCTACATTGATTTTGCTTTTTCAATGGCCTCATCAATTGAGCCAACCATATAAAAAGCCTGTTCAGGCAAATCATCATATTCACCATTAACAATTCCATTAAAACCACGAATAGTTTCTGGAAGCTGAACATATTTTCCTGTAGCTCCAGTGAATGTTTCCGCAACAAAAAATGGCTGAGAAAAGAAACGAATGATTTTTCTAGCACGTGTAACACTGAGCTTATCTTCTTCGGATAATTCGTCCATTCCTAAAATTGCAATAATATCTTGAAGCTCCTTATATCTCTGAAGGACACCCTGAACCTTTCGTGCACAATCATAATGCTCTTGTCCAATTACATTTGGATCCAACAATCTACTGGTAGAATCAAGTGGATCAACCGCTGGATAAATACCTAATTCAGCAATTTGCCTCGAAAGCACCAAAGTTGCATCAAGATGCGCAAACGTTGTTGCAGGAGACGGATCTGTTAAATCGTCAGCAGGTACATAGACGGCTTGGAAAGAAGTAATCGAACCTGTTTTTGTTGAAGTGATTCTTTCTTGTAGAACCCCCATTTCCTCTGCAAGTGTTGGTTGATAACCAACAGCTGAAGGCATTCGACCTAATAAAGCAGATACTTCTGTTCCGGCTAACGTGTAGCGATATATGTTGTCAATAAACATCAATACATCACGACCCTCATCTCGGAACGATTCAGCCATTGTAAGTCCGGTTAACGCAACTCTTAAGCGGTTTCCAGGAGGCTCGTTCATTTGACCATAAACTAAAGAAACTTTATCAATAACATTAGAATCTGTCATTTCATGATAGAAGTCGTTGCCTTCACGTGTTCTCTCACCAACACCGGCAAACACAGAGTAGCCAGAATGCTCTGCAGCGATATTACGAATTAGTTCCATCAAGGTAACGGTTTTACCAACTCCAGCGCCACCAAAAAGACCAACCTTGCCGCCTTTAGCAATTGGCATAATTAAGTCGATAACTTTTATGCCGGTTTCCAGCACTTCTGTACTAGTGGCTTGCTCTTCATAAGTTGGGGCTGCGCGGTGAATTGGCATAACTTTTTTAGCGCCAATGTCGCCCTTGTTGTCAATTGGATTACCAAGTACATCCATAATGCGTCCGAGAGTTTCTTCTCCTACTGGCACAGATATTGGTTGACCCGTATTGTTTACTGCCATGCCTCGCTTAAGTCCTTCGCTGGATCCCATCGCAATCGTTCTGACTACGCCATCACCCAGCTGTTGCTGTACTTCTAGTGTTAGGTCAGCCTCCTCAATGGTCAAAGCGTCATATATATTTGGTATGGCAGTGCTTGGGAATTTTACATCCACAACCGCCCCAATGATTTGCACAGTAGTTCCGGTGCTCATATTTATTCCTCATTTTCCTTTGCGACGTCATTACCGCCGTCATTTTAATTAAATTTCTATCCCGAAACAGCAGCTGCACCGCCAACTATTTCTGAAATTTCCTGCGTGATAGCCGCTTGTCTCGCTTTATTATAGACAAGCTGTAATTTATCAATAATATCACCAGCATTATCGGTTGCTGATTTCATTGCTACCATTTTTGCTGCCATTTCACATGCTATGTTTTCAGTGGCACCTCGATAGACTTGAGATTCTATGTAACGCATTAATACACCATCAAGTAAATCAATGGCATCTGGCTCATAAATATAATCCCAATGCGTTTGAAGAGAATCTGCATCTTCATTAATTGTACTCACAGGTAGCAAAGTATTTACCTTAGGATTTTGACTCATTGTGCTAACAAATTCGTTATGAGCTAAAAAAAGTTTATCTATGTTTCCTTCATTATATGAGTCCAACATAATTTTTATTGCGCCGATAAGATCGCTAGCTTGAGGGCGGTCCCCTAAATTTGTTGCCGTTCCAACTACTTTTCCGCCTAACCTTTTGAAAAATTGAACAGACTTCGAGCCAACCAAGACCAAATCAACCTCTATATTCTTTTCTTGATACACAGACATTTCAGCAATTACACGTTTGAACAAATTTACGTTGAGTCCGCCACAAAGGCCTTTATCAGTTGAAATTACGATAATCCCTACTCGTTTTGTTTCTCTTTCTTCGAGAAAAGGATGTTTATAATCAGGGTTTGCAGCTCCGAGATGTCCTATTACCTTTCTAATGCGCTCTGCATAGGGTCGAGAAGCATTCATCTGTGCTTGTGCTTTGCGAATTTTACTGGCAGCAACCATTTCCATTGCACTAGTAATCTTTTGCATGTTTTTAACACTACGAATTTTATTTAAAATTTCTTTATCGCCAGCCACAATATTTCCCTAGGTCATAACTAATAATACTTGAATGTTAATAAGCGCCTTTACTGGCAAAATCATCACATAATTTTTTCATAGATGTTTTCAATATCATCACTGAAATCACCAGATGTATTAATTGTGTCCAGGAGCTCACTGGCATTTGATTTTGCATAATCATGCAAAGCAGCTTCATAGTCTCCAACTTTAACAACATCGACATCGTCCAAATAACCTTCATTAACCGCATATAAAGAAAATGCCATATCAGCTACCGAGAGAGGCGAATATTGTTTTTGCTTCATTAATTCAGTAGCGCGTTGGCCTCGCTCGAGTTGTTTTCTTGTTGCCTCGTCTAAGTCTGATGCAAATTGAGAGAATGCTGCAAGTTCACGATATTGAGCAAGCGCTAGACGCACACCGCCACCTAATTTTTTAATTATTTTTGTTTGTGCGGCGCCACCAACTCGAGATACAGATAACCCAGCATTAATTGCCGGTCTAATTCCAGCATTAAAAAGGTCTGTTTCTAAGAAAATTTGTCCGTCTGTAATCGAAATTACATTAGTTGGCACAAAAGCAGATACGTCTCCCGCCTGTGTTTCAATGATAGGTAATGCAGTCAAAGAACCAGTTTTCCCTTTAACTTTACCACCAGTAATAGATTCAACATGCTCTGCATTTACTCTTGAAGCACGCTCTAGCAAGCGCGAGTGCAAATAAAACACATCACCCGGATATGCCTCTCTTCCTGGTGGGCGTCTGAGCAATAACGATACTTGACGATAAGCCCAAGCTTGTTTTGTCAAGTCATCAAAAATAATTAACGCGTCTTCCCCTTTATCTAAGAAGTACTCTCCCATGGTGGTGCCTGAATAAGGGGCAATATACTGCATTGCAGCTGAATCAGCAGCGGCAGCGGCAACAACGATGGTATGATCCATTGCCCCCTCTTCTTCAAGTTTTCTTACCACGCCTGCAATAGATGATGATTTTTGACCAATTGCAACATAGATACATTTTATACCAGTGTTTTTTTGATTAATAATGGCATCAATGGCGACCGCTGTTTTCCCAGTTTGTCTGTCGCCAATGATTAATTCACGCTGCCCTCGGCCAATCGGAACCATTGCATCGATCGCTTTTAATCCAGTCTGAACTGGTTGATCTACTGATTTTCTTTCAATAACACCAGGAGCTACTTTTTCAATTGGTGCGCTTTCATCAGTATTTATTGCGCCTTTTCCATCAATTGGATTCCCTAGTGCATCAACAACTCTGCCTAATAGCGCTTCTCCAATTGGTACTTCTAGAATTTTGCCAGTCGTTTTAACCGTATGGCCTTCAGAGATATGCTTATAATCGCCTAAAATAACAGCGCCTACAGAGTCTTGTTCTAAGTTCAGGGCCATACCAAAAGTATTCTCTGGAAATTCAAGCATTTCTCCATAACGCGCATCTGTAAGTCCATGAATACGAACAATACCATCAGTCACACCAATGACGGTTCCAATATCGCGTGCTACAGCAGAGGTTTCGAAATTTTCGATACGCTCTTTAATCAATTGGCTGATTTCAGAAGCTTTTAAAGACATTTTTTACTTTCCTTTTTTTAAGTAGTCAATACGTTAGCCAAGCCAGAAAGCCCGGAACGAAGAGACCCATCAATAACAACATCACCAGCACGAATAATCGCACCACCAATGAGTGTTTCGTCTATTTCAGTTTGCATATGTATTTCTCTAGAGAAGCGTTTTTTAAGCGCTTCACTAATTGCTATTTTTTGATCCTCATCAAGAGGAACAGCAGAAGTTACCATCACATCTACTGAATTTTCTACATTAGATTTAAGGGCATTAAAATGTTCTGCAACATCAGGCAAAATCGAGACTCTGTCATTTTCAATTAAGAGTTTTAAAAAATTTATCGCCAATTTATCTTCACCCAAAAACAAAGAGGACTGTTGTTCGAATGCAGAGAATAAATCACAAATAAAATCTAATTTTTGTTTTTTTAATAATTCTGGTTTAGATAAAAACTCAATCACAGCACCATCTGCTAGAATTGACTTTGCAACATCAAGACCATCAGCCCATAAATCCAGGGCCTTATTCTCCTGAGCTAAGTCAAATATAGCCTGAGCATACGGTCTTGCTATTGTATTATTATCTGCCATATATCAAATATTCCTAGATACTAAATCAAAGCTCTTTAGCCAATTTGTTCAGTATATCTTTATGTGCATTAGCATCGATCTCACGTTTAAGAATTTTCTCAGCTGTTGCGATAGCAATCTGGGCAACTTGGTCTCTTAATTCATCTTTGGCACGATTAGACTCCTGCTCGATGTCATTTTTTGCTAATGATAATTGGCGCTCTCTTTCTTGTTGTCCATCTTGTTTGCCATCTGAAACAATTTCATTCGCTCTGGCATTAGCTTGCCCTAAAATACCTGTAGCTTGTTTGCGGGCCTCATCGAGTATTTCTTTAGAATCAATATTCGCTTTATCGAGTTTTTGTTGTCCCTTTTCGCCAGCAGCTAATCCATCAGCAATTTGAGTTTGACGCTCTTCTATTGCTTGCATTAACGGCGGCCATATAAATTTCATACAGAACCACACAAACAATATCATTGAGATAGATTGACCAATAAGAGTCAAGTTAATATCCAAGAGACACTCCTATAATAATTTTATGAAAAGAATTCATATAACGATTAGCTTTCTTACATTGTTGCTTGTTGCAGTTGTGCGATGAACGGATTTGCAAAAGCAAAATACAATGCAATACCCACCCCAATCATTGCAACCGCATCTAGCAATGCAACTACGAGGAACATTTTCGTTTGTAACATTGGAGCAAGCTCGGGTTGTCTCGCAGCACCTTCTAAAAAGCGTCCGCCCAATAAGCCCATGCCAATTCCTACACCAAGGGCGCCAAGCCCAATTAAAAGCGCGACAGCAATCGCGGTAAAGCCAATAACAGTTTCCATCAGTATCTCCAGTAAAGGATCAAAAGTTAATCAAATAAAACTAGTGCTCTTCAGAAGCTAACGTTAGATAAACTACCGTTAACATCATGAATATGAAAGCCTGCAGCGTTACTATCAAGATATGGAACACAGCCCACCCAAAATGGAGAGGCAATTGATACACACCTAGTAACGCGATCAGGATAAAAATTAATTCGCCAGCAAACATGTTACCAAAAAGTCGTAAGGACAATGATAACGGTTTTGCGAGCAATGAAACAGACTCAAGAATAAAATTAAAGGCGATAATTAACGGAGCAGTAATAATTCCAGGGCCTTTTAACGTTGGGGCTATTGGATGCAGGGTCAGTTCTGCTATAAAACCACCTACGCCTTTTGTTCGTATCGAATAAAAAATTATTAAGAAAAATACGGCAATAGACATGCCAAACGTAATGTTGACATCAGTTGTTGGGACAACCTTCATATATTCTATGCCTAAATATTTACTTGTCTCAGGCAGCCAATCAATAGGCACTAGATCCATTAAGTTCATCAAAAATACCCACACAAATATCGTGAGAGCTAAGGGAGCAATTAAGGTGCTTTTGCCGTGGTAGGTATCTTTCACACTACTGTCAATAAAATCGACAATAATTTCGATGAATGCTTGAAATTTTGATGGTTTCTCGGGTGAAGCTTTTTTTGCTGCTATACCAAACATGACTATGAAGACTAAACCCAACAATATTGACCAAAACATTGAATCAACATTTATAGCCATCGGGTTTCCAGCGCATTGATTCCAAACCCAATCACCACTGTCTGCTTTGCAGACTTGCAGGTTTTGCAAATGATGCTGGATGTACTCTCCAGAAGTTATTGGTCCATGTCCGTTTTCAGTAGCCATCAATTCATTTCTTTTTATGTCAATAATTTTCTATTTGCCACGAAGCAATTCAATACTTATTACAAACTGCACAACTATAAAGCTTATAAAAAGAGCTTTAGCATCCAGCGGTTTGATAGCAATAAACACAAACCCAAATAACAAAAAAGTTAATATTACTTTTCCTGCTTCACCAATATATGCGGCTCTTAAAACTGCCGTCGCATTTCTTGGTGATGCAATTAGTCTTGCTGCTAAAAAAACATTTGGAACTATGCTTAACATTCCGCCTAAAAATGAAGAATATGCAGCTATTTTATTATCAAAAAACCAAAAGATTACTATCAATAAAATTGTTGTTGTTATCTGCGATAACAATATTCTAATTATTCCTAGATCATTATTATTTTTCTGCAAATTTACTTTATTTTCTTGCACAACACCTGCCTGTACTAAAAAATATTTTATCAGTATTTTTAACCAGCAAAAGCATTATAGTTATCTGGAATCAACAAGGCAACGATGATCACTTGATATTATCTTTTTTTTTCTGCCCAACTAAAATTTCTCTATAGTAAATACTATTTAATATGCTCCAATATTCCTTCAAGTTCGTCTAGATCGTTATAATTTATTACTATTTTACCACTTCCTCTGGCTTTATGTTCAATACTAAGCTTAGCGCCCAATTTTTCAGAAACCTCTATTTCTAGCCTTTTTATGTCTGGATTAACATCCGCCCCGGAATGAATACTCTCTTTTTTGGTATTATTAACATTGCGAATGTGATTTTCTGTCGCTCTCACTGAAAGTGATTTTTTAACTATTAATAATGCAATGCTTATTTGTTGTGACACATCCTTTAAAGCAAGCAGCGCGCGCGCATGGCCCATATCAATTTTCCGATTGATCAACAAATTAGCAACTGTTTCTGGTAAATCCATCAATCTAAGTAAATTACTTACGGCAGCCCTAGACCTCCCAACTGCATCTGCAGCTTCTTGATGTGTAAGTTCAAATTCTTTGATTAATCTATCTAAAGCCCGCGCCTCTTCCAGGGGATTTAAATCTTCACGTTGTATATTTTCAATCAATGCCATAGCAACAGCGTCAGCGTCTGAGATGTTTCTTATCACTGTAGGCACTTCGCTCAGGCCTGCTATTTGTGCAGCACGCCATCGCCTTTCGCCAGCAATGATTTCATATTTAGTATCAGTTTGATTTGGCAATAGACGAATGACAATGGGCTGAACAATACCTTGAGATTTTATTGAATTCGCTAGCTCTTCTAACGACTCTTTACGCATATCAATTCTAGGTTGATATTGCCCTCTTTGTAATTGGTCGATAGGAATTTTCTTCAGTGTAGCTTCAGTATCTTTTTTATAATCCACGGTAGCGTTTTTATTCGCCGCTCCAAGAAGAGCATCTAAACCCCTGCCAAGCCTTTTTTTTGTTGTCATGTGATCATTTTATTTTAACCATTAATTGAGATATTTGTTTTGTTATAAATTATTTAGGGTTTGGATTGTATCGCCTCATCTTCCCTTCTTAACATTTCTCCAGCTAGGGCCAAATAAGCCAGCGCACCTCTTGATTTAGGATCATGAAATAAAACAGGGCGGCCAAAACTGGGCGCTTCTGCCAATGTAACATTTCTTGGTACAACTGTTCGAAATACCTTATTGCCAAAATAATCGATCAATTGATCTGAAACTTCATTGGACAGATTAATGCGATGATCAACCATCGTTCTTAACAAGCCATAAATTTCTAATTCCGGATTAACCGTCTTATTCACTTGATCAATCGTTTTGATTAAAGAAGTAAGCCCTTCTAGTGCATAATATTCACATTGCATCGGTATTAGAACACCATCTGCCGCGGTAAGTGCATTAACTGTCAGCATATTTATTGATGGCGGACAATCAATTAAAATAAAGTCATATTTATTCCGAACAAGCTCTATTGCTTGTCTAAGTCGCATTTCACGGCCAATCTCCTGCAAGAGTTTCACCTCAGCTAAGGTTAATTCTTCATTGCCAGGCAATAAATCAAAACCACCTTCAGGAACCGAGAGAATGGCGTCTTTTACATTAGAATCTCCCAATAAAACATCACATGCAGTTAACTCTAGATCGCTCTTTTCTATGCCACAGCCCATCGTTGCATTGCCCTGTGGATCCAAGTCAACAAGCAACACCCGGCGCTTCGTTGCAGCCAATGAGGCGGCCAAATTGACGCATGTTGTTGTCTTGCCAACGCCACCTTTTTGATTTGCTATCGCGAGTATTTTAATCATTTGATTGTATTATTAGGTTTTGTAAAGAAATGATGTGTCTTTCATGTTGTTCTAATCCTGGCACGGTAATTTTGGTTACAGAATACTTCCAGCCCTCTGGAATTTTACTTAGCTCTTCAGTTGGATTTTTTCCTTTTAGTGAAACTATCACGCCCCGCTTTTGCAGCATATGTCCAGTTAAAGCAATCAAATTTGGAATATCTGTTAATGCCCTAGCAATTACAGTATCAAAACCATTAGTAGGAAAATAGTCTTCCGCACGAATTTTTATTACTTCAACATTTTTTAAATTTAACAAACTAATAATATGCTTAATAAATCCTATTTTCTTCCTATTGCTATCCAACAACATAAAATTAATTGTAGGGTCTGCGATTGCCAATGGGAGCCCTGGAAAGCCCGCTCCCGAGCCAACATCAATAATTGTCTTGCCGTGAAGAAAAGGTCTTACTGCAAGACTGTCAAGCAAGTGACCACTAATCATATTTTTAACTGAGCGAATTGCAGTAAGATTTATTTTTTTATTCCACCGCTCTAGCTCTTCAATTAAAGCTATTAAGTTTCCAACTTTATCTTGAGATAGAGTCTCGCCCATCTTACAAAGACCAAAATTAAGTTGCTCTACTATATTCTTTGTAATTTATTTCCCCGGCATATCGATTGAATAAAATGACTGATTTTTAAAAGCACTTAATCATTATTATAATTATACTTTGCATAAACTGGTCGAAAAACCTTACTACACTATGAGTAATGACATAAATTCATCTACTTTCATTTTTTCAAAACGAATTTTATCATTAAAAACTTCATTCAATATATCCCATTGTTTATCGCATAATTTTGGTTGAATGCTTGCTTGAAATTTTTGCTTCAAGACAGGTATGCCTTCGTGACGTCTTTCGCGATGACCGATAGGAAAATCAATACTGACACATTCTGTACTTGTGCCATCTTTAAAAAAGATTTGAATCGCATTACCAATATATCTTTTAGTGGAATCAAAATAATCAGCAGTAAAAGATTTTTTCTCTCTAACCTCCATTTTTTGACGTAGCTCGTCAACTAGTGGGTGGGTTGCTATATTATCTTCATAATCAGCGGCTGTTAGCCGACCAAATATTAATGGTATAGCTACCATATATTGAAT
This sequence comes from uncultured Woeseiaceae bacterium, assembly GCA_964275745.1. GTDB lineage: Bacteria > Pseudomonadota > Gammaproteobacteria > Steroidobacterales > Woeseiaceae > SP4260. Next base: position 67,722 of record CAXYCT010000015.1, on the reverse strand, counting down.
ACAGTGATCACGATCAGCCGGGTTATCTAGCGATCCTGTTTTGTCTATGATTCTCATGCTAGCTTCCTGTGTATCAATAACTATAGATTGAATTTCATCAAGCTTATCTTTTACGATTAGGTGAAGTTTCATAGCGGCTTCTACAGCTGTTTGTGCATGAAACTCTGCTGGATATGAGATTTTAAATAAAATATTTTCCATCACATAAGTACTGAACTCTCTCTTGATTTTAAAAGATTCGCCCTTGAAAAGGACATCATAAAACCCCCAAGTCTGAGCTGATAAAGCAGATGGATATCCCATTTCATCTGACATTGCAATATAGGCAAGCCGGACTGCGCGACTGGTCGCATCTCCTGCTGCCCAGCTTTTTCTCGAGCCAGTATTTGGGGCATGGCGATATGCTCTTAACGCCCCACCATCAATCCAGGCATTTGATAATGCATTAATTATTTGGGTTTTATTGCCACCAAGTAATCGAGTAATTACAGCTGTTGAGGCAACCCTTACCAACAAGACGTGATCTAAGCCAACCCTATTAAAACTATTTTCTAGTGCTAAAACACCCTGTATTTCATGTGCCTTTATCATTGCGTCTAAAACATCTTTCATATTTAAAGATGTTTTGCCTTGTGCTCGTGATTTACGGCTTAAATAATCTGACACCGCGAGAATACCGCCAAGATTATCAGAAGGATGGCCCCACTCAGCGGCTAACCAAGTATCATTAAAATCGAGCCATCTGATCATCGCCCCAATATTAAATGCTGCCATGACTGGCTCGAGCTCAAAGGATGTACCTGGAACTCTAGCGCCTCCATTTAGGGTCGCCCCTGGAACGACCGGCCCCATCATTTTTATACATGCCGGATAGTCTAAAGCTTGAAAGCCACAGGCTATTGTGTCCATTAAGCAATATTGTGCCGTTTCATATGCAAGCTCTGAGTGTTCTAGGTCAGAACAAACATATTCAGCAATTTTAACTAAAACTTCATCCGGTTCAACTCTATTTGCCGAGCGAATATCTGACAGTGACATAAGGCCTCCTATGAAGTAATGCTGACATTAATTAAACAAATAATCGTATTTATAATCGATTTTTGATCGGCTTCCATTCCTGCAAATTAGGCCCAATATATTCAGCCGCAGGTCGAATTAGTTTATTATTCGCTCTTTGTTCCATAACATGAGCGGCCCATCCAGTAATTCGAGAACAAACAAAGATTGGGGTGAATAAATAAGTAGGAATGCCCATAAAGCAATAAACACTAGCAGCATAAAAATCTGCATTTGCAAATAGTTTTTTTTCATCCCACATCACAGATTCGATTGCCTCAGAAACAGCATAAAGAGTTTTATCTCTCGTCTCTTCTGAGAGGATCTTTGACATTTTCTTGTTTACGCTATTACGAGGATCAGATGTTGTATAAACACGATGACCAAATCCCATAATTTTTTGTTTACGCTGTAAAAGAGAACGTATCCCCTGAGTCGCCTCATCAGCATTTTTATATTTTTCAATCAATGCCATTGCAGCTTCATTAGCACCGCCATGAAGAGCGCCCCTCAAAGCTCCAATTGCTCCAGTAATAGCCGAATGCATGTCAGAAAGTGTGGCGGTAATTACACGGCCAGTAAAAGTTGAAGCGTTGAATTCATGCTCTGCATATAAAATTAGTGTCTTATCTAGGGTCTTTCGATGCAGCTCAGAAGGGGGCCTGTCATGTAGCATATGTAAAAAATGACCTGAGATACTATTATCATCCGTTAAAACATTAATTTTTTTTCCGTCTTGGTGATATCGGTGCCAGTATATCAACATAGACGGCAAGCAAGCCAAAAGTCGATCTGCAACTAGCTCTTGGTCACTAAACTCTTTTGCTTCAGGCTCGATATTACCAAGAAAAGAAACGCCTGTTCTTAATACATCCATTGGATGCGAGTCTTTTGGGGTCATTTCTAATACTACTTTTAACTGTTCAGGCAAATCTCGTAATTTCTTCAGATGGGTGATATAACTTTTGAGCTCTTTTTTGTTAGGTAATGTTCCTCTCAACAATAAGTAAGCTACTTCTTCAAAGGTCGCTTTTTCTGCTAAATCATAGATATCATACCCTCGATATGTAAGGCCTGCTCCTTCTTTTCCTACTGTACATAGAGCCGTCTCTCCTGCTGATATTCCAGCCAGTCCACCTACTTTTTTTTTGTCATTCATTATTTTTCCTGGCTTTATCAATTTCTTTTTTTACTGATTGTTTTGCAATACCTTCCTCAACAAACAATACATCTAGTTTTTCTTCATATTCATGATATTTGAGGACTTCATATAGTTCAGTTCTAGTTTGCATATTATCAATAACGTGTTTTTGTGTTCCTTGTAATTTGATTTCTTGATAGATGGTTTTTGCTGCTTTTGCCATAGCCCGACTTGCTGATAATGGATATAACGCAATACGAACACCAGCTTCAGCTAGCTCAGTTGCTGTGAATAATGGTGTCATGCCAAATTCAGTTAAATTTGCAAGTACGGGAACATCTATCGCTGAAGTAAACTGCTTGTATTCGGCAAGCGTGGTTAAAGCTTCAGCGAATATGATATCTGCACCAGCTTCGACGTAAGATTGAGCTCTCTCTATAGCCGAAGCCTGTCCTTCTATTGCATGTGCATCAGTTCGCGCCATAATTATAAAGGAGTCATCTGTTCTTGCGTCTACTGCAGATTTAATTCTATCTGTCATTTCATCTGCAGAAACGAGCTTCTTGCCAGGCCGATGACCGCATCTTTTTGACGATACTTGATCTTCAATATGACAGCCAGACGCGCCTGCTCGATTAATTTCGCGGACTGTTCTCCCGATCATGAAGGTATCACCCCAGCCAGTATCAGCATCAACCAGTAAGGGTAAGTCGCAAGAATAGGTGATTCGTCTTATATCTTCACATACATCATTTAGTGTTGTCATTGCTAGGTCAGGCAATCCAAAGGAATGATTTGCCACGCCTGCACCTGACAAATAAATCGCTCTAAAACCAGCTTTTTTTGCTAATAAAGCAGCATAAGCATTTACAGCCCCGACAACTTGCAATGGCTTTTCTTTTTCAAGCGCCTCCCAAAATGATATGGGCATAGATCACTCCAATATTCTTTTTTTCATACGAAAAATAAAATAAAATTCTAAACTAGGTAGTAGCTATTTCCCAAGGGATAATATTATTTTTTTGTTTTTTTTATTTTTATTAGATTAACTTATTGAATTTTTACGACCATACGGCCTGTAACGGTGCCTTCAATAAACGCATCAAATGCTAGTGGCAGTTCGTCAAAACTGATCATATTTGGCGCAATTATATCTAATTGTTTGGGAAATAAATCTTTTCCAATTCTCTCCCAAACTTGCATTCTCAATTCTCGTGGTGTGTCCACTGAATTGATGCCCAGTAAATTTACTGCGCGCAGTATCAAAGGCATCACTGTGGCCTCCAGTTTATGGCTTGCCGCTAAACCGATACAAGCAATATTTCCTCCGTATTGCATGGTGCGCATCAACCAGGCAAGTGATTCCCCACCTAAATTATCAATCGCACCGCCCCAAACAGCTTTTTCAAGCGGCCTCTTGCCATAGTCAAGATCATCTCTCATCAATACCTGATTTGCCCCTATATTTTTTAAATATTCAAGCTTGTCTGTTTTTCCCGTCAAGGCAACGACCTCATATCCTTTTGATGACAGCATGTTTATCGCAACACTGCCAACACCACCCGTTGCCCCCGTAACCAATATTGGGCCATTTGCTGGAGTTTGACCGTTTTGCTCCATTTGATGTATTGCAAGTGCCGCCGTATAGCCGGCTGTACCTAATTGCATCGCCTGGTATGCGCTCATATTATTTGGAATCAATATAATCGAATCTTTATTTACTTTCGCATACTCTGCATATCCACCATCCCTTGTTTCGCTCAGACCACAACCATTGACCAACACACGATCGCCTTTTTTAAAGTTGGTAGCTAAACTTTCTTCCACTACACCAGCTAAATCAATCCCACCTATCAATGGATAACGCCTAAGAATTTTTCCTTTACCAGTAGCCGCTAGCGCATCTTTATAATTAATCGTAGAGTGGGTAACCCTAATAGTGACATCACCCTCATTGACGTCTTTCATGCTTATATTTTTTAATGTGCCAATAATTTGATGATCAGTTTCAGTGATCTGAAATGCACGGAATTTTTTCATTTTACCCTCTGCTGTTTTATCTACCTGTGTCCAGCCAATACTCTAAACCCATTGTATTAACTTTTATATCAACCGCTAACATTTTCTTGATTTCTTTTTCAGTAAAATTACACTTATGTAATGACAGGCCTTCGACCAAATAATCTGCCATTGCTTTTTGAATTGCGGTGGTTCTTTGTGTTGAATCTTTATTGTCCATAGCAATATTAACAAATACATCGATCGATCGATGCAGGTCTAAAGCCAGTCGTTCAATTGATTGAATATGGCTAAAGTGAGTTAAGTAAACTGTATCTGGATCGTAAGATAATATTTTATCAATGGCTTTATGTGCCTCAGAAGGATCAAATTGTGTAGGCGAAGTTGAGGGAAATATAAATTCACCTTCATTTGAATCAAATTCTCTGTATGAAACACCAAAGCTATCTCCAGCAAATACAGATTTGGACGCCGCATCAAAGATGCAGTAATGATGACGAGCATGTCCCTCTGTATAAAAACAAGAAAATAAACGATTTCCCATTTTTATGATTTCTTGATCTTGTATAATAATTATCCTTTTTTTTGGGATGGGCCTAATATCTCCAAAAAGATCAGAGAATATTTTTTTTCCGTATACACCAACAGCACTCGCAACCAACTTCGTTGGATCTTGAAGATGTTTTGCTCCTCGGGGGTGAATAACTAGATTTGCATTTGGTAAATGCTCCAACAATTTTCCAGCGCCACCAGCATGATCTAGATGCACATGTGTAATAAACACATATTTCACATCTCCAACATCAACATTATTTTCTCTTAATGATTCTAGTAAATAGGGGACACTATAATTTGTTCCAGCATCTACAAATGCTGCAGTATCATTGTCAATTATAAGGTGGCTCGCATCTAAACGGGGCCGAACAAAATTAGTATCTACCGTAATAATATCTTTATTTATCATTCTTAATTTTAGAGAAATTCCTAATTTTCTATGCTGTTTTATCTAAATATCTTTTTTTCAAATGAATAAGCAATAACGAAATTGCAGCCGGTGTAATTCCTTCCATTCTCGATGCTTGACCTAATGTTTCAGGAAGAGTGGCTTGAAGGCGCTGACGGGCCTCATTCGAAAGCCCGCTGATTGACTCATAGTCTAAATCTGTGGGCAAAATCAGCGCTTCCTGTTTGGCGTGTTTAATAATTTCTCGTTCTTGCCGCTCTATATAACCAGCATATTTTGCCTTAGTTTCAAGCTGTAACTGCAGTTGCTCAATTAATTCCGAATCTAAATTATTTTGAGTCCATTCAGCAGCGCCCACCACAGATAGTGAAGTTACCATTTGATGAGTAAATGATGGTCTACACAAAAGAGCAGCAGCGGTCGACTCTTTTTTATAATCTGTGCCTAATATTTTAGTGTCAGTGCTGGTTAAGTCTTTTTTGCGAATAAAAATAGATTGCAATCTTGAGCCTTCTTTTTCAGCAGCATCCATTTTTTGGTTAAACGATTGCCAACGAAAATCATTAATTAGGTTTAGTTTATGCCCAATTGGGGTCAGCCTCTTATCTGCATTATCTTCACGTAACAATAACCTGTGCTCTGCCCGACTTGTAAACATTCTATAAGGCTCGGTAACCCCGCGAGTAGTTAAGTCGTCTATCATAACGCCCATATATGAATTCTGTCTCAGTGGATGCCAGGGATCTTGTTCATGAGCTTTCCTTTGGGCATTAAGCCCAGCAACCAATCCCTGAGCTGCTGCTTCTTCATATCCCGTGGTTCCATTGATTTGACCTGCAAAAAATAAGCCTTCTATCTGCTTTGTTTCAAGCGTGAGCTTTAGATCACGAGGATCTAAAAAATCATACTCTATAGCGTATCCTGGCTGTGTAATAATAGCATTTTCAAAACCAACAATTGAGCGTACAAAATCAATTTGAATAGATTCTGGAAGACTCGTTGATATCCCATTGGGATAAATTTCATCAGAATGATGCCCCTCTGGCTCGACAAAGATTTGGTGAGAAGCTTTATCAGCAAAACGAACAACCTTATCTTCTATTGACGGACAATATCTTGGGCCAACTCCTTTTATTAATCCACTAAACATTGGTGATTGATGTATCTCTTGTCGAATAATGTCATGGGTTTTTTCTGTGGTTTTTGTAATATGACATACTAACTGCTTGGGGTGCTCTTCTCTTCGACCAAGGTATGAAAAAACTGGGCGCGGTATATCTCCGGGTTGGCTGGCCATTAACTCATAGTTAAGGCTCGTTTTATGCAAACGAGGAGGGGTTCCTGTTTTTAATCGATTAACTTTAAATGGAAGGCTTCGAATATGAGCTGCTAGTTTATTTGCAGGCGCATCGCCAACTCTTCCGCCTTGCTCAGAATATTGACCTCTCAATATTTTACCACCAAGAAATGTTCCTGTGGTTAAAACGACACATCTCGCATAAAAATTATCATTATTTTTTGTCTGAACGCCTGTAATTTTATTACCAATAATGAGTAGATCTTCTACGCTATCCTCATGCAGGGATAGGCTCTTTTGTTCTTTTAGTATTTTTTGAATTGCTGCTCTGTAAAGCTCTCTATCAGCTTGGGCGCGTGTTGCTCGAACTGCAGGTCCTTTGCTGGCATTCAATGTTCTAAATTGGATTCCAGCCGAATCTATGGCTCGCGCCATAGCGCCTCCAAGTGCATCAACTTCCTTAGTTAAATGCCCTTTACCAATTCCACCAATAGCTGGATTGCAGCTCATTTGTCCTAACGTAGAAAGTTTATGAGTAACTAATAATGTACTAGCACCGGCTCTGGCTGAAGCAAGCGCCGCTTCAGTTCCAGCGTGCCCACCGCCAATAACTATTACATCAAATGTTTTATCTGCTTGCATGTTTTATATTCTATTTTATGGGCGTGAAATTGTATATTGATGTAGCTAAGGGAGCCAGAAACTTAAAAGCGTGATTTCAAATTATTTACCAATACAAAACTCTGAAAAAATTTTTCCAAGCAAATCATCGCTTGTTATTTTTCCTGTAATTTTGCCTAGCGCCTCCTGAGATAATTTCATTTCTTCAGCAAAAATTTCGCCTGCTTGATCTTTGATCAAAGCATTTTTTCCATTAAAAAAATGCTTTATTGCTATGCCAATTGCTTCTACATGCCTTTCCCTTGCTGTAAAAGTGCCTTCCCCTGCATTTTGGTATCCAACGCTCTTTTTAATGGCTGCATAAAGTTTATTTAGTCCCTTTCCTGTGCTTGCTGACAGATAAAGATACTCTTTTTTATTATCAGCACATTCTTGCTCTAATTCGATTAAATCAATTTTGTTGTAAACAACAATTGATGGAATATCGGGCGGCAAATTATTTGCTAGAAAAGGCTTTGAAGTAGAGGCATCATGAACCCATAGCGCCAAATTAACGGATTTTATAACCTCGTTTGTTCTTTTGATTCCCTCAGCTTCAATAATATCTGGATTAGAGCGTAATCCCGCAGTATCAATAAACTCTATCCTCAGCCCATCAATATCTACTTGTGATTTAATGATGTCACGTGTCGTTCCAGCTATATTCGTTACAATTGATGTTTCTTGGCCACTAATTAAGTTTAATAGGCTTGATTTTCCTGCATTTGGGAGTCCAATAATAGCTATTTTTAAGCCGTCATTTAAAATTTGCCCTTGCTGAATACTGCCTTGTACTTTATGAAATGATCGCTCACAAATATCTAAATGTTTCAGTAATTTATTATCAGACAAAAAATCAAGTTCTTCTTCAGGAAAATCAATCGCCGCTTCTACAAAAAGCCTCAAATAAATTAATTGCTCATTAAGGTCGTTCAATGTATCGGAGAAAGCTCCTGATAGGGAGTTCATAGCTGCCTTAGCAGCTTGTTTTGTGCCGCTTGAAATCAGATCGGCTATTGCCTCTGCTTGAATAAGATCAATCTTCCCATTGAGATATGCTCTTTTAGAAAACTCCCCAGCATCAGCATATCTTACGCCAAGAGAAATAATTGCCTGTATAAGATTAGCCCCAATAACACTTCCGCCATGGGCATGTAATTCTAGAATAGATTCTCCAGTAAAAGATTCTGGAGCAGGAAAATAAATTGCTACGCCCATATCAAGAAGATCTTTTTTTTCATTCAGAAACTTCTTATATGTCGCTACTCTGGCTTGTGGAATTTCGCCTAAAATAATTTTTGCAACCATCTCGGTCGCGGGCCCAGACACTCTAATTATGTTTATTCCACCAATACCTGCCGCTGATGCAGAGGCAACGATTGTATCTTGTATATATAAGTTTTGATCTGTCACAAAAGTTACTTAATTATAAATTAAATAGTATCTTACAATTTTTAGAGCAAACTTGTTTTATGCGCTATATTTTTTATTAATTGACCATTGTTGCAGTATTGAGAGAAGGGTGTTCGTTACCCAATATAAAACGAGCCCCGAAGGAAAAAAAGCAAACATACCAGAAAACATTACTGGCATGATTTGCATGACTTTTGCTTGCATAGGGTCTGCTGGAGGAGGGTTTAATTTTTGTTGGAATAACATTGCAACCCCCATAATTAGAGGAAGGACAAAATACGGATCGCGTGATGACAGATCAGTCAACCAGAACATAAATGGAGCTTGCCTCATCTCAACGCTCTCTAAAAGCACCCAATAAAAAGCTAAGAAAAATGGCATTTGTATTAACATAGGAACACACCCAGCTATTGGGTTAACTTTTTCCCTTTTATAGAGCTCCATTGTTGCTCTTCCTTGCTCTGTTTTGTTGTCTTTGTAACGTTCTTGTATGGCCTTTAATCGTGGAGCAATAGCTCTCATTTTTGCCATTGAATGCCCGCTTTTTTCAGTTAGCTTATAAAAGAGTAGTTTAATTATTGCAGTTACAGAAATTATTGCTAAACCCCAATTTTGAACGAATGAATGAACAAAATTTAAAAGCCAAAACAATGGTTGGGATAAAATGGTTAGTATTCCATAGTCAACTGATAGCCTTAATTTAGAATCAATTGCATTCAGCTGTGATTGAAGTTTAGGCCCTATATAAGCTGTAGTAGCAAATATTTTAGTTTGATTGGGATAGACTATTTCGGTAGGCCCTATCATATTAGAAACCACCCGCTCTTTGTTCGCACTAACCTGGTATCTCTGTTCACTCTCTTTCTCTGGAACAATCGCGCTTAAGAAATGATGTTGGATTGACCCAATCCAGCCATTAGAAGAAACAAATTGGCTGGGGCCATCCTCATTAAGATCTGACGGGTCTAATTTTTCTATTTTTTCACCATTAAACGTGACGGGCCCATCAAACGAGAAGCTCTCCACATCAAACATAGATCTCTCTTTATCAGTAATTCTTTTGGTTATTTGTGAGTAACTGGCACCGCTCCAATCTTGAGAGGTGTCATTGATTAATCGGTGTTCAATATCAACCCTGTAGCTTCCCTCATAAAAACGAAATTCTTTCTCAACTTTTATTCCATTACCATCAGTCCAAAATAGAGGAACGATTAATTCACCCTGGTTAGTTAATTCATAAGTATTAGAGTTTGAGGAATAATTGGCCAAATGATTAGGTTCGGGTTCTCCTGTTAATGATCTCAGTCCAGTTTGTATTAAACCTAAATCATTTTGATTAGAGCCTAGCATTTCTATTACATCATTAGGCTGATTTTTTGATTTTGGATATTTTAATAGTTTGGCGCCCTCTATTGTTCCACCCTTACTATTAATTTGTAACTCCAAAACATCTGTTGTTACAATAATAATTTTAGAGAAATCATCTTCGGTATTCATAGCAGGAATTACATTCGCCGCAGTTGGCTGGCTTAAGCTAGGTAGATTATTATTTAGCTGTGGTGATGCCTCAAAACTCAACTCTTTTTCAACATATGCCTGTTCAACAAGAATTTCATTTTGCGTAGAATCAATAGTCCATGCTTGGTAAGTTAAAATGCACATGAAACCAAAAAATGACCATATAATTAATCTTTGATTATCCATATTTTTTAGTTCCTTTCTATTTCGTTCCATTGACTCAACAAGTCAGCACGCAAAGTTTCTTTATTAACGCTATGGGTAAATTTGTTGTTTAGTACAACTATATCAAACCCATGCAGTTTATCTTTATTCTTTCTAAATGACTCTCTAATAATTCTTTTTATTGTATTTCTTTGCACGGCTAGACGGCAATACTTTTTAGATACAGCCAAACCCAATTTAGTTTGTTTGCTATTATTTGATTTATAAATTACAAGAAAAAACCTACCCCGACACCTTAAGCCCCCAGAAAAGACTTTTCTATAACCGTACGCCGAAAAGATTCGATTTAAACGCTGAAATCGAGTGTTTGTCAGTGGCTTCTTTATAATTTTATTCGTAGCTATCTGCGCAGCTAGTTAGCTCAACTGTGAGCGGGTGTTAACTGAACACGGCCTTTTGCACGGCGACGCTTAATAACCAGTCTTCCACCAGGAGTAGCCATACGAGCGCGAAACCCATGAGTGCGGGCTCTTTTTAAATTACTTGGTTGGAATGTCCGTTTCATTTTTATTCTACCTAGACTTTAATATCATATATATTTTTAAGGCGGCAAGGTTACTTGTGTGCAAATTAAGTGTCAATAGACAATATAATTAAATATTTTATTGTTTCTTATTTTAACCTGTGGATAAGGTTATGTATACGTTATAGACTAACTAAATTATCAGGTTAAAATAACTAATTAAAAAAATGTCGAAAGAAAAATCCCCTACATGGTTAAAATGCTTAACATTGCTTAATGGCGAGGTACCAGAAAAGCAATTTAACACCTGGATTAGACCCATACAGTCAATCGAAAGCAATACTTTATTGAGGCTACTCGCGCCCAATGAGTTTGTTGTACAGCGAGTGAACGATCAATATCTACCTAGAATTATCGATCTAATTTCAGAAATAAACAAAGAAATAAAGGTGAGCTTAGAGGTTGGCTCAAGAAATAATAGCACCGCTAAGCCTAACCCTTCATACAAAACGCAAAAATCATCAGAAAAACTACCTGTTATCCAGAGTCGACTAAACCCCGGTTTTACTTTCGATGGGTTTGTCGAGGGCAAGAGCAACCAACTAGCTAAAGCAGCTGCTATGCAGGTCGCAGAAAATATTGGTACTTCTTATAACCCCCTTTTTATATATGGTGGGGTGGGTCTTGGAAAAACGCACTTAATGCAGGCGGTGGGAAATGCTCTTTTAACCCATAAACCGAATGCAAGAATTAGTTATGTTCACTCTGAACGTTTTGTTGGAGACATGGTAAGAGGGCTGCAGCATAATACAATATCCGATTTTAAGAGCTCATATAGATCTTTAGACGCACTATTAATTGATGATATTCAGTTTTTTGCTGGAAAAGAAAGATCTCAAGAAGAGTTTTTTCACACATTTAATGCGCTGCTCGAAGGACAGAAACAAGTTATTTTAACGTGTGATCGTTACCCAAAAGAGGTAAGCGGCCTTGAGGAAAGATTAAAGTCCAGGTTTGGCTGGGGATTGACCGTGGCTATTGAGCCGCCCGAGCTCGAAACATCTGTTGCGATATTGATGAAAAAAGCTAGCTTAGAATCAATCAATCTCCCAGAGGAAGTAGCTTTCTTTATTGCAAAAAGGATTCGCTCTAATGTTCGAGAGCTCGAGGGAGCCTAAGAAGGGTGGTTGCTAATTCTCAGTTTACAGGGTCAGAGATAACTCTAGGTTTTGCAAAAGAAGCTCTAAAAGACCTCTTATCGCTTCAGGAGCGATTGGTTTCTATTGAAAATATACAAAAAACTGTCGCTGATTACTTTAAGCTTAGAGTTGCTGATTTATTATCCAAAAGAAGAAGTAGATCTGTAGCAAGACCCAGACAGATTGCCATGACACTTGCCAAAGAATTAACAAATCATAGCTTACCCGAGATAGGCAACGCTTTTGGTGGAAGAGACCACACTACCGTTTTGCATGGTTATAGACGTATACTAGAGCTCAGAGAAATAGAAAATAGAGTAAATGAGGATTATTTAAACCTGTTGAGAACACTAACAGGATAATGTGTATAAGCTGTGAATGATATTGAAAAAAAAAGATACCACAAGTTATACACAAAACCAATACCAATTATCCATAATAATTAAAGAGAGAAAAATTAAAGTAACCCATTGATTATAATATATAAAAATTACTTATCCACAGGTGGGTCTAACCCTAATAATAATAATAATATATATATAATCCTATTTATATAAACAGGTAAGCCAATGAAAATAGCCTTAAATAGAGAAGATTTTTTAAAATCCTTACAGTCGATTATCGGTGTAGTTGAGAGAAGACAAACAATGCCAATATTGGCAAACATTCTATTCACAGCAGAAGATGGAGTACTCACACTAACAGCGACTGATTTAGAGGTAGAGCTAATAGCTAAACTTGGTTATCAGGGCGATGAAAAAGGCTCGGTAACCCTTCCTGGGCGTAAGTTATTAGATATTTCCAGGTCCCTCCCAAATGAAGCAACCATTTTAATTGCCCTTAAGGATGATAAGGCCATTGTTACTTCAGGAAAAAGTAAGTTTAGTCTCACAACACTTCCAGCCAATGAGTTCCCCCTTATACCAAGTATTAATGGTGAGCATAAGGTGACCGTTAATCAAGGCGATTTAAGGCAACTCATTGAAAATACACAGTTTTCTATGGCACAACAAGATGTTCGCTATTACTTGAATGGGTTATTGCTTGAAATAGATGAAAATTATTTGAAAGCGGTTGCGACAGATGGTCACCGGCTTGCATTTTGCCAAAAAGAACTTTCATCTGCTCTTGCTGAAAAGAAATCCGTCATTATTCCTAGAAAGGGAGTATTAGAGTTACAGCGTCTTTTGGGTGGAGCCTCAGAGGTCGAAATAGAGCTTGGCTCCAATCATATACGCATTGCGTTTGAGTCGATTTGTTTTACCTCAAAACTAATAGATGGGCGGTTTCCTGAATATGGGCGAGTAATACCAAGCGATACAAGCAATCACCTTTTGGCCGATAAAAGCTCACTTAAGGCATCATTACAACGAACCGCCATTCTTTCTAATGAGAAGTATCGTGGAATTCGTTTGGTTATAAAAGAGAACGAAATAACCCTTCAAGCGCACAACCCAGAACAAGAGGAGGCCGAGGAGTCACTGGTTGTTCAGTATTCTGGTGTTGATATAGAGGTAGGTTTTAATGTTAATTACTTGATCGATGCATTAAATGCCATAGATGCCGATGAGGTAAGCCTCTCTATGGTTGATGGAAACTCAAGCTGTTTAATTACTGATCCCAACAACCAACAAACAAAATTCGTTGTTATGCCTATGCGGTTGTAGGTTGGTAATTGTCATTAATTTATTTTAAAGCAACAAACTTTAGGGTGTTTCAAGACCTAGAGATTGATCTTCACCCCAAATATAATTTAATTTATGGTGATAATGCCTCGGGAAAAACAAGCCTCCTAGAAGCTATTGCTTACCTGGGAAGAGGTAGGTCGTTTAGAGAGCAAAATACAAAAGGCTTGGTAAAACATGATACTACTGACTTCTTGTTGTTTGGTAAAACCATAAGCCTACAGAAAACACATAAATTAGGTCTTACTAATGGGTCCGGCGGCCTAGCTGTTAGTGTTAACGGGGACCATAAGGGCGGTCTAGAGTCACTGGCAAGAGGGCTTCCTTTGCAGGTGATAGACCCTAATATCCACAATTTAGTTGCAGGCTCACCCGAAGAGAGGCGGAAGTTCCTTGATTGGGTTGTGTTTCACGTGGAACCAAGTTTCTTAAATCTATGGAGAGATTATCGCCGCTCTCTTAAACAAAGAAATATTTTATTAAAAAATAATAGCCCTATGGGAGAGGTACATAGCTGGAACAAGGGTTTTGCGAAGCTTGGTGAATCGATTCACTTACTAAGGAGTTCTGTTTTTGAGGTTCTAGAGCCATCATTATCCCAAATTACCTCAAATCTACTAGGTGGAGAGGTGAGTTTTATGTATGAAAAGGGCTGGCATGAGGAGGTGGGGCTCGATCAGGCTTTAATTAGGAGCGAAACCAGAGATATAAATCTTAAAAGCACACAAGTAGGGCCACATAGGGCAGATATAAATGTTTCATTTGATGCGAGAACAGCAAAAAAACAGGTATCACGAGGACAACAAAAATTATTAGCTTGTGCCATGGTTTTAGCTTCCATAGAGATTGTACAAGAATACACAGAAGAGCCTTTATTGTTGCTTTTAGATGACCCGTCTGCAGAATTAGACAGTAGCTCAATCAAAAAACTCATGGATCAGGTTGTTTTACTTGGTTCTCAAGTGATAGCAACATCCATTTACTTTGACAAAAGCCTTCTACCCAGTGATGTTGTTGTGTTCCACGTGGAACAGGGTAAAATTAAAAAAGTGTAAAAAAATATTTTTTGTATTTAAATCATATAGTTATAGTCAAAAAAACCCTGTTTAAGAAAATAAATTCCGCTTTTTTGTATTAACTAATTTTAATCAATAGCTATTTTTTAGTAAATTAATCTAATACATATTTTTAACCTAAAATTAGATCAAAATGCTATACTTAGACTATCGTTTTCAAGGGCAACCCTATGGCGTCAGAACAAGATTATAACAGCAGTAATATCAAGGTATTAAAAGGTCTTGATGCTGTAAAAAAACGACCAGGAATGTACATCGGTGACACTGATGACGGTACTGGCTTACATCATATGGTCTTTGAGGTTGTCGATAACTCCATTGACGAAGCCTTGGCTGGTCATTGTGATCTAATATCAGTAATCATTCATGATGACGAATCTATTACTGTTACTGATGATGGGCGTGGCGTTCCAGTAGATATTCATCCAGAAGAAGGTGTTTCGGCAGCTGAAGTTATTATGACAGTTCTTCATGCCGGAGGAAAATTCGATGATAATTCATATAAGGTTTCGGGCGGCCTTCATGGCGTTGGCGTTTCTGTTGTAAATGCTCTTTCTGAGACTTTGGTATTGACTATTAATCGTGATAACAAAACTTATCAGCAAGAATATAGAGAAGGTACACCACAAGCCCCAATTAAAGAAATCGGAAAATCAAAAACGACTGGCACGATGCTCAGGTTTAAGCCGAGCGAAAAGACTTTTAATAATATTCAGTTTGAGTATGAGATCCTGGCCAAAAGATTGAGAGAGCTGTCGTTTTTGAATTCTGGTGTAAAAATAGAACTAATAGATGAGCGAGAAGACAAACATGATGTCTTTGAATATGAAGGCGGGATTAATGCGTTTGTCTTACACTTAAATAGAAATAAAACAGCAGTACATAAAGAGATCTTTAGTTTTACAAGCACAAAAGATGATGTTGTCGTAGAAGCTGCACTTCAGTGGAATGATGGATATCAAGAAAATGTTTTTTGTTTTACAAATAATATACCGCAAAGAGACGGAGGAACGCATCTCGCCGGTTTTAGGGGCGCCCTCACAAGAACACTGAATAATTATATTGAAAAAGAGATGTCAGGGAGTAAGGATAAATTTACACCTAGTGGTGATGATGCAAGAGAAGGATTAACTGCTGTACTATCGGTTAAAGTTCCAGACCCAAAATTTTCATCTCAAACCAAAGATAAATTGGTATCTTCAGAAATTAAAGGGATTGTAGAATCCTCTATGGCAGAAAAATTATCTGAATTTTTATTAGAGCGCCCTCAAGAAGCTAAGATAATTGTCAGCAAGATTGTTGATGCTGCGCGTGCGAGGGATGCCGCAAGAAAAGCTCGAGAAATGACCCGAAGAAAAGGGGCTCTTGATATTGCAGGATTACCTGGCAAGCTTGCCGACTGTCAGGAAAAGGATCCCGCTCTGTCAGAGATCTTTCTTGTGGAAGGAGACTCAGCTGGAGGGTCGGCGAAGCAAGGCAGAGATCGCAAGACACAGGCAATTCTTCCGTTGAAAGGGAAAATACTGAATGTAGAGAAAGCGCGTTTTGATAAAATGCTATCCTCTGTTGAGGTGGGGACCTTAATTACAGCATTAGGCTGTGGAATAGGAAAAGAAGATTTCGATCCAGAAAAGTTACGATATCATCGAATAATCATTATGACCGATGCCGATGTAGATGGTTCCCATATAAGAACTTTATTACTAACATTTTTTTATCGTCAGATGGAAGAATTGATTAAAAGAGGCCATATTTATATTGCACAACCGCCTCTTTACAAAGTAAAAAAAGGCAAGCAAGAAATATACGTGAAAGATGATGCAGAGCTAAATAAATATTTATTACAATTGGCTTTGGAGAACGCTAAATTACATGTCTCTAAAACTTCACCAGCACTCTCTGGAGTCGCTTTTGAGGAATTGGCTAATGAGCATGTCAATTCTCAAGATATAATTCAAAATTTATCAAAAAGATACGATCCAGAAATTATGGAAGCCATATGTAACGTTAAACAAATAGCTACAAAAGATGTACAGGATGATAAAAAATTAGCAAAGTATATAAAAGAAGTTTCAAACAGCTTGGATGACATGCTTTCTAAAAAGCACAATCAAGAAAATAAAGGCGAGACCCTGTCCATAGTATTTGAAAACAATGATCCTGAAAATAAAAATCTTAGGATAATGATTAAAAAAATCCGCCATGGCGTCACCTCTTTGCGTTATATTCCACGTTCATTTTTTGGAACGAGCGATTATAAGTCAATTATTAGCTTGAAAATGAAAACTAAGGATTTACTGAGCGAGGGCGCTTTTTTGTTAAAAGGTGAAAAGAAAAAAGAAATTCAATCATTTGAAGAGGCAATTGATTGGTTGCTGACAGATGCGAGAAAAGGACAGTATATTCAGAGATATAAAGGTCTTGGTGAGATGAACCCAGATCAATTATGGGAAACAACAGTCAACCCAGAAAGTCGTAGATTGTTACAAGTAAATGTTGGGGATGCATTTAAAGCAAACGAAATTTTTGAAACTTTAATGGGTGATGTTGTGGCCCCAAGACGCGAATTTATTGAAAAAAACGCACTTACAACGGTTAATTTAGACGTTTAGATGTGCGATTTACTAATTAGTTTCATTTTGGAATCGATCCATTGTTTAACCTCGAAATTAATCTCTTTGGCTTCTTTGCCGTTTGTTTCGATTGGCCTGCCAATGCAAAATCGAACCGTGCCTGGTTTTTTTTCTAACTGACGGCTCACCCAAACATCTTCTGCATTATGTGCAACTGGCACTATTTTTACATTAGCTGATTTAGCTAAAGCGGCACCGCTAATACCAAACTTTTTGGTTTCTCCTGGAGGCATTCTTGTTCCTTCTGGAAAAATTGTAATCCATATACCACTTCTTAAGCGTTTATTGCCTTCTTCTATGACCTGAGTAACCGCCGTTCGTCCTGACCTACGATTAATTGATATTGCATTTAGAGCGCTTAGCGCCCATCCAAAGATTGGAATCCACTGTAATTCTCTTTTTACAACCCAGGTTTGTTCAGGAAAAACAATAAGTTGAGCATATGCTTCAAACACACTTGAATGTTTAATCATTATAACGCTAGGCTCAAGGGGAATATTTTCTTGTCCTTCAACAACGAATTTAATACTGCAAACTTTCTCCCCCACCCAGAGCATACTTGCTCCCCATTTTCGAGCAATTGAAAATTTCACTGAATATGGCAAAGGAAAAGCCAGAACAACCAGAATACTGGCAAATAGGACAGAGACATATAAATAGATTTGAAACAAAAAAGAACGTATAAATACCATCCCTTAACTTCTATATTCGTATTTAGTTGTTATTGATATAATCACTAACATATTGAGGAATCTCGTTTATTGATAGTCTTCTCTGCTCCATGGTATCTCTGTCTCTTATAGTGGCAGTATTGTTTTCTAGCGAATCAAAATCAATGGTTATGCAGAGAGGGGTTCCTATTTCATCATGACGACGGTAACTTTTACCAATATTGCCTGAATTTTCAACAGTGATTCTCCCTAACTGTTTTTTTTGTAGTTCAGACTTTAGTAGTGCTGCAGCAGCAACAAGCTTTTCATTGTTTCTTTTTAATGGTATGACGGCCGCCTTAATGGGCGCAAGATGTGGTTTAAAGGAAAGCACTGTTCTTTCTTTTCCATTCTCTAGTGTCTCTATTTTATAGGCTTCATTTAATAAGGCCAAAACACCCCTATCAACACCAGCAGAGGGCTCTATAACATAAGGTATTTTCCATTTTTTTGTATTTATATCTTGTACAGCTAACTTGCTGTTTGAATGATTATTTTTTGAGACTTTTGCTTGTATATCAAAATCTTTTTGACTTTTTGTGTGTGAGCCTAAATCAAAATCGGTGCGATTTGCAATACCTTCCAGCTCTTCTAAACCGTGTGGAAACTTATACATTATATCGATTGTTGCTTTGGAGTAATGCGCAAGATCGCTTTGTGGAACATCCAGTATTTCCAGGTTTTCTTTACTTATGCCCTGTGCTAACCACCATTTCATTCTTAAATCTGTCCATATCTTATGCCAATCCTCATCGGTACCTTCTTCTACAAAAAACTCTAATTCCATTTGCTCAAACTCCCTAACTCTGAAAATAAAATTTCTTGGGGTTATTTCATTTCTAAAGGCCTTGCCAATCTGTGCAATACCAAATGGCAAATGATGGGGTGTTGAATCTAAGACATTCTTAAAATTAGTAAAAATTTGCTGAGCTGTTTCAGGCCTTAAATAAGCAAAAGAACTACCATCATCCACTGGGCCAACACTGGTTTTAAACATCAAATTAAAGGGCCTTGGTTCGGTTAAGTTTTTTGACTTGCAGGATGGGCATTGTCCTTCAGTAAGGTGATCAGCCCTCCATCTTGCATTACAATCCCGACAATCAACCATTGGGTCAGCAAAAGTGTCTTCGTGCCCTGATTGCTTTAATACTTGTGGATGGGTAAGAATTGAAGCATCTAGTCCTTCTATGTCGTCTCTCTCATAAACCATAGAGCTCCACCAAGACTTTTTGAGATTATTTTTAAGCTCTACACCCAATGGACCATAATCATAGAGCCCTTGTAAGCCACCATAGATATCATTAGATTGAAAAATAAAGCCCCGTCTTTTACATAGAGCGACTAGCTCTTCCATTGTTTTAGCAGTCATATTGGTTTGATATATATTAAGTAAGTGAATATGGTTTCGATGAGAAAAATTTATATTATATTTATAAGTATACCTTGCATTTAACGCCTAGTGGAGGATTGCGTAAATAGTTATTCTGATTTTTGTTTTTTATCTATAAATTTTTGTAATATTAGTATATAAAAAAATATTATTTTGAATTATCATGGGTGAGAGGCAAAAAACCTTTACTAAGAAATTATCTACATAAACACACAAACAGCAAGAAAAAACGTTCCAGTATCTTTTTTGAAATAAATTTTTCTAAAAATGATCATATAAATATGGAGTAATCAAGATGACGGCCGCTGATGTAATAGCTTTAATTAAAGAAAAGAATATAAAATTTATCGATTTCCGATTTACGGATACAAGAGGAAAAGAACATCATGTTACTGTTCCTTCTCACACTGTTAAGGATGAGTTATTCGAAGATGGGAAGATGTTTGATGGTTCTTCTGTTGGTGGCTGGAAGGGTATAAATGACTCAGATATGATTTTATTGCCAGACCCTAGCTCAGCAGTTGTTGATCTATTTGCTGAAGATGAAACACTGAACCTAAGATGTGACGTAATAGAGCCCGCAACAATGCAGGGCTATGATCGTTGTCCTAGGTCACTTGCTAAGCGAGCAGAAAATTATCTCAAATCCTCAGGTGTTGGCGACGATGTTTTTTTTGGCCCAGAGAACGAATTCTTTGTTTTTGACGATATTCGCTGGGACGACAGCATGAAAGGCGCCTTTTATGCGATTGATTCTGCTGAAGCTGCATGGAATTCAGGGACAGAATATGAAGAAGGCAATACTGGGCACAGGCCAGGCGTTAAAGGCGGATATTTTCCGGTTCCACCAGTAGATTCGTTACACGATATAAGATCAGCTATGTGCATAGCTTTGGATGAAATGGGCGTAGAAACTGAAGTTCATCATCATGAGGTTGGTACCGCAGGGCAGTGCGAGATAGGCGCTAAATATAATACTTTAACCAGAAAAGCAGATGAGGTTCAAATATTAAAATACGTTATACATAATGTTGCCCATAGTTACGGAAAAACAGCTACATTTATGCCAAAACCAGTGGTAAACGATAATGGAAGTGGCATGCATGTGCATATGTCTATTTTTAAGGACGGGACTAATCTTTTTACTGGCGATGGCTATGGCGGTCTTTCAGAAGCTGCTCTTTATTATATTGGCGGCATTATTAAGCATGCAAAAGCAATTAATGCCTTTGCTAATCCAGCAACTAATAGTTATAAAAGATTAGTGCCAGGTTTTGAGGCCCCAACTATATTGGCTTATTCGGCCCGAAATCGTTCAGCTTCTATAAGAATACCCCATGAGGCAAATCCCTAAGGCCAGAAGAATTGAAGTCAGATTTCCAGATTCAATGGCCAACCCATATTTATGTTTCGCTGCATTGATGATGGCAGGACTTGATGGCATTAAGAATAAAATACATCCTGGCGATGCCATGGATAAAGATCTGTATGACTTGCCTCCTGAAGAAGAAAAAGAATTGAATTTAGTTGCATTTTCTCTTGATGAGGCTCTGGTAGCGTTGGATAAAGACAGAGAATTCTTAAAAGCCGGAGATGTGTTTAGTGATGAATTAATTAATGCTTACATCTCCTTAATGACAGAAAATGTAACTAGATTAAGAATGACGCCTCATCCCGTAGAATTTGATATGTATTACAGTTTGTAAAATATATAATTCTATTTTAATAACTATAGTAGGTTCAGTCGCGCATAAAGCCGGGCATTATAAGCACTGCAAAAAGTTATATTATTGAAGGATAGTTGTGTTTTTTTATTTGCCAAGAATATCATTGATGATAGTTGGGCCCTTTATTATAAATCCTGTATATAGTTGAACTAAACTAGCGCCAGCATCTAATTTTGTTTGATAGTCTGCATTAGAAATAACGCCCCCAACTCCAATGATTGGAATTTCTGGTGATATTTTTTTTATGTAGGAAATCATACTAGTAGATTTTTTAAATAGTGGTTCACCAGAGAGCCCTCCTTCTAAATGATGATAAGCAGCACTTTTTAGCGAAGTTTTATCAATTGTTGTGTTAGTGGCGATAAGGCCACTAAAAGAAGAACTATCTATTTTTTCAATAATATTGTGTATGGTGCTTCGTGACTCATCAGGGGATATCTTTAAAAAAATTGGTTTTACATAGTTCAAGGATTTAATTTTTGCATCAATTCTTTCGATTAATTGAGATATGTTTTTGGCGCTTTGAAGCTCTCTTAGGCCTGGCGTATTTGGTGAAGAAATATTCACTGTAATATAATCTGCATATTGATGAATTTTATTAATACAGATTAAATAATCTTCTATTCGTTGATTTTCTTTGGAGTCTTTATTGGCACCTATATTTACTCCAACAATGCCATCATACGATCTATTCTTTAGGTTTTTTAAAAGATGCTCAATCCCTTTATTGTTAAATCCAAGTCTGTTTATAACTGCATTTTCCTCAAAAACTCTAAAAATTCTTGGTTTTGTATTGCCATTTTGTGGAAGCGGGGTGACTGTCCCTATTTCAAGGAAGCCAAAACCAAGCGCGCCAAGACAGTCAATATAATCACCATTTTTATCAAGCCCTGCAGCAGTGCCCAATTTGTTTTTGAATGTAAGATTCAAAAAGGAAAAGGAAGACGATTCTGGTTTATTATAAAAAAATTTCAGGACAAGCAATTTGTGTAAAATTTTAAGAGATATTAAAGAAAGAGAATGAGCTAACTCAGGAGGTAAAAACTTAATTAATTTTAAAAAAATTGTCAAAATTGCACCTTGAACACAAGAGTCTTAAGTTTCATATAAGCTTTGCTCATTGTTAGAGTGAAGCTAAACCAAATAATAGAGATTAATTATAGATAATAATGTATTTTACATCGAATAAATATTTCATAAGGAATATATGTTTAATTTAATTTTGCTTGAGCCAGAAATTCCACCTAATACTGGAAATATTATACGCTTATGTGCAAATTCTGGCGCCAAGCTTCATCTTGTTGAGCCATTGGGCTTTAGTCTTGATGAGAAGAAATTAAGACGCGCAGGGCTTGATTATAAAGAGTTCACAGAAGTTAAAGTACATTCTTCATTGACTGCATGTTATGAATATTTAAATTCACCCCGATTATTTGCTTTTAGTACAAAGGGAATCGTTAGTCATGATATCCCAAATTATAATAAAGGTGATGCGTTTTTATTTGGACCAGAGACCCGAGGTCTTTCAAGTGATATTTTAGGCTCAAGCATTGTTAAAGAAGTATTGAAAATTCCCATGTGCCCTGAAAATAGAAGCTTAAACTTATCTAATGCTGCTGCGATTGTAGTATATGAAGCTTGGAGACAAATAGATTATATAGGCAGTGAGATTATTCAGCCTGTAAATCCCTAGACATGAGCTCTTTGGCTGCAAGCTCCGGCTTGAGGTCGTTAAATATTATCCTACTAATAGTCTTACATATAGGCATATCGATACTCATTTTATCTGATAGCTTTGACACAGCTGCTGTTGCATCGATACCCTCGATAACCTGGTTAATTTCATTTTTTGCCCTTGATATGGACAACCCTTTAGCAATAGCCAGACCAAAGCGTCTATTTCGAGAAAGATTACTTGTGCAGGTTAGTACTAGATCGCCCATGCCAGATAGACCAAGAAAGGTATTTTTATCAGCACCGAGAGACACCCCAAGTCTTTGCATTTCGACCAAACCACGATTAATTAAAGCAATGCGGGCATTATCTCCATAACTTAAACCATCAGAAATACCAGCGCCAATAGCAAGTATGTTCTTCACGGCTCCTCCAATTTCAACTCCTGTGATATCTTGTGTGGTATAGGCGCGAAAATTCATATCTGAAAGATTTGATGCAATATATTGACCAAAAGTGGGGTTATTCGAGGCGACTGTTACGGCTGTGGGTTTTTTTTGTGCAACTTCTGATGCAAATGATGGGCCAGAAATGACAGCCATATTTTGTTTTGAACTAAAAATTTCTTCACAGATATTATGTGGCAAAAGACCTGTATCGACCTCAAATCCTTTGGTAGCCCAGCAGATGTTAAATTTTTTATCTAAGTTTTTTAATTTTATTAGAATATTTCTGAAATCATTACTGGGAGTGGCAATCAAAATATTTTGAGAATCATCTGTTGCTTTTTCTAGATCAGAGTACAATTTGATATTATTAGGCAATGTAACCCCAGGCAAATATCTTTCATTTTCACGAGAGTTATTTATCTTTTTGACATTATCAGGGTTTCTGCCCCACATCTTTACTTCACTATTCTTGCCTGATAACTGCAATGCTAGTGCTGTCCCCCATGAGCCAGAGCCAAGAACTGAAATTGACTTACTGTCAGTCATATTCAGTGAGTAGTCTCCGGTTTATTTTCATCTTTTGAGCTAGCAGGAGTCGAGGTAGCTCTTTTCTTTGACTCATTATAAAGAGCATCAAAATTTATAGGCTGTAACAGGAACTCAGGAAAACCACCTTTTGCTATGATATTTGCGATTGATTCGCGAGCATATGGAAAAAGAGTATTAGGGCAAAATATACCAATAATAGTTTCAAGCTCGTCGTCTTCGTAACCACTTATTTGAAAGAGCCCAGCTTGTTTTAGCTCAACTAGAAATATAACGCTATCTTCGTCTTTAGCCTCAACAGTAATAGTTAAAATAACCTCATGAGTATCATCTTCGAAAGGAACATGGCTACTGCTTAAGTTAAGATCAGTTTTTGGATTCCATTCCCCACCTTTGAATACACTTGGAGTATTTGGCGATTCAAATGAGGCATCCTTTATATATAACTTTTGGATAATAATTTGTTTTGAGGGAGCTTCTGTTTCTGACATTTCAAGGTCCTTGTTTTTTTGGAAAATAGTTATTTTAAAAGATTACTGAGTTCGTTGTTGTTATTGAGGAGGGTTAGGTCATCAAAGCCGCCTATCGGTTTATTATTTATAAAGATTTGAGGCACTGTATTGTTACCACTTAATGCTTCCATTTCTTTCCATGTTGCGTCATTTTTACTGGTTGGAATCTCTTGGTAAGATATTTCCATGCTGTCTAATAAGTCTTTAGCGGCATCGCAAAATGAACAATACCATGCGGTATAGATTATTACTTTGCTTTTAGTTGTCACTTAATTTTTTTGTTCTTAGTGATTAGCGGCATGTTAGCTTCTGTCCAGCCCGCGATGCCACCGCTTATGCCATAGACATTTTCTTGACCTGATGCCCTGAGAGTATTTACTGCTTTGCTAGAATCATTGCCAGTATCACAAACAATTATAGTAGAACGGTTTTTTATTTTTTTTAATTTATCTTGCTGGCCACTGAGCTGATCAGGCGTCATATTTTTTGCGTTCACTATATGCCCTGCTTTAAATGACTCTGGTGACCTTATGTCTATAACGCCGGCACCGGCATTCATCAAATTTACTGCTTTAAATGGATCAATATTAGCGATATTTTGCTGCTTTATTTTTAGTTCATTAAAAATTAATAAAAGTAAGCTCAATATTAAGCCAAAGCTTAATATAAGATGATCGCCTATAAATTCGTAGATATTCATATTTTATAATATTTTTGTTTATTTTATGACATCATTGTCCTAATGAAATCGAGTATACAGCTCTTTTAATCGAAAAGTGATTGAAATTTATTAATTAAAATTCGTTTTTTTCGATAATTACCTTAAGAAGTTATTCAAATATGACAATAAAAGAGCGAAGCTCATTGACTATTATAATTGGCATTATCTTAAGCTTGATTTTAGTTTTGAGTAACAACTTTTTATCATCTTATGATGAAACAACAAAAAATTATAAAATACCTTCATTATTTAATGAAATTATTACGCAAATAGAATCAGAGTATATCGACGAGGTTGATCATGATGTCCTGATAAATAGTGCTGTTACAGGAATTTTATCTGATCTAGATGAATATTCTGAAATATTAAGCAACGAAGATTATCGTCAAGTTAGAAATTCAGCAGAGGGGGTTTACTCAGGAATTGGTGTTACGCTTTATAAGCATGATGGCCATACTAAAATTGCTTCTGTTATAACTAACTCAGTTGCATTTCATGCGGGCATCGAAACGGATGATGAAATTATTCAAATTGATAGTGACCGCGTAGCTACTAATAATTTATCTTATATTTCTAACCAGCTTGATGGAGAAATTGGCTCAGAAGTTATTCTGCTATTAAGAAAATCTACTGACAAAAAAATTATCCAAATACCGCTAGTTCGAGAGCAGATATTAATTCCAAGTGTATATTCAGAGGTTCTGGCTTCGAGTTTTTGTTATATAAAACTTGATAAATTTAATAACAAAACGAAACTAGAAATAGTAAACATTGTAAGCAATAATTGTCTTTCTAGCAGCGCATCTGATTCTTCTATTAAGGGCTTCATTGTTGATATTCGTAATAATCCTGGAGGAACACTAGAAAGTGCTGTAGGCGTATCTGATCTTTTTTTGGATAGCGGGGTTATAGTATCGGCAAAAGGGCGTAATAATGATTTAATATTTATTCATTCGGCTAATAAAACCGATATTCTAAAAGGTCTTCCTATTGCAGTTATTGTGAATCAATATTCTGCATCAGCATCTGAAATTTTTGCTGGGGCATTGCAAGACAATAATCGCGCTATCTTGGTCGGCACCGCAACTTATGGCAAAGGTTCGATACAATCTGTCATTCCTCTGTCAGATGGAGGAGCCATAAAACTTACAACCGCACGTTATATTAGGCCCTCTGGAGCCCCAATAAATAAGTTAGGTATTAGGCCTGATATTTTAGTTAAGAGCAGTAATGGCGAAGAATTTTCTTTGACCAAAAGAAAAGATGATCACAGTAATGACATCCAATTATCTGAAGCAATAAATGCATTAAATAACAACATAAACTACTATCATTGATTATATGAATATATATGATGAAAAAGTATTGCCTTATTTGGTTAATTTGATTTGTTCTTCTAAGCCAGCTAGCAAACAAAGAAAAAAAGTTGTGCCTTATGCTGAGGGCGAGGTACTGGAGATTGGTGTGGGCTCAGGGTTGAACTTCCCTTTTTATGACGCACAAAAAATAACTAAGATATGGGCACTAGAACCTTCTGAAGCCATGCAGATTCTAGCAAAAAAAGCACCAAGAGATCCGCGTCTAAATATTGAGTTTATAGCATTGCCAAGTGAACAGCTTCCCTTCGAAGACAACAGTATTGATACTATTGTGATCACTTTTGTTCTTTGTACGATTCCTGATGTTCAGTTAGCATTACAGATGATGTATAGGGTTCTGAAGCCTCATGGGAAATTATTATTTGCTGAGCATGGGAGAGCCCCAGATAAACAGACGCAGTTTTTACAAAATTTAGTTAATCCGCTTTGGCGAAGAGTAGCAGGAGGGTGTAATCTAAATCGTCATATATCTAATTTATTAAAAGAAGCAGGATTTATTTTGCAAAAAGATGAGCGAATGTATATTCCAGGATTTAGATTTTTCTCATATAACTATTGGGGTATAGCAGTTAAAATTTAATCTATGTATAAGTATATATTTATTTTATTGCTAATAATTTTTTCATCAAATGCTGCTGCACAAAATGAAACAAATAATGTTCAATTGCAGTGTAAGAAAGATTTCCAGCCAGTCTGTGGTATTGATGGGAATACTTTTGTCAATGCTTGTTTTGCAGATGTATCAGCAATAGCAATTGATTATCTGGGTGTTTGTAAGGATTCCTCAGTTTCATGTTCAAAAGAGTATTTACCAGTTTGTGGTGCTGATAATAAAACTTATGATAATGCCTGTTTGGCAGTTTCAATTGGTGTTGAGATAGTTGAGCCATTTGCATGTCCCGGACAAGACGCATGTAGCAATGATTATGAGCCTGTTTGTGGAATAAATGGACAGACCTATAGAAATCGTTGTGAAGCCAACCAAGATAAAATGCAATTACAGAACCTAGGTGCTTGCGATGTTAAGTCCTGTCCTAAAATAATAGCTCCTGTTTGTGCCGATAATAAAACTTATAATAATGCCTGTTTGGCAGAATCTGCTGGATATAAAAAATTTACTCAAGGCGCATGTAATGTCCGTGCTTGTACTGGAATATATGCACCGGTATGTAGTAATAATAACAAGACATTTTTAAATGCATGTGTGGCCGAAAGAGCGGAAGAAAGAATTATTTATGCTGGCTTATGTCAGGAGCAAGGCCAGAATTGTACAAACGAATATGTTCCTGTCTGTGGCGCGGATAAAAAAACATATGAGAATCGTTGTTTTCTTAACAACGCAAAAATAAAACTCGCTTATGCTGGAATATGTTTGGGGCAAACTAAATAATTGTATAATTTGTGAAGATTACTCAACATTACCCATCAGTTTCTGAAGTGGCTTGCTGATAATTAATAAGATAATCCCAGCACCGGCTGACGTTATTACAATATTTAAATACTGATCAGGAAAGCTTGTTATCTCATTTGCGTTAAATTCACCAGCAATGCGCCCAGCGATAAGGTTTCCTAGGGCGGAGGCAACAAACCAGATACCCATCATTTGGCCAACAAAGCGCTTTGGCGCAAGTTTGGTTGTAACTGATAGCCCTACCGGAGAGAGCGCTAACTCACCAAAAGTATGGAATAGGTAGGTTAATAATAGCCAGGTAGGCATCGCTTGATTTCCGTTAGCAACGATGGTGGATGCCATAACCATCATAAAAAATCCTAGTGCCAGGAATAATAAACCAATTGCAAACTTGGTAGGAGTAGATGGATTAAGATTTTTTTTAGCTAACCAAATCCACATGTAAGCGAACATCGGAGCAAAAATAATTATAAAAATAGAATTGATCGACTGAAACCATGATGAATAAAGAGTGATCCAGCCAAATTCAAGTTTTATGTATCGATTCGCGAATAAATTTAGCGATGAACCTGCTTGCTCAAAGCCAGCCCAGAACATTGATGCGCCAAGAAAAAGTGCAATTATCACCCATACGCGATTACGTTCTTGTGAGGTGAGCTTGCCTAATAATAATACGTAGGCGAAAAAACTAAATGCTGTAAACAAGATAATATAGGTTATAAATTCTGAAATTCTTATAAAATTAATATCTCCAATGTTAATAATTGAAACCCAAAGCAGCCCAAGGGTTACAATTAAGCCAATCGAAATTAAAGCCCATGCTTTCTTAATATTGATGTTACTAGGCGGTAAGCCTGCCGTTCCCAAGTAATGTCTCGTTTTCCAAAACTGAATGATGCCAAATAACATACCAATACCAGCAACAGCAAAACCATAATGCCATCCATAATTTTGATTTTGAGCTAAAGCGCCACATATTATTGGCCCAAGCATTCCTCCGATATTGATTCCCATATAAAAGATTGAAAAGCCAGCATCTCTCCTGTCATCACTCGGAGAGTATAGCTCACCTAAGATAGCGCTAATATTGGGCTTTAGGAGCCCGGTACCCAGCACCACCAAGAGCAAGCCCAGATAAAAGGTGTTTAGCGATGGGATGGCGAGCACAAAATGACCGCACATAATAATAATTCCACCTGCTAGGATGGCTGATTGTGAGCCAATTATTCGATCAGCAATCCATCCTCCTGGTAATGCAACTAAATAAACAAGCGCTGTATAAATACCATAAATTGCAGTTGCCTCGGCATCAGTCATGCCAATCCCGCCATTAACAATTTGGTCGGTCATGAATAAAACAAGCAAGGCCCTCATTCCATAATAACTTAATCTTTCCCACATTTCGGTGAAAAAAAGAGTTACTAGTCCTTTCGGATGACCCAGAATGGTGTCTTTCATAATGCCAGCTTGCTAATTACAAAGTTAGGGTTTTAAGGATGAATTTATTCATCATCATTAGACTTTTTTATTACAAATACTTTAGCCATGATGATACCTAATTCGTATAAGAGATAAACCGGAACAGCCAATAGTGTTTGGCTAATAACATCAGGCGGAGTCAAAAACATGCCCGCTATAAATGCCATTAAAAAAACATACGGCCGTGCTTTGCCAAGTTTTTTGGTATCTGTTAAGCCTGCCCAAACCACTAATACAGTTGCAATAGGAACTTCAAAAGCTATACCAAATGCAAACACAATAGTGGTAATAAAATCTAAAAATTGTGCTATGTCGGTTTGAACTTCTACGCCTTCTGGAGCTACAGAAGCAAAAAAACTAAACATTAAGGGAAATACAACAAAATAGGCAAAAGAAATACCAAGGTAGAATAAAATAACACTTGTCATAAATAAGGGTACTGCAAAGCGTTTTTCGTTTTTATAAAGTCCTGGCGCTATAAATGTCCATATTTGAAACAAAACTATTGGCATAACTACAAATAAGGCCGCAAAGAAGGTTAGCTTAAAAGGCGTTAATAGAGGGGAGGCTACCGCAGTTGCGATCATTGCGTTGCCAGGAAGAACATCTCGAAGCGGCTCTGAAATTACAGTAAAGATATCTCTTGAAAAAGGCAGCATGCAAATAAAAACGACGACTACTGATATTGCAATAATCAGCAACCTACTCCTAAGTTCGATTAGGTGTGACAATAAGGTACCTTCAGCTAATTCCTCTTCTTCAGATTTATCATTCATGATGTATAAATTTGGCTAAGAGCTATCTTTGTTTGAAGAAACAGGTTCAATGGATATCGAATCAGGTTGTTCAGGTCTTTCATTATAGTCAGGACTGTTATTAACAAATTGCGGTCTTGATATATCCTCTGGAGGAAAATTGGATGACTTTTGATCTAAAGGATCACTAAGGTCAATTTCCTCCTCAAGCTGTCTTCGCATGACCCTCGTCATTCTTTTTGCTTGGCCTATCCATTCTCCAAGTTGATTTGCCACTTGTGGAAGACGTTTTGGGCCAAGGACAATCAGGCCGATAAGGGATAGAGTAATTAACTCCCAAAAACCAATACCAGACATAGCAATCCCTTGATTTAATTATGAATGATTATTTTTGTTCATCGGTTTGATTGGATTGAGCCGCAGAAAAATCAGTAGATTCAGAGGACTCATTATTTTCAATTTCAGCGGGCTCTTTATCAGCTTCACTAACGGCAGATCTGAAGCCCTTGACGGCACTGCCTAAATCTGAGCCGAGCGTCCTTAGTCGTTTTGTACCAAATATGGCTAATACGATTGCAAGAACGATCAGTAATTGAAACGGTCCGATGTTTGATAACATCTCTAATACTCCTAATTATTTGAATTTATAATTTATAATAAGATTAGTATAACAATTTATTATAATTAATGAATATATTGCGTTTTGTGTTGAGAATATGCAAAAGAATTTATTATTTATTTTTTTATTTAACCTCTAACCAAAAAGTCACTGGACCATCGTTAACTAGATTAATTTGCATGTCTGCACCAAATATACCTTGTTGAAAATTTGTATATTGATCTGAGATACAATTAATAAATTTTAAAAATAAGTGTTGAGCTTTGGCGGGATCTGCTGCTGCCGAAAAACTAGGCCTGTTTCCATTATCGGTATTTGCGGCTAACGTAAACTGAGGAACAACTAAAATATCAAAATTTTTATCTTTAACGCTTTTGTTCATTTTTCCCTCATGATCAGAAAAAATACGATAATTTAGTACTCGCTCAGTCATTCTGATGAGTTGATCTTCAGTGTCGTTCTCTACGAAGGCAACAAAAATTAATAGACCTTCATTGATGGCAGCAATTTTTTTACCTTCGATGTTTACCGATGATTTTTTCACGCGCTGTAATAATACAATCATATAGGCTCACCCTCATTTGTTTAATTAAATAGCCAAGCCAAAAGCATATTTATTAACTATTGTATTATATTTTTAATATTAGTGTGTTTTTAGCTAAATAAAGATAATTTTTACCACAAACATTATATTTATAATAAAGTGGTAATTTACTACTGAAAATTGGTAAATTATAAAAAAATGTGGGTATAAAATGATTATGAAGATTTCAGTTGCACTATATTGGCGACACATTAAACTCTTAGCAGTAAATCATAAGGAAAATTTAAATGAAAAGACGAGAATTTGTAACTGGTGTGGCGTTAGCAGCAGGAGTATCAGCATGCAGTGAAGAACGAACTGATATGAGCAAGCTTGTTACAGATGATAAAGTATTTAAATGGAATATGGCCACTTCTTGGCCACCACATCTTCCTGGATTGGGGGTGGGTGCTGATAATTTAGCTAAAAATATTGAAAAAGCAAGCAATGGGCGGTTAAAAATTAAAGTATATGCTGGCGGTGAATTAGTACCACCTTTAGAAGTTTTTGATGCGGTGAGTCAGGGCACAGTTCAGATGGGCCACGACTCCTCTTATTATCATCGAGGAAAATTACCAGCTGCACCCTATTTCACAACGATTCCCTTTGGACTGAATGTTAATGAAATGAATGCCTGGCTCTATTTTGGTGGTGGACTTGAATTATGGCAAAAATGTTACCGCCCTTTTAATCTCGTTCCATTTCCTGTTGGAAATACGGGCGTTCAGATGCTCGGCTGGTTTAATAGAGAAATAAATGAATTGGAGGATATTGTTGGACTTAAAATAAGAATGCCAGGCCTAGGTGGAGAAATTATGCAGCGAGCAGGAGCAATCCAAGTGACAATGGCTGGATCTGAAATATTTACCTCATTGCAGACAGGTGCAATTGATGCTGCAGAATGGGTTGGCCCTTATAACGATGTTTCTCTGGGCCTCCATAAGGCAGCGAAGTATTATTATTATCCTGGCTTTCATGAGCCTGGCCCAAATATTGAGTGCATAGTTAATCAAAGCGCTTGGAATTCCTTGCCACCTGATTTGCAGCAGATTGTAAATATTGCTTGTCAGAGTGCTAATTTAAATATGACATCAGAGTATATGTGGGGAAATGCTATAGCATTGGAACAATTGGCTAATGACCCCAACATTGAGCTTAAGCAAATACCTCAATCCATCTTCGATGCTTTGAGGCTGCATGCTGAAGAAGCTATTGAGGACCTAGTAGCAAAAGATCCAGTGTCAAAAGAGATAGAGGATTCAATTAGTAAATTTATGAAAATTTCATCATCAAATCAGAGCATCACTGAGCTTGCTTATTTGAAGATGCGTATTGGTGATAATGGGCTTGAAGGTGGCTAGCTAGGAATAAATATATTCGGGCAACCAAGTCACGAGCCCAGGAAATATGCATAGCAATATAAGCATCATGATCTGAATAAACACAAAAGGCATAACACCTAAGTAAATTTGTTTTGTAGCAATGGTGTCAGGCGCAACACCACGAAGATAGAAAAGCGCGAAACCAAATGGTGGTGTAAGGAATGAGGTTTGTAAATTAATAGCTATCATTATGCCAAGCCAAATAGGATCTATATTCATAGTGAGTAAAATGGGGGCAACAATAGGCACAACGACAAAGGTTATCTCTATAAAATCTAATATAAAACCCAGTAGAAAAATAGCTATCATTACAATAAGTATGGCAGTAAATTTATCGCCAGGAAGTGCTAGTAAGAAGTCACGAATGCTCTCATCACCACCAAAGCCTCGAAATACTAAAGAGAAAATAGAAGCGCCAATTAAAATAAAGAAAATCATGCTCGTGATTTTTAATGTCGTTTGCATTACGCTAGATAGCTGTAGAAAAGATAGTTTATTTCTAATATAAGAAATAAGTAGAGCACCAAAAGCACCAATTCCAGCTGC
The DNA here is from genome assembly GCA_964275745.1 of uncultured Woeseiaceae bacterium. Classification (GTDB taxonomy): domain Bacteria; phylum Pseudomonadota; class Gammaproteobacteria; order Steroidobacterales; family Woeseiaceae; genus SP4260. The sequence continues at coordinate 34,490 of CAXYCT010000015.1, read as the reverse complement.
TTCTGTGGGTGTTGCAAAACCAAATAATATTGAGCCAAGAACTGAGAAAATTAAAAAAAGTGGCGTAATTAGAGCAGTAAGAATATTTTTAATGCTTTGTCTTTTGGGTTGATGGCTCTTAATTTGGTTTATAACATGAGGATTAAAATATCCTGATACTAATATGTAAATTAAATAGAAAGCAACAAGGACAAGACCAGGAATTAAGGCTCCAGCAAAAAGGTCACCGACAGAAACTGTTCGGGGTGAAAAATTTCCTTGAGACAGCTGAGCATATTGAAAAGAAGAAGAAATAACATCGCCCAACATAACTAAAACAATCGAAGGGGGAATTATTTGACCAAGAGTGCCCGCCGCACAAATCGTGCCTGCAGAAATTTCTGGTGAATACCCTTTTTTTAACATTGTCGGCAGAGCAAGCAAACCTAAAGTAACAACAGTTGCGCCAACTATTCCAGTACTAGCAGCAAGCAACATTCCAATAATCATTACAGCTATACCAAGCCCTCCTTTTAAGCGCCAAAAAAGGTCGGAGAGACTTTCTAAAAGGTCCTCAGCAATATGTGACTTTTCCAGTGTAATGCCCATAAAGATAAATAATGGGACCGCCAACAATGTTGTATTGGTCATAATTCCAAAAACACGATTAGGTAAACCAGTTAAAAAAGCCTGTTCAAAAGAACCGTTAATAATCCCTATTATTGCAAATATTAGCGAGGTACCAGCCAGGGTGAACGCGACAGGAAATCCCAATAAGAGCACTATAATAATAGCAGCAAATAATAGAAGGGCCATCCACTCCATAGTTATACTTTTTGACTTTGCGGTTTGATCAGTATGGATAAACTCTGTAAAAGTATGGTCACAGGCATGATTATTAACATACTTTTTAAGATTGGAATAGCAGGATAGGGCAATCCACCGGAATCTCTTGATATTTCACTGACAGACCATGAGGTATAAACAAAGCCCCAAGAGGCAATAATGAAATACATGCAAACTGGAAATACAAAAATAAGAATGCCAATTGTATTTACCCAGTCTTGTTTTTTTTGGGAAAAGTTCCTGTAAAAAATATCTACACGCACGTGCTCATTTTTTTGAAGGGTAAAGGCTGACCCAAGCAAAAATATAGCACTATGAAACCATACTAGTGACTCTTGCATATAAATAGCCCCAAGATTAAAAATATATCTTAATAAAACAATCACCATTGTCGTTATTACCATGGCTAAGGTTAACCAGGAAATTGTTTTTCCTAGGGCTTGAATAGCTCTATCTATTAGGTTCGCTATGGAAATAAGTTTATTTATGAATCACCAGATAGTTTTAATGGCGCCAAAATGTGGGCGTAAATAAGACGAGTAACGTAAAAATTTCAAGCCTGCCAAGCAGCATGCCAACAATAGCAATCCATTTAGCACTATTAGGCATATTCATAAATCCATTGGCAACTTCGCCCAAACCAGGGCCTAGATTGTTTAGAGTGGCGGCAACTGCAGAAAATGCTGTCACTTGATCTAAGCCAACCATCATCATTGCGATCAGCATCAATCCAAATACAATCAGATAAATTGAAAAGAAACCCCAGACTGCGTCAACAATCCTATATGACACTGCATTTTTCCCTAATTTAACTGGGATTTCTGCATTTGGATGAACCAATCTTTTAATTTCACGAACTCCTTGCTTATAAATTAATAGAAACCGTATTACTTTGATACCACCCGCAGTTGAGCCTGCTGAGCCACCAATAAAGCTTGCTAAAATCAAAACAATTGGGATCGCACCAGGCCAATTTGCAAATTCAGTGGTTGTAAAGCCTGTAGTAGTAGCAATTGAAACAGCATGAAAGATACCGGTTATTGGTATATTTTTATTATCCAAATGGTCACTCAGTAACAAGGCAATTACAACAAAAGCTGATATAGACAAGATAAGCTTAAAATAAGCTTTAAATTCATGATCATTCAAATAATGCACCAAGTTTTTATTGCGCCAAGAAAAAAAAATGCAGCGAAAAATTTATTCCTGCTGCAAACATAAAGAAAATAGCAACAAGCTCAATGCTGGTATTATTAAAATATCCGATACTTAAATCATGCGTTGAAAAACCACCTATTGCCACTGTTGAAAAGGCATGACATATCGCATCAAAAGCATTCATGCCGGCTAGATAATAACTTCCAGCACAAAGTATGGTGAAAATAAGATAGACATACCACAGGGCTTTTGCTGTTTCTGTGATTCTAGGAGTTAGTTTGTTGTCTTTTATTGGCCCAGGAGCTTCAGCTCGATAAAGCTGCATTCCGCCAATTCCAAGCATTGGCAAAACGGCTACCGCTAAAACGATAATACCCATGCCCCCAAGCCATTGGAGCTGCTGTCGATAATACAATATAGATTTAGGTAATAAATCAAGGCCATTTAATACAGTTGCACCTGTCGTCGTCAACCCTGACATTGATTCGAATATTGCGTCAGTCAGTGACATATTTGGCAGAGATGAAAAATACAAGGGTGAAGCTCCAAAAATACCTAGTACCACCCAAAACAAGGCTACTACTAGAAATCCATCTCTCAATCTAAGCTCATTTCCAGAATGACGCACAGGGAGCCAAATAATTAAACCCGAAAAGAGCGTCAAGAGAAACCCAGAGAGAAAAGAACTCCAAACATTATCCGTATATAGAAGGCTAATAATTATCGGTGGCAACATTGTGATGCTGAACATCATTAATAACAGGCCTACTATTCTTTGTATGACTTGCCAGTTCATTGTTTATTCATATCTTATTTACTAAGTGCGTCATCTTTTTGAAATAATGTTTCTAGATGAGCAATGTTTCTGTTTCTTTTGTCTGTTAAAAATAATATGACATGGTCGTCTTTTTCTATAATGGTGTCATGATGCGCCATAATAACCTCTTCGCCGCGAACAATAGTTACGATATTACAGCCATGAGGTAAATCAATATCCTCAATTTTTTTACCTACCACCGGTGAATTTTTATTGTCACCATGTGCAATAGCCTCAATGGCTTCTGCCGCCCCCCTCCTTAATGAGTGAACTTTGACTACGTCACCACCCCTCACATAAGCCAAAAGCGATCCTATGGTAATTTGTTTAGGAGATACAGCAATGTCAATTGTTCCAGCCTCAACTAAGTCAGCATAAGTTGGTCGGTTTATGAGTGCCATGACTTTGCTGGCACCTAGTTTTTTAGCAAGCATGGCTGATAAAATATTTGCTTCTTCTGCGTTTGTTAATGCACAAAAAATATCTATCTTATCTATATCTTCATCAAACAGTAATTCTTCGTTAGCTGCATCACCCACCAATACAATAGCTTTATCTAATTGCTCCGATATAATTTTTGCTCTTTCAGGATTGCGTTCAATGATTTTCACATGATTTGTGTCTTCTAGGGCAGAAGCTAGACGAACACCAATATGACCTCCACCTGCAATTAATACTCTTCTAACAGGGCTATCAATTTTTCTCATTTCGCTCATAAAGGCGCGTATGTCTTTTTTTGCAGCAATAAAAAACACTTCATCACCGGAACGAATTACTGTATCTCCTTCTGGCTGGAGTGATTGTCCATCACGGTAAATAGCGGCAATTCTTCCTTCTGTGTTTGGGATATGCTCTTTAAGTGTTGAGATTTTTTGTCCAACAAGTGAGCCATCTTTATTTACTTTTGCTGCCACTAACCGCACTTCACCATTGGCAAATTCAAGTACCTGTAATGCACCTGGATAATGTATTAGTTGCTCTATGTGTTCACAAACGAGTTGCTCAGGACTTAAGCAAACATCAACTGGAATAGCCTCCAGATTAAATAAACCCTTTGTACGTATATATGCAGCAGAACGAATACGAGCAACTTTAGTCTCAATGTTAAAGATGGTAGATGAAATCTGACAAGCGAGCATATTAGTCTCATCAGAATCTGTTAATGCAATAACAATATCAGCATCTTCTGCACCAGCTCGCTTTAAAACATCTGGATGTGATGCATGGCCAGAAATTGTTCTTATGTCCAGACGATCTTGAAGCTCTCTTAAGATATCTGTTCTCGTGTCAACCACTGTGACATCATTACTTTCTTCGCGAGAAAGATGTTCCGCAGCTGATGAGCCTACTTGTCCTGCACCTAAAATAAGTATTTTCATATAATTGTCATGCTATTTTTCTTAAAGAAAAATTACAAATTATTTATTAAATTTATTTAAGCTCAAGGTTAGCATAACTAAGAACTAACCACTTCGTTCCAGCATCTTCAAAATTAACTTGTACGCGAGCGTGAACTCCTTGGCCCTCATAAGCAAGTATTATTCCTTCACCAAATTTAGCATGATGAGCTCTCTGTCCCAGCTGAATAGGAGATTCTAACACTTGGGATATGGTTTTTTTTCTAGCATGTATTTGGGTTTGATAGTGGTTTATACGTGTTTGTCTTATTTCTTCTTTTAGTTCAGATGGAATTTCAGCCATAAAGCGTGAGGGAGGGGCATGATTGTCTTGTCCATGAAGTCTTCTCTGTTCTGCATAGGTTAGATATAAAATTTGTTCTGCACGAGTTATTCCCACATAGCAAAGTCTCCGCTCTTCTTCTAAGCTTCTTGGGTCGACTATACTTCTTTGATGGGGAAAAAGACCGTCTTCCATTCCACACATAAACACTAGTGGAAATTCTAAGCCTTTAGCAGAATGCATGGTCATTAGTTGAACACAATCCTCCCATGAACTAGCTTGTTCTTCGCCAGCTTCTAGTGCGGCATGCGCTAAAAAAGCATCTAAAAGAGTCATCTCATCATCATTCTCTACGTCATAACTTTTTGCCGCTGAAACAAGTTCCTCTAAATTTTCTATCCTAGTTAAACCTCTTTCCCCTTTTTCTTTTTGATGGAGTTCAATTAAGCCACTCAGATTTATCAAATGATCAATTTTATCGTGTATCTCTAAGCTTTCTGTTTCTCTTTTCATTTTATTTATGAGAGAAATAAAAATATTAATTTTACTAAATTTTTTGCCAGTGGGATCATTTTTAGCAAGATGACAAGCAGCTTGCCACATTGAAGTATCATTTTCCTTGGCGCATGCTCTAATAGCATCGAGCGCTTTAGCGCCTATGCCACGAGCTGGCTTATTTACTATTCTTTCAAAAGAAGTATCATCCGTTTGATATGTAACTACTCGCAAATAAGCTAGCGCGTCTTTAATTTCAGATCTCTCAAAAAATCTTAGCCCACCGTATATTCTGTATGGCATAGACGCACTAATTAATGCCTCTTCAAGCGCCCTAGATTGAGCATTAGATCGATAAATAATGGCTGCTTCAGATCTTTTATTGCCCTGTTTCTCCCAATCAGAAATTCTACTTACGATAAAGCTTGCCTCATCCCTTTCATTAAATGCTGAATATATTTTGAGTAAATCCCCAGCCTTTCCGTCTGTCCAAAGCTCTTTGGGCATTCTCTTTTCGTTATTAGTAATAATCGCATTGGCAGCTTTTAAAATAGTAGCAGTTGAACGATAATTTTGTTCTAGTGTAATTATTTTCGTTATTGGAAAATCATTTTGAAATTGTTTAATATGCTTGATTTTCGCGCCACGCCATCCATACACCGACTGATCCTCATCACCAACCGCAAAAGGAATACTTTCTGGGCCTGTTAATAATCTTAAAAATGCATATTGAATAGTATTTGTATCTTGAAATTCGTCGACCAAAAGGTGCTTAAATATCCTGTGATACTTCCCAAGTACTAATGGATTATCTCTAAATAGTTCATATGATCTTAATAAGAGCTCAGCAAAATCAACGAGACTTCCTTGATCGCATATATTTTGATAACTCTCATATAGTTTAATATTTTGAATTAAATCTGGATCATTATTATTATTTATATGATGCGAGCGTAACCCCTCATCTTTCTGTTTATTAATAAAATGTTGAATATTTTTAGGATTATATCGATCATCGTCTAACCCAAGACTTTTGACTAATCTTTTTATTATTCGAAGTTGGTCGCTAGAATCAATTATTTGAAAGTTTTTTTGTAAACCTATCTCAGATGCATGTCTTCTCAAAAAGCGGTGAGCTATTCCATGAAAAGTCCCAATCCAAAGGTTATTAACCGGTATATCAAGTAATTCTTCAATGCGATTTCGCATTTCTTTAGCAGCTTTGTTCGTGAATGTAACGGCCATAATATGATGAGGCGAGGTTTGTTCTACATCAATCAACCATGCAATACGATGCGTTAAGACTCTTGTTTTTCCACTTCCAGCGCCAGCAATTACGAGCATTGGTGAGGCAGGCCCAGAAACTGCTTCTCGCTGTGGCTCGTTAAGAGAGTCAAGTATTGGGGTTACATCCATTTATATCAAAAAATCACTAATTCTTAATGGTAGATAATGATCTACGAGTAAAGCTGTAAATAAGATTGTTAAATAATGTATCGAAAATCGAAAAACTCTCATTGGCAGCTCAATATCTTCGTCTTTTTTTAATTTAATTGCGTACCATAAAAAGGCAGCTCCTGTTGCTATTGCTGTGATTAAATAAATTAGCCCACTCATGCCAGTTTGATAAGGCAATATAGTTATGCCTACTAATAGAATTGTATAATTTAGTATAAACAAGCGTGTAAAGTCATTGCCATGTGTAACTGGAAGCATTGGAATATTAGCTTTTTCATAATCATCTTTTCTTGCAATAGCTAAAGCCCAGAAATGAGGTGGAGTCCAGAGAAATATAATAAGAAAGAGAATTAAAGCGTCACTATGAATTTCTCCAGTTACCGCCGTCCAGCCAAGAACAGGCGGCGCAGCACCAGCGGCTCCGCCGATGACTATATTCTGAGGTGTTGCTCTTTTTAAATACACCGTATAGATCACTGCATAGCCAATTAAGGATAGAAAAGTTAAAACAGCAGTTAAAATGTTGATTCTTAATAAAAGTATTAACATTGAAATAATGCATAAGATAAAAGAAAAAATTAATGCTTTTTTTTGAGAAATTTTACCTTGAGGTAATGGACGATTTTTAGTTCGAGTCATCTTTTCATCAATTTTAGCATCAAGAACATGATTGATTACAGCGGCTGAAGAGGCGCTAAGACCTATTCCTAAAGCACCAAAAAATATTACATCTAAAGGGGGGAATGCACTGGTGGCTAGTAGCATTCCAACAATGCCACAAAAGACAATTAAAACCACAACACGTGGCTTTGTTAGCTCATAATAATCTTGCCAATTTGCTTGATTGGAGCGCGGAACACTTTGCAATTTTTTTGCCTTATTAGTTTATTAAAGAAATATTAACAATGTTAATTATACCATCAATTTTAATTTGACTTAATTTAGAAGTTTATTATTTGTTATTTATTAATAATTTTTTCAGTTTAATTATTAAAATAACGGTCACCCCAAAACACATTAAAAACCATTGAATGGCATAGCCATAATTAGTCGAAGTACTAGATATTCTTGGCTCCCAATTCCTTTGAAAACCGTTTTCTTCTTCTAAGTCCAATAATAATATATAAGGCAATATTTTACGCTCTAAAAGAATTTCAATTTCATTTATCTTGGGATATGTACCTAACATAGGCCAAGCGATGCTTTCACTAAATGCTTCAGAGTCTCTAATTGCCATTTTTGGGAGATTGCCAGATCTTCCTTTGACTGAATTAATCATTACATTAATATTAATATCTGGTTTTTCATTAGAATTAATATTTTTTTTAATCCAGCCTCGATTAACAAGCAGCAAAGGTAACTCACTGCTTATCTCAAAGGGAGAAATTATCATTTGTCCTAATTGCCCATTTCTAATAATGTTATCAATGATAATTTGTTTTTCAGTTATATATTCCCCGTTAGATTGAATTTGTTGATATTCATCTATAGCTAAATCATCTCGAATCTTTAAATAACTAGTTTCAGATACATATGCCTCATTTAAGGTATCTTTTTCCTTAGCTCTATCTAGCTGCCAGAAACCGAGCGATGCAAAACAATATATTAATATTAGTAAAAGAATATAGGGCATTAAAAAATTTAAGTATCGATTTATTTTTGTCATGTGTATTTTTTATTTTGTATGTTTTCTTATCTTTGAAATATCAATTGAATATTCATTAGGATGTGAGTTTAAATGTTTGCCCCATGCATGACCATATATTAGTTCTAATTCGATATTGAATTGATCTTTAGTCATACTTTTTCTCAGTGCTAGCTTGAATTCTTTAAATTTTTTCTTACCTGTTAATGCTGGATTTTTATCTTTTAAACAGTTGGTACTTCCAGAATTTTTTATATCAGAAAATAGTGAATTAATGTCTTTGTAATTAATAGTGAGTTTTTCAGCGTCTAAGACAGGATCACCAATACCAGATTGTAATATTTGATCACCAATAATATGCATATCTATGAAAGGATTAACATGCTCAAAGTCATCAACTTTACTCCATATTGATTTTATATTTTGTAAACTATCTGGCCCAAGCGTAGAAAAAATAAATAAACCATCATTTTTCAGTATGCGACTAATTTCAGTAAAGAATAAGGGGAGATCTTCAATCCAAGGCATCAGAAGGTTTGCAAAGATTAAATCGATTGAATTATTTTTGAATGGTAAAGAATTGGCAGACGCTTGTATTTCTGAGATAGGAGTTAAAAAGGAGCGTTTTTTTCTTGATTCTATAAGCATGTTAAGCGACAAATCTAAACTAAAGATATGGCATTTTTTATAGTGTTTCGCTAGAAATCTTGAGCTTGAGCCAATAGCACATCCTAAGTCGACAGCTATTTTTGGGTTTAAATTCATTAGTTGCATTCTTTCAATCAGGTCATTACGGCAATGATGGTGGATAAAATCATGCTTAGAGAATGTTATTGCCGCAGCATCAGATTTTCTTTCTATATTGTGCTGAAAAAATATATTTTTAGTCATACTTTCTTCGATTTATGTTTGATAGTGAAGGACGATACCAATAAAAATAGCCATACCAATATAATGATTGTGCATGAAGACTTTGAAGCATGACTCCCTATCTCTTTCTTTGGCCAACCACTGGTGATAAACCATCATAAGCATGGAGACTATGATTGCTATATATACCCATATTCCTAAGGCAGCTAATTTTGCCATAAAAAATAATAAGGTAAGCATCAAGCACTGAAGTATACCGATAATAAATAAATCATATCGACCAAAAAGAATAGCCGTTGACCTAACATCCAGTTTTAAATCATCATCGCGATCAACCATTGCATAATAAGTGTCATATATTAAAGCCCAAATTATAGCGATAATGAAAATTAACCAACCAAGAAGTGGCACATGACCAAGAACTGCCGCAAAAGCCATAGGCACTCCCCAACCAAAAGCAAAGCCCAGTATTAATTGAGGGGCAGATAATACTCTTTTAACAAATGGATATATGGCGGTAATAGAGGCTCCAAAAACAGCAAGGACCTTTGTTGTTGTATTTAGAAAAAAGATTAAGCCAAAAGCTACAGTCATTAAAAAAAGGAATAAAATTATTGCCTCTTTTTCAGAGACTTTTCCAGATGCTATAGGTCGGTTTTGAGTCCTTTTTACATGAGGGTCTATCTTTCTGTCAGCGAAGTCGTTTAATACACATCCAGCAGAGCGCATGATTATGACTCCAAATAAGAAAATTAATAAAATTTTTATTGAGATCTGTCCTTCACTAGCAATCCATAAAGACCAGAGCATAGGCCACATTAATAACCAGATTCCAATGGGCTTGTCTAGCCTCATTAGAAGAAGATAGTTGTTAATATTTTTATTTATATTAGAAGTCATTTATTGCTTAAACTTTTCCATATTCTTGGTTATCATTAGCCCACCGCATGATAATTTTATTTGTTTTGTTAGGAAAATCCTGCATCATTATTTCAGCTATTTTTTGTACTTTGGGAAGTAGGTGAGCATCCCTAAGTAAGTCGGCAATTCTATATTGCGGTAATCCAGTTTGTTTTGTTCCCAGCAATTCACCAGGACCTCGAAGCTCAAGGTCTTTTTGGGCAATAATAAACCCATCATTAGTTTCACGTAATATAGATAATCTATCATATGCGAGAGAGCCAAGCGGTTTTTTGTACAATAAAATACAATGACTTTGCTGATTTCCGCGCCCAACTCGACCCCTTAATTGGTGTAATTGAGTCAATCCCATTCTTTCGGCATTTTCAATAATCATTAAGCTTGCATTTGGGATGTTGACACCAACTTCTATGACAGTGGTTGCCACTAACAGATCAATTTTAGCTTCTTTAAATAAACGCATGGTTTTTCTTTTTCAGCCTGTTTTTGCCTGCCATGAACAAGTCCTATTTTTAGAGGTTTAATTATCTTTTTTAAATATTCATATCGATCCGTTGCTGCATCTGCTTTGATTGATTCTGACTCATCGATTAATGGACAAACCCAATAAGCTTGTTGTCCTTTTGTACAAGCATTTTTTACTCTTTCAATGACTGATGGGCGTTTATCATTGGGAATAACCAGTGTCTCGACTGCTTTTCTTCCAACAGGTAGTTCGTCAATTATCGAGGAATCTAGATCGGCATAAGCTGCCATTGCAAGCGTTCTTGGAATTGGTGTTGCAGTCATAATCAATTGGTGAGGTTGTTTTTTAAACTGACTTCCTTTTTCTCTAAGAGCTACCCTTTGATTAACCCCAAATCGATGTTGTTCATCAATTACTATTAATGCTAAATCTTTAAAAATAACTCCCTCTTGAAATAGGGCATGCGTTCCAATAACTAAATTAGCTTCACCTTGCTTGATTTGACGAAGGTTATTGTCACGAGTAGATTTTTTTTGTCCGCCGGTTAATTTAACTATCTTTATGTCGAGCTTTATAAACCATGCTGAAAAAGACTCCATATGTTGTTCGGTAAGTAATTCAGTTGGTGCCATAATAGCGGCTTGTTTTTTATTCATAATTGTTTTTAGACAAGCAATCGCCGCCACTACTGTTTTTCCAGAGCCAACATCACCCTGAAGCATTCTCATCATTGGTTGTGATTTATTGAGGTCAGCTACAATTTCATTGCAGACTTGTTTTTGAGATGCTGTTAATTCAAATTTTAGAGTTCGAACGAATTGATTTACTTTATCCTTCCCTAATTGAAGAGAGTCTGCAGCAGTATTTGCAGCAAGTAGTCTAAGTCTTCTTAGGCTAATATAATTAGCTAATAATTCTTCAAAGGATAATCTTTCTTTATAATGCTTAATTGCATGACTGATATCGGTATGTTTTAGATTTGCTGGAGGTTGATGTAAATTAATCAGAGCTTCACGTAAGCTTGGCATTTTAATTTCTTTGAGAATATTCTCTGGTAAATATTCGTTTGGCTCTGATTTCCGCATTATTTCTATAGCTTGACCTACCAAATTACGCAGTCTTCCGGTCTGTATACCATCAATTGATGGATAGATAGGTGTGAGTTTATCATCTAGTTTGAATGCATTGCTTGATTCAATAAATCGATATTCTGGATGAAACATCTCAGACTTTTTGCCATTAGATTTTAATAACCCAAAACATATTATGTGAGTATTTTTTTTAAATTGTTGAAGTTGTGCTCTTGAAAAATAAAAGAATCTTAGATTGAGTGTTGCTGAATCATCTTGAATTTTTACAAATAGACTCCTTCGTCCATAAAATAGAATTTTGGATTCTATTATTTTTCCTGTGATTAAAACATGCTCATTGATTGGTGCATTTTGTATATCATACAAAATAGTTCTGTCTTCATATCTATTGGGTAGTAAAAATAAGATATCTTCAATAGTATTTACGCCACGATCATTTAATTTTATTTTTAGAGCTGGACCTACTCCTTTTAGTGCATCTATTTCACCATTTAGTTTCAGCATTATCTGGTAAAATTAATTAAATTTATCCTGATTTACCAATTATAGCTTCGATCTCAACATCTACCCCTTTTGGTAGCGCAGAAACACCAACTGCTGCTCTGGCTGGGTAAGGTTTTTGGAAATATTCAGCCATTACCTCGTTAACAGCTGTAAAGTTATCTAAATCTGTAAGAAAAATAGTTACCTTAACTGCATCATCCAGAGTTCCACCTGCTGCAATTGCTATATTTTTTAGGCTTTTGAAGACTCTATGTGTTCTATCTTTAAAGTCACCTGAAACAATTTCCATGGATTCTGGATCGAGGGGTATTTGACCAGAAATAAAGATTAGATTGTCAGTTACAACAGCTTGACTATAGGTGCCAATCGCACCTGGTGCATTATCAGTATGAATAGTTTTTTTCATTTTAATTTCCCAAATTTTATAATTAAGTTTTTTCTCTAGTAATACGATGTACTTCTTTCATATTTCTTATATTTCTTATTATTTGCGCGAGATGAATTCTATCATCTACATTTAATACAAATATTAATTCTGAGTAATCCTCATGGCTTGCCACTATTACAGATTCAATATTAGAATCAGAATCTGCTATTGTGCTCGCGACTTCAGCCAATACTCCTGTTTTATTTTCTGTTTCGACATGAATTTGACTAGGAAATTTTCTTTTTATATTCTTTTGCCAACTTACAGATAACCATTTCGTTGGATGTTTTCGAAATATTCTTAGATTGCGACAGCTATTCTTATGAATAACTACTCCTCTTCCGGAGCTCATGTAGCCCATTACATCATCACCAGGGATAGGATAACAACAATGCCCATAACTCACTATCATTCCTTCAGTGCCCTCAATGACTAAATTGGTTTTTTTGACTTTAGTATTTTCATTTATTTCACTGGTAAGGGATCTTGCTATTAATGGGGCGAGTCGGTCACCCAAACCAATTTCCTGGTATAGCGTATTTAAATTTTCAATTCCTAGTTCATTAAATAACTCATTTTGTCGTTTCTTCCCAATCTTGCGAAGTGAGGTATTTAAGTCATCAAGAGCTGCATTGAGTAATTTTCTTCCAAGCTCATAAGCATCACTTTTACGAATGGTTTTTAAATAATCTTGTATGCTCGAAAGTGCTTTTGCCGTAACTGCAAAATTAATCCAATTTGGATTTGGCTTAGCATTTTTATCAGTAATGATTTTTACTGTCTGGCCATTTTCCAGAATTGACCTTAGTGGTACTAAAGTTCGATCTATCTCAGCCTCAATACATTGGTTGCCTATATCTGTATGTACGGAATAAGCAAAATCTATTACAGTTGCTCCTTTTGGAAGAGGCATAATGTCTCCATTCGGAGTAAAGACATATATTTTATCTGGAAACAGGTCAACTTTTACATTTTCTAAAAATTCCGCTGAACTCATACTTTCTTCTAGTTCACCGATGTCTTGTAGCCATTGCCTTGTTTGTAAATGAGGTACGGCGGTATTTTTGTCAACCGCTTTATATTGCCAATGAGCTGCAATGCCAGATTCAGCCAATCGATTCATTACTATTGTTCTAATTTGGATTTCTAATGGCAGACCGTTCGGCCCAAAAAGGGTGGTATGTAATGATTGATAGCCATTAATTCTTGGAATGGCGATATAATCTTTAAAGCGTCCTGGCATAGGTTTGTATAAACCGTGAATAATTCCAAGTAACTGATAACAATTATTGACGTCATTTACGATAATTCTAAATCCATAGACATCAGCTACTTCATCTAGAGCCCGCTTTTTTATTTTCATTTTTTTGTAAATACTATAGAGTTGTTTTTCTCTCCCAATGACTTCCCCTTTAATATCTTCATTATTCATTGCCGCTAAGATTCGAGAGGAAATTTTTTTTACAATCCTTTTTTGGCCACCTTTACTTTTCTTTAGGGCTTTACTAATAACTCTATATCGGTAGGGATAAAGATGCTGTAACCCAAGATCTTCTAGTTCATTTTTTATTTTGTTAATGCCTAATCGATTTGCTATGGGCGCATAAATTTCCAGCGTCTCTTTTGCTTTCAATTTTCTTTTTTGGGTCGGAAGATGTTCTAAAGTCCGCATATTATGCAAACGATCAGATAACTTTATAAAAATTACACGGATATCCTCAACCATTGCAAGTATCATTTTGCGGAACGTTTCTGCTTGTGCCTCTGCACGACTATTAAATTTTATTTGATCAAGTTTACTGACGCTATCAACTAGCATGGCGATTTCTTTATTGAAGATATTTTCTAAGTCAATTGAATTTATATCAGTATCTTCAATGACATCATGAAGTAAAGCAGCAGAAATGGTTTGGCTATCCATTCGCATATTAGCCAAAATCTGAGCAACTGATAAGGGATGACATATATAAGATTCACCACTCAATCGCCGCTGATTTAAATGAGCTTTTGCACCATATTCATAGGCTTTTACAACTATCTCTATTTCGGGTGAGGGCATATAGCCTGAGAGCGAAGCAAGCAATTGCTGAAGTAATTTTTCTTCTTTTTTTGAGCCAGTGATGACTTTTTGACGAATTAGCTTCGCGTAATCCATATTAGTTTATATTCATTAACCAAGATAAAGCGAAGTTGTGATTATATAAAACGACAGATTAATTATTTTCCAATTGACAGGCTTTGAAGAGGCATAATTTCATCTGATTCATCAGTATGAAGTAAAGCTTCGGCTTCCATTAGGTCCATTTTTTCGAGTACGCTGGGAGAAATTTCACCAGCTGCTATTTCTCGCAAAGCAAGAACAGTAGGCTTGTCATTTTCTCGATCTACGAGTACATCAGCACCATGAGCTATTTTTTTTGCTCTTTTTGCAGCCATGAGAATCATGTCAAATATATTATCAACGTTGTGCATACAATCTTCTACAGTTATTCTGGCCATCATATTTCCTGTTAATTTTGTTTAATCAACCCTATAAAAATTAGATTCTATCCTACTTCTGAGGACACTACACGAGTATCTTGCTAATTTTTTTTATTAAAGCTGGATTCTTTGTATCGCTGTAATTACTTTTTTCAAAAAAAATAGCTTCTAATTCATCTGCTGCGACATCTAAGTCATCATTAATAATGCAATAATCAAATTCACTCCAATGCGACATATCATCAAGCGCCTCATTAAGTCTTTTTTCTATGGTTTCTTTTGTATCGGTTGCACGATCAACCAATCTCTTGCTTAATATTTCTTGAGATGGCGGTAAAATAAAGATTGAAGTACATTGCGGCATTGATTTTCGTACCTGTTGTGCGCCTTGCCAGTCAATTTCTAAAATTGCGTGATAATTATTTTTTAAGATATTTTTGACTTGCCCTTTATTAGTGGCATAAAGATTCCCAAAGACGTTGGCATGCTCGATGAACGCATTTTTACTTTTTAAGTCATTAAATTCACTTACAGACACAAAGAAATAATCATGACCATCAATTTCATTTTTTCTTGGAGTGCGTGTGGTATATGATACCGAATACTTTAATTTCTTATTTCTAGAAATTAATTTTTTAACCAACGTGGTTTTACCAGCGCCAGATGGAGCAGAAATAACAAACAAATTGGCTGGAATATTCATATAATGCTTTTTTACTATTTAAATGAATAGTTTGGATATGTTCCATGATTTGTTCAATAAATAATTTTATTTTTTTTAAAAAATTTAATTTTAAATAGCGTAATAATCAATTAAACCTCATATATATCTAGATATTAAAGATTAGGGAGCAGGTAATGCGAAAAGATGGTAGAAAAAATAATGAATTACGTGAAATCGATTTTACAATTAATTATACCAAGCATGCTGAAGGCAGTGTGCTAGCTATTTTTGGTGATACAAAGGTCTTATGTACAGCATCCATTGAATCTAGAGTACCTCGCTGGATAAAAGGACAAGGCTCTGGCTGGATAACAGCTGAGTATGGAATGCTACCTCGAGCCACTCATACAAGGTCAAATAGAGAGGCGACAAGAGGCAAGCAGAGTGGCAGAACTCAGGAAATACAGAGGTTGATTGGACGTGCAATGAGGGGAGCTATTGACTTAAATGCCCTTGGAGAGAAAACAATTACTTTAGACTGTGATGTTATTCAAGCTGATGGAGGTACTCGGACTGCTGCAATAAGTGGTGCATACCTAGCATTGAAAATAGCTGTTAATAATTTGTTAAAAAAAGATTTAATAGATGTTGACCCACTCACTAATTATTTAGGGGCTATATCTGTTGGCATTTATCAAAATGAACCTATTTTGGATTTGAATTATATTGAAGATAGTTCCGCAGAGACCGATATGAATATTGTAATGAATGATCTTGGAGAATTTATTGAGATTCAAGGTACCGCGGAAGGCCGAACATTTAAAAAAGAGGAGCTTGATGCCATGCTTTCACTAGCCGAAGCTGGGATTCAAGATATTATTGCAAAGCAAAGAAAAATTATTGAGGATTAAAAAGTATTAATTTATTAATTAAATGATGAGAGATAATCAGTGCCAAATAAACAAAAAATTATTCTCGCTAGTAATAATCAAGGTAAATTAAGAGAGTTACAATCATACTTTAGTGATTATCAAGTAGATATTATTACTCAAAATAGTATTGGTATTTCAGCTGCAGAGGAAACAGGGAAAACTTTTCTAGCTAATGCATTGGAAAAGGCACGTCATGCGGCTTCATTTTCAGGCCACCCAGTGATTGCCGATGACTCTGGCTTGATTGTTGATACTTTAGATGGCAGGCCAGGTATTTATTCTGCTAGATATGCTGGGCTAAATTCAAGTGATCAAGAAAATATTGATTTACTTTTAAAAGAAATGAAAAATGAAAATGAAAGACAGGCAAAATTCCATTGCTGTTTGGTCTATATTCGCTCTCATGACGATAACGAGCCTATTATTATTGAGAGAGAATGGCATGGCTTGATTTGTCAAAAAAAAACTGGCCAAAAAGGATTTGGTTATGATCCAATTTTTTTTATTCCAGAATTACAATTAACAGCTGCTGAACTGTCGGTTACGTTTAAAAATAAACACAGTCACCGAGGTAAAGCTAATAAGCGGCTTGTTGAAGAGCTTTTAAGTAAAAAATTAATATTTAAGAATTCAATTGAGTAGAAAAATTTCCTTCCCCTCCTCGCTCTATCTTCATCTTCCATGGTGCGTAAAAAAATGCCCTTACTGTGACTTCAATTCACACTTAGAAGGTTCTATGCGAGATCGAAAAAAATACATTCGCATTCTTCAGAAAGATATTGCCATGGAAGGAAGAAGGTTTTTAGGCGCCGAATTGAAAACAATATTTATTGGTGGAGGAACACCAAGCCTTTTTGATCCGAGTGAAATAAAAGAAATATTAGAATATATAAAAACACA
This sequence comes from uncultured Woeseiaceae bacterium, assembly GCA_964275745.1. Lineage (GTDB taxonomy): Bacteria > Pseudomonadota > Gammaproteobacteria > Steroidobacterales > Woeseiaceae > SP4260. Next base: position 17,156 of record CAXYCT010000015.1, on the reverse strand, counting down.
ATTCATTATTTCAGATGATATTGAGATAACGATGGAAACTAATCCAGGTTCTTTGGAGTATAAAAATTTATCTGAATACAGATTCGCAGGAGTCAATCGGTTATCAATTGGAGCGCAAAGTTTTAATCAAGAGTCACTAAAATTGTTGGGAAGAATACATGGCCCGTCAGAAATTTTTTCTTGTTATGAGGAAGCGTTATTAGCTAATTTTGAGAGCATAAATATAGATCTAATGTTTGGTTTGCCAAATCAAACATTAGAAATGGCCACTGAAGATATGCGTAAATTGATTGATTTGAATCCAGAGCATATCTCTTATTATCAGCTTACCTTGGAACCTAATACACTTTTTTATAAAAAAAGACCGAAGAATATACCACCACATAATTTACTTTATTCAATTCACGAAGAGGGGCTATCATTATTAAGCAAGGCGGGTTATGAAAGATATGAGATATCAGCTTTTGCGAAACTTGGACTAGAGTGCCGGCATAATATTAATTATTGGATGTTTGGTGATTATATTGCAGTTGGTGCGGGCGCTCATGGTAAATATGCAATAAATGATGAGATAAAACGATATCAAAAACCAGCTTTACCAAGAGCTTATATGAACCATAGTTTTGAAAGTATTGAAAAGAACGCTTTAAAAACTCTTGATCAGTCTGATATCTTGCTTGAGTATATGATAAATAACTTAAGATTAATGTCTGGCTTTAGTAAAAAACATTTTGAATGCTCTACAGGATTATCTTTCCATCTTATTGAACAAAAACTCACTAATCTTCAACATCTTGGATTAATGAAAGAGATCAAAAAAGAGCAATGGGTTCCAACTGCGCTTGGCTTTCGTTTTTTAGATGATATTCAGGCAGAATTTTTACCTGCTTAAGATATTTTTTACTAAAAATAGTCTTAAGGAATCTAAAACATAGAAAATGTTTATGCACATCAAAAAACTGTTACTATATTTTACTTGTGAAATTGATCTAGTTTCATATTTATGGCAATATAGTTGACATAAGTTACTGATATAAATGAATTTATTAAAATGTACATTATTTAATCATTTTAGTAAAAATGCCTTAATTATATAGACTAAGACCGTTCACCCAATTTTCTTCCACAGGTTTATCCACAGGTTCTGTGGATAAATATCTCTTAGAAAAATAGCTTGAAAAAACATTGGTTTACAGCTATTCTACGCGCCCAATTAATGACACCTTTTTGTAGGCGGGATATTACTATTATGAAAAAAGAAATACATCCTGAATACCGTGAAGTTCTATTCCATGATATTGGTGTAGATAAGTACTTCCTTATTCGTTCAACTTTAGACCCAAAAGAAACAAGAGAATGGGAAGATGGAAAAACTTACCCATATTATCCTGTTGAAATCTCGTCTGCCTCACATCCTTTTTACACCGGAAAACAAAAGACTGTTGATTCTGGTGGTAGAGTTGATAAATTCCGTCGTAAGTATGGTAAATCATAAATTCGAATGTCTTGCGCATACAGTAGAAACTAAATAATGACAAAAGATGCATTTATATTAAAATCATCTGACGGTTCAGATTCAATCGAGTTACCTGTAGCTTCAGGGACAATAGGCCCAGATGTTCTTGATATAACTAAGTTATACAAAGAAAAGAATGTTTTTACATATGATCCTGGTTTTGTTTCTACAGCAAGCTGTCAAAGTAAAATAACTTATATAGACGGTGATGAGGGCATATTACTTTATCGTGGATATCCGGTTGAGCAACTAGCAAAATCATCAAACTTTATCGAGGTGGCATATCTACTTCTTTATGGAGATCTCCCTAATAAAGATTTATTGAATGATTTTTCTTCATCAATTACTCATCACACTATGTTAAATGAAGGTATGTTACGTTTTTTTAACGGCTTTCGTTATGATGCGCACCCAATGGCCATGTTGTCTGCCATTGTTGGTTCAATGTCTGCCTATTATCATGACACTATGGACATCAATAGTGTTCATGCACGTGAAATATTTGCACACCGTATCATTGCTAAGCTACCCACAATCGCTGCTGCAGCATATAAACATTCAGTGGGCCAACCCTTTGTTTATCCTCGCAATGATCTAGGGTATTGCGAAAATTTATTGCATATGTTTTTTTCTGTGCCTGCAGAAAATCAAGATATAGATCCAATTGCAGCAGAAGCATTAGATTTATTATTTATATTACACGCCGATCATGAGCAAAATTGTTCAACCTCAACAGTTCGAATGGCAGGAAGCTCAGGAGCAAATCCTTATTCAGCAATTGCCGCAGGTATATCTGCATTATGGGGCCCAGCTCATGGTGGGGCTAATGAAGCTGTATTAAGAATGCTAGAAGATATTGGTAGTACAAAAAATATACAAAAATATATAGCCAAAGCAAAAGATAAAGATGATCCATTTCGTTTGATGGGATTTGGCCATCGGGTTTATAAAAATTATGATCCTCGAGCTAAAATCATCAGAGAAACGTGCCATAAAGTACTGAACCAAAAAGGCAGAAATAATTCACCACTGCTTGAATTGGCTCTTGAATTAGAAGAAGTTGCCTTAAGTGATCCGTACTTCATCGAAAAAAACCTTTATCCTAATGTTGATTTTTATTCCGGTATAATTTATCAAGCTCTTGGTATTCCAACCTCTATGTTTACAGTCATGTTTGCTATAGGCAGAACCGTTGGTTGGGTCGCGCATTGGCGAGAAATGATTGCTGATCCTACGGGAAAAATTAGTCGCCCAAGGCAGCTTTATACTGGTCAAGCTGAAAGAGATTATTTGTCTTTAGAAGCTCGGACCTGAAATCACCAAAAGCTCTTTTAGCGCCTTTGCTTTGATTCTTTTCATTGGTTTATTATTAATTCTGCTTAGCGGAGTTTGCTTTATTTCTTTGTGTGTAAATACGGTTACTTCGATATCAGTATTTTTGTAAATAAAAGTCAATCCTTTGAAATCCTTTGTTGTCTGATGGCCTGTTTTTAATTGCCTTGTGTAATGTCTATAGGCGATCAATTGTTCATCTAGATGTTGCATTACGTCTTCTATATTCTCTGCACTTAAGTGAATGTTGATTAGAGGTGCAGCAGCAGTTCCGTTTGCTACGGGGCCGACGAGGAAGGATTGAAAACTACAAAATAAATCCATTACAGATAATGCAATTTTACGTAATTTTAACATTTTATCTTGATGTGATTGACCATCAAATAATCGATAGTATTCTTTCAATTTTTCTTCAATTTCAGAGTTACGTGGCAAGCAGCCTAAGCTATGAAAATTAAGATTCTCAGCCGCTTTATTTTTTGCAGTATGATATTTTTCAATTCCTTGTTCCACCATAATACGAGCGGTTTCTTGAGCTATCATATTTTTTATTTGCGATTTAGTATTCACTTTTATGAAAGATTTATACTATTTAATTGAATATATCTTGTGATTGATTATTTTCCTCACAGCTTGGTAGATTATCCTTATGAAAAACTTCAAACATTATCTCATTTGTATCATTGGACTTTGCGGGGCAACCAGTTATTTTTGATATCCTTACTGTGATCATATCTTTTGGCATTTTCATGCTGCTTTCTGGGGCTTTATCTAGCGTTGTTCTCATCAACTCAATCCATATTGGTAGAGCAGTTCTAGATCCTTGCTCACCATTCCCTAAAGGTTCATTATTATCATTACCAACCCATACAACTGCCGAAATATCATTATTAAATCCTGCAAACCAAGCATCTCTATAGTCATTTGTTGTTCCAGTTTTTCCAGAGAGATCTGTTCTTCCTAATTCTCGCCTTGCTCTAACTCCAGTGCCTCTTCTAATGACTTCACGTAACATATCTTGCATTAGAAAAGCATTATGTTCGGTTATAATTCTGGAGGCTAAGCTAATGTCTTTGTATAATTCAGGAGAGAAGTTAGCATTTGGTTTATAGACATCAACAATCTCTGCCATCTGATTTAGATTATACTCTGCTTCTTCTGCTTCTTGTGTTTGATTAAGTACCGCGTTTTCTGTAATTGATGTGTCTTTTTCACAGGCAGAGCAGACAATGGGTTTGGAGCTCTGATAAATTACTTCATCTTCAGAATTTCTAATAGCATCTATTATAAACGGGTCAACTGAATAACCTCCATTAGCAAATACAGCATAAGCTTGTGCCATATCTAAAGCAGACGCTGATCCTGCCCCTAACGCCAAGCCACCGTTTGCAGGTAAAGCATCCCCACTAAAGCCAAATGGTTTGATATGTTCTATGGCGTTATTAATTCCTGTTTTTTCTAGGAGCAATCTAACCGTTGCTAAATTCATCGAACGGACTAAAGCTTCTCTTAATCTTTGTTCACCATAAAACCTTCCGCTGTAATTTGATGGTCGCCAGTCTTCTTCTAGCTCTTTTGAGCTCATAACAACGGGGGCATCAAGTAAAATTGTTGAAGCATTATTACCTTCAGCGAGAGCGGCAGAATATATTAAAGGTTTGAACGAGGATCCAGGTTGCCGTCTTTCATTTAATGCATGATTAATTTTATTTATATTATAATCAAAACCACCGCTTAGCGATGTGATTGCTCCATCAAACGGATCTATAGAGACTACGGCAGCATTTGCTGAAGGAATTTCTGCTAGAGCATATTCTCCTGTTGTGGTTGACATTACGTAAATGACGTCGCCTATCTTTAATATATCAGCTACATTTTTTGGCAACTTAGACCTTCCAATACTTCCATATGGCTTAGCCCATTTTAAAGTACGCCAAGATAAATCAGATCTTTCTCCAGAACTAAATAGTATATCGGCAGAATTATCAAAATTTAAATCCGTGACTATGGCTGGTTTGAGAACAGCAAGCTCACTATATTTACTAATTGAAAGCTGTATATTTTCTGGCCAATTTTCAAACGGTAATGAAGTATTTAAGCTTGCAATATCAATATGATCAATTGGTCCCTGATAACCTTGACGGTGAGAATATTCTAATAAACCTCTCCTTAATGAATAAGTGGCCGCTTTTTGTATTTTCGAGTCTATCGTGGTGATTACTTTATAGCCATCTCGTGTGGCATTTTTCCCGTATCGTTCAATCATGGCAATACGAACCATTTCTGCTACGTATGGAGCTGATAATTCACTGGCTGTTCCATGTAGTTTTGAAACAACAGGGTATTCAATTGAAGTTTTATAATTTACATCATCAATAAACTCTAATTGAAGCATTCTTGAGAGGACATAGTTTCTTCTGATCTTAGCTAAATTTGGACTTCTGACTGGATTATAGTTCGATGGTGCAGGTAAAACACCAGCAAGTGTCGCTGCCTCTGCAATATTTATATTATTGATATTCTTTCCAAAGAATACTTGTGCTGCTGCGGCAACACCGTAAGCACGCTGCCCAAAGAACATCTTATTTACAAAGAGCGTCATAATTTCTTTTTTCGAAAACTCTTGTTCGATATTGTATGCCAAAAATGCCTCTAGAATTTTACGTGTGAATAACCTTCTTCTGTTGAGGAAGTAATCTCTCGCCAGTTGCTGAGTCAGGGTACTGCCTCCACCACTGATCTCTCCAGTGATGATTATATTGAGGGCAGCTCTGAGAGTTCCTTGGTAATCAACACCAGGATGATCAAAGAAACGTCGATCTTCCGCTGCAATAAAAGCGTGTATAACATGCTCAGGCAAATCATCATAAGAAATAATAATACGTTTTCGTTCTCCGATTTCATCAATCAGTCTTCCATCACGACTATAAATTTTTAAAGGCGTCTCTAGGGGGATTTCACGAATAGTTTCAGCTGCCGGTAAGCTTGGCTTTACATATAGGTATGCCGCTAATATACCTGCTGTCATAATGATAGAGAACGCCACGGCGAGTCCGCTAAATAATGCAAACCAATAGCAAAATAGCGAGACTAGATTTTTTTTATTGGATTTTTCGATTTTTAAATTCATATTAAAATTTAGAAATTAGTGAGCATTTTTTTCAAAGATATTTCTATATTTTTTATTTTTTTTCACGTACTTAAAATTATAAGCCTTTTTTAATAAATTTTATGTAATTCTCAGCAAATTTGTGTATCTAAACTATATCGGTAGAATTATCACTTACTTAAATTTAGAGATAACCATGAAACAATCAAGGAATTATTTTCTTGTAGGGCCAATGGGTGCAGGTAAAACAGCTGTGGGCCGTCAATTATCCAGACTACTGCACCATCAATTCATTGATAGTGATGAGGAGATTGAAAGTAGAACAGGGGTTGATATTCCATTTATCTTTGAAAAAGAGGGTGAAGATGGTTTTAGAGATCGTGAGGAGAAAGTAATTGAAGAATTATCTGAAAGACAAGGTATCATTCTAGCTACTGGTGGCGGCGCAATATTGCGGAAAAAAAATCGAATTTTCCTTGGCTCCAGAGGAACTGTAATTTATTTATATGCAAGTATTATGAAGCAGGTTGAGCGAACGAGTAGAGGCAAAGAAAGACCATTACTGACAAATAAAAACTCAAAAAAAGTCTTAGAAGATTTGATGAAGATTCGTGACCCATTATATCGATCAATCGCGGATATGATTATTGATACTGATGGTAGAAAGATAAATAGTGTGGCGCAAGAGATTTTTGATGCGTTGAGTTAAAGTAAATAATAAAAAATAAACAGGCAAATAGATTGATAAATCAAGAGACGCTTTATGTAGATTTGAATGAGAGGGCTTATCCAATAATTATTGGCTCTGCCTTTTTTAAGGACGGGTTTGTTTTTGATGAATGGATCTCTGGTAATGATTGTTTAATCGTCACTAATGAAGTGGTTGCGCCATTATATTTGGAGTCCTTAGTATCACAATTACAAGATAAAAATGTTACGTCTCTAATATTACCTGATGGAGAGTCCAATAAAACACTCACTATTTGGGCACAAATTATTGATCAATTAGTTGCGATGAAAGCCAGTAGAGACACCACTATTATTGCTCTTGGTGGTGGAGTGATTGGAGATATTACCGGCTTTGCAGCTGCTTCTTATATGCGGGGAATACCGTATATCCAGATTCCTACGACATTATTATCTCAGGTCGATTCTTCTGTTGGTGGTAAGACTGGTATCAATCACATCCAAGGAAAAAATTTAGTAGGCGCTTTTCATCAGCCAAAATTGGTCCTCATTGATATCCATACATTAAATACTTTGCCAAAAAGAGAATTAATATCGGGTTTAGCTGAAGTAATAAAATATGGAGCCATAGCGGATTATGATTTTTTTTGCTGGCTAGAAAAACATATGCAGCAATTATTAAACCGAGATCAAGAGATATTAATTAAAGCTATTTTAAAATCATGCTCAATAAAAGCTCAAGTAGTTAGAGATGATGAATTTGAAAATGGCAGAAGGGCGATCTTGAATTTCGGCCATACTTTCGGCCATGCCATTGAAAATATAAAAGGATATGGCGAGATTCTGCATGGAGAGGCAATTGCTATCGGTATGATTTTAGCTGCTGAGCTAAGCTCCCTAAAACATTCTGATATAAACCGACTTGAAGCTCTTATTATAAGCGCTGGATTGCCTCATAAGATTGATTCAATCAATATAGATGATATGTACGAAGTAATGCTGATGGATAAAAAAGTTAAAGCAAACAAGCTAAGGTACGTATTATTGCGAACTTTAGGCGAGGCTTTTATTGAAGAAGATGTATCTGCAGAAAATGTTTTAAACGTAATTAACAAAAGTGTAAGTTGATTAGATGTTTAGGCATGACAGTTTGCTTGCTTGTTACGCCGCGCAAGAAAAAAGTAGCAAAGGCAGATTAACTAAGGAATCTAGACCAAAAAACCGGAGTGAATTTCAAAGAGATCGCGATAGAATTATTCATTCTAGTGCCTTTCGTCGTCTGGTATATAAAACTCAAGTATTTGTTAATCATGAAGGTGATTTATATCGAACTCGATTAACGCACTCTATCGAAGTATCACAAATTGCCAGAACACTGGCCCAATCTTTAAATGTTAACGAAGTCTTAATAGAGGCGATGGCCCTTGCACATGATCTAGGACACACACCCTTTGGGCATGCAGGTCAAGATACATTAAATAAATGTATGCAAGATTTTGGGGGATTTGAGCATAACTTACAATCTTTACGTGTGGTTGATGAGCTAGAGTCTAAGTATGCTGAATTTAATGGTTTGAATCTTACCTTTGAAACACGTGAAGGAATTCTAAAACACTGCTCATTAAAGAATGCCCAACATCTTGGTGATGTGGGAAAACGCTTCATAGAAAGACAGCAACCAGGATTAGAGGCACAACTAGTAAATATTGCTGATGCGATTGCTTACAATCATCATGATATTGATGATGGCTATAGAGCGGGACTCATTACATTAGATCAATTAATGCAGATCGATTTATTTCATGAGCCCTTCTCTAAAGTAAAAGCAAAGTTTCCAAAAATTAATGAGCGACGATTGATGCATGAAACATTACGGCGAATGATCACTAATGTGGTGAATGATTTAGTCACTAATACTGAGTGTATGCTTAAAAAATTAAACCCAAGATCTATTGATGATATTAGAATACAGAAAACTAAGATTGCAAAATTTAGTGAGAATATTAATGCCGAGCATCTGGAATTAAAAAAATTTTTACATAGTAACTTATATAAGCATCCTAGAGTGGTTGAGATGACCAATCAGGCTGAGATTATGATAGAGAAATTATTTGAAAGATATATGTCAGATTACAAAGCTCTGCCTGAAGATATTCAGGATTTCTTGCAGGAAGAAACAGACAATGCTCGAGCACGAAAGATTTCAGACTATATAGCGGGCATGACTGATCGTTTTGCCATCGCAGAATATGAGCGTTTGATATAATATTTACATATATATCTGTCGTAATAACTATGCACACAATTTATATCACCCATAGGGGAAAATGTAGTGACACAAAAAAAAATTCTAACCAAAGATAGGTTAATTTTTGCCCTAGATGTTCCAGATTGCAGTGTGGCGAAAAAATTAGTTCAAGAATTAGGAGATTCTGTTCATTTTTATAAGTTGGGCTTAGAACTTATGATGACAGGGGATTATTTTGATCTTTTAGATTGGATGTTGTCTAAAGATAAAAAAGTGTTTGCTGATTTAAAATTTTTTGATATTCCAGCCACAGTTGGCGCTGCTGTAAATCGATTAAAAAATAGAGGAGCTAGTTTCGTTACTGTGCATGGCAATCAATCCATCATGGAAGCTGCTGCAGAGAACAAGGGAGATCACCTTAAAGTGCTTGCAGTAACCGCTCTGACAAGTCTAGATCGAGGCGATCTCGATGATCTGGGTTTTGATTGTGATGTTGGAGATTTGGTTCTTTCACGAGCCCGAAGAGCATTAGAGGCAGGTTGTGATGGGGTCATTTCATCTGGTATGGAAGTTGCTAAGCTTCGTCAACAAATTGATAACAAGTTATTAGTTATCACACCGGGGATAAGACCGGTTGATAATAAGCCCAGCGAAGATCAAAAAAGAGTCGTGACTGTGACACAAGCATTTAAAAATGGGGCAGATTATATTGTGGTTGGCCGACCCATTAGAGATGCTAGTGATCCTCGGGCATCTGCAGAATTGATACAAAATTCGATCGCCGATTGTTTTTAAAATTATGACTTTTGAGTTAAAAAACGATATTTTTCTAAGGGCTTTGAAGAGAGAAGCTGTTCCATACACGCCTATATGGATCATGCGTCAAGCAGGACGTTATCTTCCAGAATACCGAGCTGTTCGAGAAGAGGCGGGCGATTTTATGAGTGTTTGCACTAACCCTCAGCTCGCTTGCGAAGTGACATTACAGCCATTAAGACGCTTTGAATTAGATGCTGCTATTTTATTTTCAGATATTTTGACGATACCTGATGCAATGGGTTTAGGCTTATATTTTGAAGCGGGTGAAGGGCCTAAGTTTAAATCACCGATTGGCTCATCACGAGATATTAAAAATCTTATAGTGCCTGATGTGCATGAGAAGTTAGATTATGTTTTTTCTGCGGTGAAGCTAATTAAACAGGAATTGCGTGGCGCGGTGCCACTCATTGGTTTTTCTGGAAGCCCTTGGACAGTGGCAACGTATATGGTGGAAGGCGGCTCCTCAAAAGAATTTTTAAAAATAAAAGCACTGAAAGATGAAGACCCGCATGCCCTCAAAGCTCTACTAAATAAGGTCGCTATACTGACAATAGATTATTTAAATGCACAAATAGAGGCAGGTGCTCAAGCATTGATGATTTTTGATACTTGGGGTGGCATTCTAGAAGCTCATGATTATCGTCAATTTTCGTTATCATTTATGCAGCAAATAATAGATGGCTTGCATTTAAAACAAATAGAATCTGAGATTCCAGTGATTTTATTCACCAAAGGGGCTGGCTCAAAGATTAGCGATATGGCAAATACTGGTTGTAGTGCGTTAGGGATTGATTGGACCATGTCTCTGAGTAAAGCGAGGGACTTAACCCAAAATAAAACGGCATTACAAGGTAATCTTAATCCAAAGATTTTAACAAAGTCAGAGGTTGAAATTCAGCAAGCAGTTGCCGATGTATTAGCTGATTACGGGTCTAGTCCAGGCCATGTGTTTAACTTAGGTCATGGGATTACGCCTGACATCGACCCTGATAGAGTAAAATTTTTGGTCGACACAGTTCATGACCTTAGCAAGCAATATCATAAATCCTATTAATATTTTTTATCACTCGTTCTTGTGGCTAAAAACTTATTAAAAACTAATTTTTCTCCCCTTGAAACCTATAAATTTACTGAGTTAAATTTAGGGCAACTATGGAGTGGGAATGAGATGAAATCATGGTTACTCCAATAATAATTCTTTTTAATTCTCTCTTCTCCATTAGGGATTGCCTTTTGCTATTCACGTTTAAAGAGCATTCCTCCACTCTTTAAGAGGTGCATAAAGATTTGAAGAAGGGATTAGCAACTGATGTACTAGACATTCCTGTAAGTATTATTGAATGTTAATGGATACCTAGTCGCATATGTGTTTTAAGAGACTTAGAACAAGAAGATAGTTATCTTATATATTCGATCTTGCCTTTTCTACAAGACTGACAGATTGCACCATTTGTTCTGCTCCCTTGTCTTTTTCCCATAGTTCCAGGACAATTCCCATTTTTACACCAGACAGACCCACAGGTATTGCATTTAGCTCCTGGAAATCCTTGGCCTTTACAACCTGAGTGAGGACATGAAGCCATAATTTTCAATCCTTTTTTAATTTATTTAATTTTAAATTATCAAGATATTGAAACGTATACTATAACATTTTCAGGTATGCCTATTATACAAACTAAAGTCTACATTTTGTAATCCATGTATTTACTGAGTTTAATTAAGAGTAACAACGGAGTAGAAATTTTTTATCTCCTTATTTATAGGGGTTTCAATTTTTTTGCATCTTTCCTTTACCACATGCTTTGCATTTCGTCCCTTTTGATCTACCTGAACCGGATAGTTTAAGTTTCTCTCCTGTGGATCCGGGGCAATTACCACTTCCACAAAACATACACCCACAAGCATCACACTTTACTAAAAATTTATTATTTTGATTTGAACAACCAACTGGACAAGCCATTTCATGTATCCTTTTTTAATTTAGTTAATTTTAAATTATCAAGATATTGAAACGTACACTATAACATTTTCAGGTATGCTTATTATTGAGCGGAGTAACTAAAAAATTTAATAGTGTTTTTATTTTTGTATTTTTTTAATAATATCTTTTGTTTGCTCATCTAAATTATCCTGAATACTCTCAACTAGTAAAGAGGCCACAAATGACATTTGTGCAAGAGGCTCTACAGCATTTGAGCTATGATTAACTGCTTCTGCTAAAGTGCTCATACCATCTGATATGTAATCTAATTTTTTATTAATATCTTTCTCATTTTTTGCCCTTCTAAATATGTTCATAGCATTTCTTGATTTACTGCTAGCCCTTCCCGACTCACTTATAACTTTATTTTTATAGCTGCTCGCTGCCACAGATCTAATTGCCCATCTTAACATGTTGAAAATCTCCTATAATTGAGTATTTATTTAAGTCACCTTTATACAGTAAATTAACAAAATAAAAAAAGCCATAAAGCACTTATATTCATGATCATGCGTAACGCGAGTTAGAAAGAAATCTATACATTACAGTAATGATGATTGAGGATAATTATTCATTCATTGTGAAATATTAAAATAATAAAGCTGTTTTATTTTTGATAATTTGAAAAAATATCATTCTTAATTCATTATGAATATGACAGAAGTTAAAGATTTATTCATGATTTAAGGATTTAATAAAGATATTACCTCATTACCATTAATTTGAAGCAAGGAGTACAAAGTGACAGCAAAACGTCATAGAGGCAAGTTTGATCCTAACAACCCCAATCCTTATGAGTTATCAAGAAGCCGGGTTGAGAACTTTCTAAAATGCAAGGCTTGTTTCTGGCTTCAACAGCTACATAAAGTAAAACCTCCAGAATTTCCCTCCTTCACTATCAACTCAACGACAGATATTCTTTTAAAAAGAGACGCTGACGCTGTAAGAGGAAAGTCCGCATTGCCAATTTGGAAGAAGGCTGGTTTAGAGCATATTATCCCTTTTGATCACGAGGATTTGAGTAATTGGACTAACTCACTTCATTATGGGTTAAATGACTCTTACTTCAATACTGTGCACAAAAAAACAAATATTAAATTTGGTGGTGGGCTCGATGATGTTTTTCTGAATACCCAAACAGATCAAATTCATATAATTGATTACAAAAGCCAGGCTCAAGGCACAAGAAACCCAGATAACTATGAAGTAAAGCCTTCCTCTCTCAATGACCCATGGAAGATCGGATATAAGAGGCAAATGGACATGTATGTTTGGGTTGCCCGTCAAAAAGGTTTAAATGTTTCAAATACAGGTTATTTTGTTTATGTTGATGCTCAACATAAGAATATTGAAGGAATGCTGGTTGATCCCGACCCATCTATTGCTTGGATGAAGTTTAATGCATCGATTATTCCTTATGAGGCTGACCCAAGTTGGGTTGAACCTACATTAGTCGAAATAAAGAATTTTCTAATGAATCAGTCTTCTATTCCAAGTCATACACCGAAGGGAGATAATTTCACAGGTTGTGATATAGGGCGTTATGCTAGTGATATGATGGATACGCTTAAATTAGATGATAAAAATTAAACAAATCACTCAATTATACTAAAGTGATGACACCGTCATCCTTTCTATGGTAATAATAATTAAGATATTTGGATGGGCATTTGGTACTCAGAAGTGAATGATAACTTTGAGTATCAGGCACTACTAAGTGACGATCATGAGCTTTGATGTAAAGTTTTAAACTATTAACTACCTGAATTTTTAGTGAGCTTGGAAAAGTGTTTAGCTCCTCAATAAATCTATTTCTGCTAGTTCAACTGGAATATCATAATTGCCTTCACTTACATCTTCCACTTCGTTTCCGTTCGAGTCTGGCTCCGGGCACCACTAAAAACCGCAACGGATTGAATTCGAATAGGTGATACTGCTTCATTATTGATATAATAATCATACGAAACACATATAATTAAAAAGGAGAAACATATGACAGAAAAAAAAGGAAATTTACATGGCCAAATTCTAAAAGGCGAATGTGAATACGTTTTTTTTAAAGAGGAGGAATTGATAGCACTTTATAAAAAGAAGATTGATGTAAAGGAGTGGTTTAAAGAAAATGCTATTCATTCAGAAAACTTTTCAAAATATTTAATACCTTTTGATTCTATAAACGATAACCTTCTGATAAAAAAAGGAAATGAAATAGTTTCTTATGTGTGGAGAGAGGCAGATAAAGCTGTCGGAGTTGATAGGTGGCAGGACCGTGACGATTGGACGGACTTTTTTAACGAAAAGTTATAGATTGACCGGCCGTGCTGCGTCTTTCTTGGGGCTATAATGACTGTTGAGTATTCATATAATTTGATTGGTTATCGCTATGGTGGTGAGTATACCATTGGCACTATCTCGAGTTCCGTTGCCGCTTATTGGTTAAAAAAGGGCAGTGAAGCATTTGAAGAATACATGACATCTCAACAATATGATCCATCAAATGAAAGTTTGATAGTTCCTGAAGAGTTTCGGTTGTCTAAATGGCATGAATTAGATGATATATTGCACCTTAACTCTCTTGAGTTTGACCCATTAAATTGGTTACTTATAGAAAATGAAACAAATGGTGAAAATGTTGCCGAAATATTTATGGAAGATCACATTATTGGAGAAACACATAATCCAATATTAGGGCAGATGGGCCTTAAAACAAAAGTTCTTGTATATGGTCAGTCTTTTGAAAAAGGTTATTTCGATTTTGGTACCCTTATTACCGACGAGCCATTTGATGCCTCGAATGTCAAAATCAATATTACTCAATGGAATGACATTAAAGTTATTGATTCTATCGTCTATAACGATAAAATTTTTTATGCGGAAACAGGGGAAACAGAAGGAAAGGCATTACATTGTTGGATTGCTAGATGAGTGGATAGGATTTAGGTGTGGTGAAGAAATTATAGAAGATTGTTATGATCCAATTGATGATTATGCAGTGCCTTTGATTATTGATCGTCCCATAAGGTTTTAAAGTCAAAACCCACCATATTTAGTTGAAAGAAAAGCTTCGGTTCGAGTCCGGCTAAAGCTTTACAATTAGATTTAAATATATAAAATCTAATATCAAATAATTAGGAGATTTCATGAAAATTGTTTATATCGATATGGATAATGTGTTGGTTGATTTTCAAAGTGGCATAGACTCCTTAACAGAAAAACAGAAACAAACTTTCAATGACGATCTGGATAATGTTCCAGGCATATTTTCAAAAATGAAACCATTTGTAGGTGCAATTGAAGCATATAAAGAGTTGAGTAAACATTATGATGTTTATATTCTTGGCACTGCACCCTGGCAAAATCCTTCAGCATGGTCTGACAAATTAGAATGGGTGCAAAAGTATCTAGGTGATCTCGCTTATAAAAAATTAATACTCAGTCATAACAAAAATCTAAATATTGGAGACTATTTGATAGACGATAGATTGGCCAATGGTGCTAGTGAATTTAAGGGTGAGCATATTCATTTTGGAAAAAAACCGTTTACTGACTGGGGTTTTGTTTTATCATATCTCGTTGAAGGAAAAGTATAACTGGGTATATGATTACATGAAAAATGTTTCCCCGTTCAAAGATGCTTGTGATTATAGCTTTAAAACCTTATGGGACGATCAATAATCAAAGGCACTGCATAATCATCAATTGGATCATAACAATCTTCTATAATTTCTTCACCACACCTAAATCCTATAACAGCTTCAATTTTATTTGAAGAAAATGAGAGAGCTCTCTTAAATTTGGGATGAACATCTAAATTAAGTTTAATCCAAGCCACATAACATAGAGTGTAAGTGTTTTCTCCAATTCCTTTTATAGTTTCGAAATAACTATCTCCATATTTCAGAAGATATATTAAGTTTTGAATCCATTTCGATACACAAGATTCAAATATACCACATCATCATCTCTATTAAAGAATTCCATAAATTTTTCATGGTACGTTGGAATGACAATTTTAGAATTGTCTTTCGCTCTTTCTTGACAATATAATTTAAGCGAATGACGAACTTGATGAGTGATACTTGATGGCCCAATATCAAGCTCATTTATAAACTTATCAATTCCAGGCCATATAAAATTTGCTGGTATATTTTTAGATATATGAAATCCTGGAGAACTCATTTCGCTTTCATTATCTGTTCCGAACATTGTTTTTAACATTGATAAAAATTTTTGATCTGAATAATGATCTTGAAATATATACTTGCAAGTATCCTTAGTTGGCATGTAATAATAAGGCCAGCGTACTAATTTAATTCCCTCGCCCTCTAATAACTTATTCTTACGTTTATCTGATTCAATTTTTTGAATAACAGAATAATGATGTATACCATCATATTCAAAAGCCAGTTTCATCTCTTCAGAATAAAAATCAACCTTGAATCGACCAAACTTCACTTCTTTTTGAAATTGAGTATCATAGAAGAAGCTGAGTAATTCATCAAAATTTCCTCGTTTTCTTCCTGGAAGTATACCTATATCGCTTGGTTTCATAATTATCATTCTTTCAGTTATCTGGATAAAGTAAATCTGCGACTAATCTGTTGCAAATTTTAGTGGTGCCTGCCGGCACGTCCTTTCGGATAACGGATTTATATCCGTGACTCAACCTTAAATGAGTCGTTATTTTTCTATAACAATCCCTAAGCTCCGACAATGCTCGATAAAACCAATAATATTATCTTTTCCCCATTGATTGCAAACCATTATTTTTTTATCAGATAAAGCAATAATTTCATCTGGCTTCATATAATATCGCTTGTATTTTTTTCCAGACTCTTCAAAAATTTTATTAACTTTGCTCTCAGATTCGAAAATACCCCATTTATGCCCAGATTTTTCTCTTGGAAACATCATTAATAGTTCATCATAAGTAAGCTTATTTTCTTTCGCATAATCTTTTATGATCGCCAGAACTAAACGCCCTTTACCATATTCTTTATTTTTATATTTATATTTACTGAGATCCTTTTTACCACTAACCGCATTACTTAATTCTTCAATCGTGGCATTAAATATCTCTTCATTAAGCTCCGCTTCATTAATTCCTAGATCCATCCTGCATTTCTGAGAAAATAAAGATAATGCTTTATATATCTCCATCTTCTGTAATTCATTTATCACAACTATCTCATTATCATCTGACTGATAGATATTATTAGCTATATCAAATACGAAATTAAATGCACTAATTGTTTCATCTGCCCCAACCATCTGTAATTCTATCGCAGAAAACGAAAGCTAGGCCACATTGGTGTTTTGACAGCAAAAGAACTAAAAAATGCTAACCATAGTAAATTTTGATATTTGGTGTCTATACCAAGATCATAAAGCTGAGTTATATCTGTGGTTCCTGATATCCAGTAGATTGAAATTATAGCAATTAACATTAAAACAGAACCCAGCA
>CAXYCT010000014.1:0-32511 GCA_964275745.1 uncultured Woeseiaceae bacterium | reverse complement strand
GCCAAAGCTCATGGCCCACCAAGCTGGAATTTTAAGTAAAATTTTCATCGACTCCATGAATGCTGGTTTTTTTATTTCTACTTCATCACCAAACTCTATTGCGCCCCGGACAGGCTCATGAACAACTAACTTGACTATGATAGAAAGCGCAATACCTGTAAGACCAAGAAAAATAAAAATTCGCCTCCAATTAACATCTTCACTTGAAGCTCCCATCAGTGACGCAGTCGCAAAATAAGCAGCCATAATCCCTAAAGGAATTCCCATTGAATAGATACCTAGGGCACTTGCTCTCTCTTCTTTGGGGTACATATCAGAAATAATTGAATGCGATGGCGGACTGCCACCAGCCTCACCAACACCAACACCCATTCGAGCAACACCTATTTGAATAAAGTTAGTAGCGAAGCCTGTTAAAGCAGTAAAGCCACTCCAAGTAGCCAGTGCAATGCAAAGTATATTTACCCTATTGTAACGATCTGCTAACCAAGCAATTGGGATCGCAACTAAGGTATAAAAAATAGCAAAAGCTAAGCCTATGAGAAGTCCTAATTCAGTATTACTAAGACCTAAATCCTTTTGGATAAAAGGTGCCAAGATACCTAATATTTGACGGTCAATAAAATTAAATCCATATACTACCGTAAGAAGTATCAGTACTGATGTTCGATAGCGTGTGTTGTAAATTTTATGATTGACCATAAGGATTAAGTGGTTTTTTATTTATCAAATGTTAAAAGCATAACATTACTGTGATTTAAAAAACCATCCAATCGGTTTCTCTGTAGATTCAAGACAGGCCCTTTAAGTCCAGAGTTTTAAAAGAAAAATAAATAATTGAATAGTGTAAGGTATATCTTTAATCAAAGGAGTTAAAAAAATGGCAAAAGGAAGAGATAAGCAAAAGAAAGATACTAAAAAAGTAGGTAAGAGCTCTCAAAGAAAAGAGGGCACTGAAACGACAGAAATAAAATTTAGGATTTATGCTATTTTACATCTATGAAAATAATACTAATAATTTTGAGTATTTCTATTCTTAGTGCTTGTGCTAGCCAGGAACTGAAATCAAAAACATTACCTACTTATGAGCATTATCGTGCCTGTGATCTCATGTCGCTCGATTTTATCTCTTCAATGCAATGCGGAAAAACAACAAGAAATTCCTATTGTTTGCCTGATAATAAATGCAGTAAAAAAGGAAATAAACTTGTAGCTTACTATGATGATCTAGTTGAATCGGTGCAAACAAATAAGCTTTCTGAATTAGAAGCAAGAAACTTATTCTTAGAAAGAAATAATCAAGCTGAGCAAGAGTACATTAAGGTCATGAGAGAACTTAGCGAATAATCATAAATACATAAAGAAGGTATAACCTTTGGATAGAAAAGACCGTATACTTGGAATGAGTTCTGATATTACTCGCCGTGATTTTATTAATGGTACTAGTATTGCAATTGGTAGTTCGCTTATATCACCTGTGCTAAGAGCATCTACGATCAACACATCTCATTCATCTGCCCAGAATATACCAGGATATTATCCGCCAACCCGAGAAGGTATGCGTGGAAGTCATCCTGGCTCTTTTGAACTAGGTCACATGATAAGAGATGGAAAACGATGGGATGATCCATCTACTTCAAAAGATACTGGTGAGATGTTTGACCTAGTAGTAATTGGTGGAGGAATCAGTGGTCTTGCTGCGGCTTATTTTTTCCAAAAAGAGCATGGACCAGATACCAAGATCCTTATTATTGAAAACCATGATGACTTTGGTGGCCACGCTAAACGGAATGAGTTTCGATATAAAGATCGAACATTTATTGATTTAGGTGGTGCTGAATTTATTGAGAACCCAAGTAGTTACCCGAAAGAAGCACTTGCTCTCATAGAGGATTTGGGTATTGATATTTCTAAATCTCGAAAAGTTTTTGATCATGAGTTATATCCTTCGCTGGGCTTGCGCGGTGGTATTTTCTTCGAATCAAATGCTTTTGTTAAAGATAAGCTAGTCGTAGGCAAGAAAGGCACTCGCAATAGCAATCATCAAAGTGGTTACGTGACACTCCCTACTGAACTGGAAAATAGTATTGGATCAGAAGAAGACGTAAGTGCATTTCTTGAACAATCACCATTATCCGCAATTGCACGTGATGAAATCATTGGATTATTCTCAGGAAGCATTGATTATCTTTCTGAATTGTCTCTTGACGAGAAATTAATCAAGCTTCGCCCCTTATCTTACAGGAATTTTTTGAAAGAGATCGTGGGAGTTACTAATGAAACGTTAGATTTTTTTCATATGTGGCGAACTAGTTATATGGGACATGCTTTAGATTTGACGCCTACTTTTAATGGTATGCGGTCTGGACTTCCAGGCGCCAAGGGACTTGGTGTGAGCGATTATCTAAAAATTGGTAGACAACGACATCACAATAATCAAAACGATTTTCATTTTCCAGATGGGAATGCATCAGTTGCTCGTTTAATCGTTAGGCGCTTAATCCCTGGTGTTGCTCCTGGTAAAACTATGAATGATATTGTCTCAGCGCAGTTTGATTACAGTGAACTAGATCAAACTGAGAATCCTGTAAAAATTCGCCTTAATTCTACGGCAGTGAATGTTCAGCACATTAATGAGAAGACTGTAGAGATTACCTATATCGAAGGAAAATCTGCGAATCGTGTCCGAGCAAAGAACTGCATCATGGCCTGTTACCATTCAGTCATTCCTTATATATGCCCAGAGTTACCAACAAAACAAAAAGAAGCTCTTCGAAGAACAACTCGGACACCATTAGTGTCGATTTCTGTATTATTAGATAATTGGAATGCTTTTGAAAAACTTGGGATTAAGTCAGCTTATTGTCCATCTAGTTTCGCTAGTGACGTGAGGTTAGCCTACCCACTAAAATTTGATGACTACCAATCAGCTACAAAACCAGACGAGCCAATAATGCTCCATATGTACCGTATTCCTTTACCTGGTATTGACCTAATTGCTAGAGAACAATTCCGCCTGGGACGGCACGAACTTTTATCAATGCCTTTTGAAACTTTCGAAAGAAATATTCGAGATCAATTAAACAGGATGCTCAAAGATGGAGATTTTGATTCGGCACGAGATATCAAGGGTATTACAGTTAATCGCTGGCCGCATGGTTATGCGGTCGGCTATAATTATGAATCAGAAAAGATGGGATGGGATTTCTCGAATCAGCAGGAGTGGCCAGATGAAAAAAAACTCTGGCTGTCAGGACGAATCAGATATGGGCGTATTGCATTCGCTAACTCAGATGCTGGCGCTAGCGCTATGAGTGAAGCTGCAATTGAACAAGGTTATCGTGCAACTCAGGAGTTAATGAATTAATTATGAATAGTTACTTTAAAGAACTAATTTTGAATGTCTTTATCCCATTATTACTTGCAATAATCTTTTTATTTAACAATGTTACTCATGCGGCAGATGAAAATAAGAAGCCAAATATAGTTCTGATTTTAATGGATAATTTTGGTTATGGTGAAATTGGTGTTTATGGAGGTGGCGCTATCAGAGGGGCACCAACACCTAACATTGATAGCCTCGCTCATGAAGGGTTTCAGTTAACAAATTATAATGTTGAGGCAGAATGCACTCCATCACGTGCATCCTTGATGACTGGTCGTCAATCGATACGTACAAGATTAAGAAAAGAAGCTCCACCAAGAAATCCGTGGTACGGAATAACTAAATGGGAGCATACTCTGGCCGAGCTCTTATCTGAAGCAGGTTATACAACAGGGTTATTTGGTAAGTGGCATTTAGGCGATACTGAAGGCCGTTTTCCTACTGACCAAGGTTTTGATGAGTGGTGGGGGCTCCCTAGATCCTCAGATAGAGCATACTGGCCAGATAGTAGTTCATTTCAGGCAGATCTCGATATTAATTTAATGCATGTTATGTCAGCTAAGCGAGGCGAGGAGCCTAAAAAGTTAGAAGTGTATGGCCGTCAAAAACGGGCCACAATCGATCGTGAAATAACTGATCGTGCGATTAATTTTATTGAGCGTAAAGTCACAAAAGAAGAGCCTTTTTTTGTTTATATTCCTTACACGCAAACGCATACACCGCATGACCCTCATCCTAATTCGAGAGGCAAGACAGGCAATGGTGATTTCGCCGATATTCTTGCTCAAACAGATGAGTACATAGGCGATCTATTGAGCACAATTGAAGATCAAGGAATTAAAGATAATACCATCGTTATCTTTACCTCTGATAATGGCGGTTATGGAGGCATAGAAAGGGAAGGCTTCAATGGTCCATGGCGAGGAAGTCTTTTTACTAGCTATGAAGGATCTCATCGTGTTCCTTTTTTAATACGCTGGCCGAATAAAATACCTGCAAGACAAATCTCTAATGAAATTGTTCATGCTATGGACGTTTATGGGACCTTAGCTGCTATGCTTGATCTTGAAATGCCCAAAGATCGTGTGATGGATAGTGCTGATCACTCTAGATTTTTGATGGGAAAATCAAAAAAATCAGCTCGAGAATCTATTGTTTATTATATAAGCAATGAGATCGTAGGAGTTAAATGGCGAAACTGGAAGATGCTCTTTAAGGAGCTTGAGAGAATAGGTGAGCCTGTAATATCT
Source organism: uncultured Woeseiaceae bacterium (assembly GCA_964275745.1). Taxonomy (GTDB): domain Bacteria; phylum Pseudomonadota; class Gammaproteobacteria; order Steroidobacterales; family Woeseiaceae; genus SP4260. The sequence continues at coordinate 27,876 of CAXYCT010000014.1, read as the reverse complement.
GGTATTGATCCAGCCATTTATAATTTACTAAAAGATCCGCAAGAGCAAGAACGTCTCCGTCACTATATTCAGGATACCTGGGTTGAAATACCTCTATTACAGAGCTTTAGAAGAGCATCAAGAGTCGATTGCAAGTGACCCTGGCGCACCAGGTCCTTAAGTATAGAAGAAAACTTTTAGAGCTAATAGCTGCTCTTTAATGCCATACCCATCAATTTATGAAGGGCGTTCAGGCCTTGAAGAGGGCGAATAAATACTTTGAATTCAGTAATTTTTTGATCTTTATTCCAGGTGATTAAATCGAGCCCATTAATATGAATACCTTCGAGCTCTAGCTCGAATTCTAAGCTCGCCATATTGCCATCAATAATTTCATGAGTATAAGAAAAAGAGTCAACATTAAAAACCATGGCTACTGAGGATAGATACATTAAAGTAATTTTTTTACCTTCTTGTGGGGTAAATACTACAGGCGAATAAAACACAACCGATTCGTCAAGTATATCTTCAAGCAGTTTAAAATCTTTCTCTCGGACTACTTTATGCCATTTCTTGATAGGATTTGAACTCATGAATAGAGTTTATCCAATATTGTTTGATTCAAGCAAGATTCAAATTAAAAAATACACCATTTAAACTAATCATTGCTAGCATATATTCTTATAATCCTAATAAATAATTTTCAGTTTAAATTCGAATAAAAGATCTTAATTCGATGAATAACTCAATAATGATACTCATTATCTTTGAATTATATTATTATCTTAATAGTCTTTAAATAACCACAATAAGAGAAAAAGTATGATCAAAATAAAAAGCGTTGATGCCCACTGTGATATTCCTTGTGCGATTTATGATACCTCCGCTGCGCAATATGCAAGCTTATCAGTGATTAGGTTTTTAGATTTAATTGCTGAAACTGAGGGTAAAACTAGTAATAGTGCAGATATGGCAAAATTTGTTCGTCTTATTGGAGATAAGGATAAGCATGCTCAAATAGTAAAAAATGAAATTGTAGTTATTTGGGGTGACTTTTTTAAAGCGCCTCAGTTTGAGCAATTCCCAGAATCACATGAATTGGTGCACTCTATCATGATGGATGCATCTAAATGTAAGCAAAATCTAGATAGACAAAATGGAATTGATTTACTTGATAAGGTCAATAGATTTAGTGAAATATTTTGGTCCGTAAAAGGCGTAGAAGTAGAAACTAAAATTGCACCATATGCTCCTAATCTGCCAATTGTTTGCCCAGTACTTAAAACGAATTCCTGATTTTTAAGTTTGTTTGCCCTCTATAAAGTAAGGGGCGTCAGCATGGCGCCTAGTTACCTTCCTGAGGATATTGTTTTTTGTAAAAAATCAAAAAATATTAAAACTAATGATGTGGTTGTGATGGATTTAGAGCTGTATGGTAGGGTCTTGAAAAGAGTTTGCTCAATCACTGAAAAAGGTATTTATGTTCGTGGTGACAACAAGTCATATTCTTCTCCTATATATAAAGCACTGCATCAAAAAAAATCCATTATTGGGACAGTTATATTTAAGCTTCCCTCAAAATTTACATTTTTTTGATTACTTTACTCTAAGATTAATATGAAAATAGCTATAATTGGTGCTGGAATATCTGGATTAACAGCAGCTATGCATTTGAATGATGCTGCAGATGTAACTTTGTATGAGAAATCAAGAGGGGTGGGTGGCAGGATTTGCACAAGATATACAAATTCATATAACTTTGATCATGGTGCTCAATTTTTTACGGCTAGGACGCCACAGTTCAAGCAATTTCTTAAACCTCTTATCAAAGCGGGTGTCATTGATAATTGGAATGCAAGATTTATAGAGGTTAGAGATAATAAAATTATTGGCCGCCGGCAATGGAATGATGATCATCCTCATTACGTTGGGGTACCAACTATGAGTTCTATTGGTAAGTATTTGGCAAAAAATTTAGATATAAAACTTAATACTGAAGTATCCATAAGAAAATCCACAGTAGGGTGGGAAGTTATTGATCTTGATGGAAAAGTATCCGGTCATTACGATTGGGTAATTAGTACAATTCCTGCTGCGCAATCTTTGGAATTATTACCTGATAGTTTTCTTCATTATAAGGCACTTAAGCAAAAGAAGATGCTTGGTTGTTATTCTTTGATGCTTGGTTTTGATGCAGCATTAGATTTGGATTGGGACGCTGCTCAATTGAGTGGAACCGATATTAGTTGGATTTCAGTTAATAGCTCTAAACCAGGACGACCCAATGATTATAGTTTATTAGTTCATTCCACTAATAGTTGGGCTGAGCAACATCTTGATGATGATATGGACTTAGTAAAGCAATACCTATGTTTGCAATTACATGGGGTTATTGGTCAAAATGCATACACAGCTAAGCATGTTGGGCTGCATCGTTGGCGTTATGCCAATATTCCAAGTCAAAATACAAATACTCTTTTTATTGATCCTGCATCCAAACTAGCTGCTTGTGGCGATTGGTGTAAAAAAGGTCGAATAGAAGCTGCTTTTAGAAGTGGTTTTGACTTAGCGAAGGAAATGAATACTCTTATTAATTAATGTTTTATTAAGGGTTACATAGAAGTATGCCAAAGAAAGAAAATATTAGAAAATGGCTTGTCATGACAGTGCTTTCTGTCTCAGCCGCCTCAATTTATCTTTTGCCATTTCTGCAAGAGGTTTATTACAAACCATTAGCGGATGCGCTGAACTTAAACAACACACAAGTGGGAGCTCTAATGAGTATTTATGGTATTTTTGCCATGATTTCTTATTTTCCAGGGGGTTGGGTTGCGGACAAAATAGCACCAAGAATATTAATATCCTCATCTTTAATTTTTACCGGTCTTTTGGGCTTATTTTTTGCGACACTCCCTAGCTTTAAAATAAGTCTTGCAATTCATGCAATTTGGGGGATTACAACAACTTTTTTATTCTGGAGCGCTGTTGTCAGGGTGACTCGTAATTGGGCTCCAAGTAATCAACAAGGAAGAGCATTTGGTTTTCTGCAAATGGGGCGTGGCATCAGTGATGTCGTCATATCAATGCCAATACTCATGGTTTTTGGGCTACTTGGTAGTAATTATTTTGCGTTATCAATTGTAATTTTGCAGATTTCTTTGGTCACGATTATCTCTGGTATTCTGGCCTGGTTTGTTCTTGATGACGATGATGGTGGAGAGAATAGCATTATAGGTACCTTCAAATCTGGTTTTGCAGAAATAATCTTTGTATTGAAAATGCCCATGGTTTGGCTTATTTCAATCGTTGTTTTAGCTGCATATTCAGCTTACTGGGGTACTTATAGATTTACCTCATATTCAACGGATATTTTTTTCCTTGGGAGTAGTTATGGCTGGTGCGATCAGTATTGGGAAAATGGCCATGAGTCCCCCATCTGCATTAGTGGCGGGTTTTGTATCAGATAAAATTGGAATCGCAAAATCTGTCGCTATTTTATTTGTTGTCCTTATTCTTTCATTTTTAATATTTGCGTTCATGCCTGGTTTGCCATCACTACTCCCGCTGATGCTTGTAAATATAGCGATAGCATCTCTTGCCGTATTTGCACTCAGAGGTATTTACTTTGCTTTGCTTGAAGAGGGTGGTATTCCAATGAAGGTTACGGGTATCGCTACAGGCTTAATATCAATGGTTGGGTTCACGCCAGATATATTTATGCCTCTAATTGAGAGGAGTATTACTTGATCGCTTAACTACTATTGAAGGCTATCGTGCTTTCTTTTTAATTGTGGCAAGTATCTGTGCAGTAGGTTTGGCTGCAGCATTGATGATATATCATATAGTGGGTAGTTCAAAAAAAGATAAATAAATATGTGGTAACTTTTTTATTATGAGTTATAGGTAATAGGAAAATAATATGTATAACCAGAATCGCAATTACATCTTAATTTTTATAATAATGTCCCTAGTGGCATGCACTAGCAAGCAAAGTAATTATGTTGAAGACAGTTCGTTTGCTGAAATATGTAAAAATCTACCAGTAGCGGCTAATGAAGAGTTACCACTATCAAATGCATCTGATGATTGGTTTCAAGTTTATGAATCTTATGAGGGTGTTTACTCGATAGTAGAACCCTATCAATTTCAAATGAGCATCTCTCATTTAATTCTGGGCAATGATAGAGCTTTACTCTTTGATACTGGTATGGGAATTTTACCAATCAAACCTGTAGTGGAGCGAATTACAGACCTACCTGTAGTGGTACTTAATTCACATACACATTTTGACCATGTCGGGGGTAATGCAGAGTTTCAAATATCTTGGCTATAGAATCAGCTTATACCAAGCAAAATATGCTTGGGTTTAAGCATGAAGAAGTTGCTGGTGACGTCGCAGTTGAGGCTTTTTGTGGTGAAGCGCCAATAGGGCTTGATGTTAATGGTTATCACACTAGAGCTTGGTCAGCATCTAATTATATAGCTGATGGACAAAGCATTGATCTAGGCGGGAGAGTGATTGAGATTTTACAGGTACCTGGTCATACTCCTGATGCGATTGCGCTTTTGGATAGAGAGGATGGATTGTTATTTACTGGTGATACTTTCTACGATGACAATTTATGGCTTTTTTCTCCTGAAACAAGTCTCGATGATTATTCAAACTCAATAGACAGATTGGTTGGTATTGAAAAGAGAATACAATATTTATTTGGTGCTCATACCTCAGCCAGAGTAGATGCAGGAAAGTTAGCACAGGTAAGAACAAGTCTTCAGAAATTAAGGTCAGGAAGTATAAAACCCGTCAAAAAGATTGGTGAAAGACTGGTATATCAGATTGATGGTATTAATTTTGTCACTTCAAAAGCGGCTTTAGAAGGCAAGCAAATAAATATCACAAAAGGTGCAAGTGGATTATAATTTACTAATATTAATCAATATTTTAAAGGTATGACTTAATGTGAATAAAATAATAAAAATTAGCTATTTCATTGTGATCTTGGGTCTAATTCTGTCCTGCACAGATACAGGAAAAAAGGATTACGAGATAACTGAGGCTTGGATCTCAATGCCAGATGATATTCGGTTGGCTGCAGACATTTATTGGCCAGCAGATTACAAAAAAGAAAAAAAATATCCTGTATTACTAGAATACACGCCTTATCGTAAGGATGATTCTCGCGGTAGAAATTACCCTTTATATTCGTATTTTCTAGATAATGATTATATTGTTGCTCGGGTAGATATAGAGGGGAACAGGAAATAGTGAAGGCAAGGTTATACCTTATGAATACTCAGATATCGAGCTCGATGATGGAGAGGTAATTATTGACTGGCTTGCAACTCAGTTTTGGTCTACTGGAAATATAGGAATGTTTGGCATTTCTTGGGGTGGTTTTTAATTCGATTCAAATGGCCATGAGAAACACCACCAGCCTTAAAAGCCTTTGTAGCGGTGATGGCAACTGAATTATCTCTATGAAGAGGATGTTCATTATATTGATGGGATTATGGTAGCTGGTGATTCGTGGATGATGAGCAATGATTTGAATAACTCGATACCTGGCGCACCCAAATTTTATGATGGATGAGGAATGGTACAAAAATAGATTTGATGTCGAGCCTAGCGTCTATACTTATATGCGAGAGAACAAAGGGATGGTGATTTCTGGGATCGAGCTTCTGCAAAGAACAAATACGATTCAATTAAGGTTCCTGGTTATCATATTGGTGGCTGGTATGATGGCTATAGGAACAGTCTTCCCAGAATGATAGAGAATGTCAGTGCACCAGTAAAAGCGATGATTGGTCCTTGGGATCATGATTTCCCCCATAATGCTGCCTTAAAACCTCAGGTGGAATGGCTGTCATGAGGCGGTTCGTTGGTATGATCAATGGTTGAAAAATGAGGATACGGGTATACTGGACGAGCCTAAATTCTCAATCTATATAAGAGATTACCATCCACCTGATTCTTCTATTGAATATATACCTGGTTATTGGCGATGGGAGGATGAGTGGCCAGCTAAAGATACAAATAAACAAGTCTGGTACGCTCAGGACAACCATAGTTTATCAAGTACAAGATCAATAATTTCTGAGCACAGCCTGAAGAATATCCCCTCAATTGGCTTGGAGGGTGGTGGCCCAACGATGTGGTGGGGTAGTATTCCTCCTGATCAAGCTCCAATGGATAAGGATAGTTTGGTTTATGATAGCGGTATTCTTACCGAAACTTTTGAGATCTCAGGCAGACCACTTGCAAAATTAAATGTATCAGCCGATGCAATACGGGCAAATTGGGTGGTTAGACTTTCAGATATAGCACCAGATGGACAAGTTACTCAAGTGTTGTTGGTGCAGCCTTTAATGGGACTCATCGAAATTCTGCGCGCAGCCCCGAAGACATTGTTCCAGGAGACAAATTCCCATTAGAAATTGAGCTTCATTTTACTTCTTGGACCTTCAATAAAGGGCACAGAATTCGAATAGCAGTAAGTAATTCGCAATGGCCTATGTTGTGGCCAAGTGCTTTCCCAGTAAATACTACTTTAGATATAGGTGGCCAAGTGGGTGCACAAATTGAGCTTCCTGTTATAACAAAGAGTAGGCATCAAGCACCTATATTTAAAGAGCCAGGTTTTAGCCCAAGCCTCGATGGTTATGAGGTAATGGATTCTGGTAATGTCACTGGTTATGCAGCAATAGAGGCGATCCAAAGAAATGAATTAACAGGAGAGGCTATGGGTATCGCTACCAATCAAGGAGCGAAAAAATATCCCTGGGGAGTGGAGTATTTTGAAGAAGAAATAGAACAGAGGACACGTGATCATGATCCTGCAAATTCAATTGTAGTTGGACGTTATAAAGTTACTCAAGAGCTATCCGATAGAGTATTGACCTTTGAACAGAATGTTGAATTCAAGAGTGATCCTGAAAATTTTAATTTAAAGTTTCATCGCTGGATTCTAGTTGACGGAGAAAAGCAAAGAGAAAGAATTTGGGAAGAAGCGATACCCAGAGATTTTCAATGAACAAATTACTACCTATAACAACACTATTTATGCTGGTATTTTTTTCTAAAGGTTTATCTGCCAGTGTTGATGATAATAATAGTATTGGGAAACCAAGTGATCATGTCGATTATGTCGTGATGGGAAAATCCATCAATCATCGTCAATCGGTAAGTGCCAAACTTAATCTTTTGAACACCGTATTTTTTGCAGAAATCTTCCCTGTCAAGATAGATTCAATTAGTACGTCTGTTACCAATGGCTTATTAACTGGACTGGGTGATGCAAAGGATGGCTTGAATTTTTCATCAGCGCGTATACCTTTTCTAGCGGGTCAGCGTGAAATGACGATTGAGGCTTTGACACGACGTTTTCCAGATAACACTTATATTTTTAGTTTTGATACTCCTGACGGAAGTATTGAAAGTCTGCCGGCTACTTTTGTCATAAAGGAGGGTGAAATCAGTAACCCAGAACCTATTGAGATAACGCTTTACCAGCAAGGGCATGAAGTTGACGTCAGTGCGATAAATTCAGATCAAGATCTTAAAGTGACTTGGAGTGATTTTATTAAAGGTGCTGTTGATCCCAATAATATCATTGACGATATGATTTATGTAATTTTAGGTAATTGTCACGGCGAAGAAATTGAGCACAGTGGCCATGCAATTAGTAATAAAGATGCATTAACTTTTGATAAACGAGAATTTGTAATTTCAAGCGATAAATTAGAGTCTGGGGAAATATATCAGCTTGAAGTCGAGCATTCGAATATGGAGACAGATAGTTATAGAAATATAGAGATCATTGTGACGTATGCCGCTACAACGTTTCTTGATTTTAAAACTAAAGGAGATAGCTCTGAATTAATAGAGTGCCCGGTAAACCCATATGCCATGGATGGCGGACAAACGGACCGTATTAAGAAGCCAAATTAACTCTTCCTGCATTCGTCCGGAAAAGATTCAATGAGCTCTCTAAAAGCTGCTGGCATCCATTTTGACCGAATTTCATAAAGATTCCTCATATCGCACATATTATACCAGTGACTGAACGCGCTTAGTTTGGCTTGCCAAACTTCTTCAGAGACAAGGCCTTGCTCGTATTGAAAAAAATCATTCTCATATAAAAACCAAGCTTCATGATAGGCGTTTCTTTTAGCGGTTTCTTTAAGTGAGAATTCATAATTTGTTTTATTCTCAATTGCATTTGATTGCCAATCCAACCCGCTCGCGGTGAAATTCATTATTTGCAATCGAATAGTATTATTTCTTTCTTGTTGTGTTTTGGCTAAAGCAATTTTTTGATTTTGTTTTAACTCAAGTCCCACAAAAATTAAAGAGGCAATTAGACCGATAACTCCAATTGCTTGAAAGAAATCATTTAGTTTGCTCATGCTAAGTATTGATGAAATATTTTTACTCATAACTATCCCAAAAATTTTTATTTATCGTTATAATTTAATTTTCTTAACCTAACAGTAATTTTTTACACGAGAGAAGTAAACCATGGGGACATTGAATAATGGATAAAATGATTAAAAGACTGGCTCTAATATCACATTGGCTTTGCTTTGCTATTGGCATTGCAGTTTTAGTTGCGATTGCTTTATTCAGCGCGGACTTAGGAAGCTTATTTATTGTTATGTCATTAATATTTGCATTAACCTCAGTACTTGTAGGTGCTGCAATAAGATGGATGTTTTCTGGGCAATTTCATTTATTACCTTGGAAGCGAACATAAGGTTTTTAGTTAGTTTATAAACACTTTAGCCAGCAAAGCGATTCCCAGAATAATACCCATAATTAAAATAACTATTTTAATATAGCCAAAACGACCAGACTGCCAATTGATTTTATCTTCTCTATTGCGTTGTTTTTCCGATGCTCTGAATTTTCCCACATATAAAAATATCGTGAGTGAGAGAACAATAATTAGCCCAAAAAAGAACGTATTAAAATCCACTAGCGACTTCGCAGTTTAGCCAATAATCTCAACATTTCAAGATACAGCCAGATCAGGGTAACCATTAATGAAAACGCTCCAAACCATTCCATGTACTTAGGCGCTCCCATCTCAGCTCCTTGCTCGATAAAATCAAAATCTAGCACTAGATTTAGTGCAGCTATGGCTACGACAAACAGACTAAATCCAATCCCAAATAAGCCATTGGAGTGAATAAAACCGATACCACCTGAGCCAAACATATTCATAATCATACTAATGAAATATAAGACACCTATTCCCATGGTGGCAGAAACGATCATGAGCCTGAAATTTTCAGTAGGTTTAATTATACCCAGTTTATATAACACTAATAATGAGGCGAGAGTACCTAATGTGAGCCCTGTAGCTTGAATTACAATACCAGGGTATTGAGATTCAAATATGGCGGAGATACCACCTAAAAATAAACCCTCCAAAGCTGCATATACTGGCGCTGTTATCGGCGACCATGTTTTTTTAAACATTGTAATTAACGCAAACACAAAACCACCAATGGCACCACCAATGGCGATTGGCATAACTGCTGCTGGATTATTACCTGACTGAAAAAATAGATTCCAAGTATAAACAGCAGTTAATACAAGAATCCCAAGTAAAAAACCTGTTTTATTAACCGTACCTTGCAGCGTCATAGTCTGACCTATGACACGATTTTCATTTTTAAAGGTAGCAGCATTTAGGGCGGGATTGCCAGATCGTCCAAACATTTGTAATGCGTTGTGTTTTGCCATTTTTTATCCTATTAATTCAGTATTATTCTTTGATTGTAATATTCTAGACAGAAAGCTTCAACGTCTAAACTTTAAATGATTTTTGAGCTTAACAGCAAGGATGAATTCATCCTTGCTGAATGACTCAGCCTAACCTAATAATTTACTTTTAGAAGTAAGCTTTATTTTTCTTGGTTTTTTATCTTCCGGAATAATCCTCTCTATTCCAATATAGAGCATACCGTTTGAGAGGGCGGCACCTTTTATAACCATATCTTCGGAAAGAACAAATTTCTTTGTAAAGTCTCTATTTGCTAATCCTTGGTGAAGCAAGCCATCCGAGGCTTCTTTAGCGCGTACACCTTTTATGATTAAGTTTTCACCAGCCAATTCGACATCAATATCTTTCTCATCGAAGCCGGCCACAGCAAGTTCAATCGTATACTGATCATCGTTAACTTTTCGAATATTATAAGGTGGGTAGTTGGCTTCTTTTCCTCTGGAATTAGCTAGTAACTCTAATGTTCCAAAAGTCCTGTCAAATCCAACTGCGAATGGAGAAATATCTCTCCAAATTGTATCAAAGGTTGTATTAACCATTTTGTAACTCCTTTTTAATTAAGCAAGTTTAAGTTTTAAAAATGTAAGCCCCTAAGGCACTCACAAATAATATATGGAGCTAAATCTTCTTATATCAAGCTTAATTTTCAAATTTATTTTGATTCAATGGAAGCTAATTTCAATACTTGTTTCCAGAGTGCGGTATCAATTTCGATATCCTTTGATAGGTTTTTATTTGATCCAGGAAGTCTTGCTTTAGGTTGATTTTCAACCGCAGCGGATAATTTACTAATATGCTCAGAAAATTGATCTTTTTTTCCATTAAAGTCAGGATCAATAAGTATATAAGATTGCCCAAGACTATGTGGCTCACCATCTGTCGTCTTTAACGGCGGTGCATTTACACTGCTTATAGAGCCGGTAAGGGCGGATGCTAGCACTTCAGCCATGAGTCCAAAGCCATAACCTTTATATCCTCCTGATGATAAAAGTGATCCACCAAGAGCGGCTTCTGCATCTGTTGTTGAATTACCATCCTTATCTATTGCCCAGCCTTCAGGGATAGGTTCATTAGCTGCCGCTGCCATACGAATCTTACCAATAGCAATTGCACTTGTTGATTGGTCAAATTGAAAAGCAACTGTCTTGTTAGGTGATGGTACTGCCATTGAAATAGGATTAGTGCCTAATACTGGCATGTTGCCCCCTGGAGGTGAAACACATGCTGGCGCATTCGTAGTGCCTATGCCTATAAGCCCATTTTTAGCAATCTGTGCGGTAAAGTAACCCAGAGAAGTACAGGTATGAGAATGCGCTATCACAAACAGACAGATTCCATTTTCCTTAGCGCTTTTTACTGCAGATTGGAGGCCTTTTGAGAATGCAGCCTGAGCAAACCCATCTTTAGCATCAACATAGACAGTGCTGGGTTTGGGTTGAGTGACTTTTGGTTGGATTTGACCATTCACTCTTCCACTCTTTAGTTGCTTGCAATAACTATCAAGATAATAAAGACCACAGATTTTGTTACTTTCAGCTTCTGCCACTCTGACTGCTGATGCCACTTCTTTGGCAACCCATGATGCGGTGCCATGATTCTCAAGAGCCTTAATTGTATAGCTTTCAATCTCTTTCAAAGTAACGGAAATTTTTGTCATATTTTTAATCGTTTGTAAAATTTGTTTTTGTAAATAAAAATTTGCTTAATGGTTTATCATACTTGAGAGTATTAATTATCACTAATAATTAGCGTAATAAACTTCTGTTTCGAATAATCGGTATATCTATTTGACTAATTATAGTTTGAACTAACGAAAAAATTTGGAGTATGTTTGATGGATTTTTTAAACAAAATAATCTTTACAATAGTATTTCTAGTCATAGCGTCATGTGCGGACAGTAATAATTCTAAATCAATCACAATTGGTACTAATCCAGCTGGGACTTTTTATTATGTGGTTGGAACTGGACTATCAAAATTATTCTCAGAAAAGCTTAATAAGCGAGCTATAGCTCAACCTGCATCTGGCTCAGCTGTTTATGTTCCGCTTATCAATAATGGTGAGATGTCATTGGGTTTTAGTACTAGTATTGAAGCTGGTAGTTATTATCAAGGAAAAATGAGTTTACAAGAACAACCAAATCTCAGGGTATTAATGCGTTTTTGGGCGATGCCTTATGGCTATATGGTGAGAGGAGATTCTGATTTATATTTTGTTAGCGATTTAAATGGAAGAAGTGTAGTTGATGAGCAATCTGCAAATATAACTTTAAGCATAGGAAATAGCTCGATGTTAATGGCGTCTGGCTTAGAAAAAGATGATTATAAATCAATCACTGTGGGGGGCTTGCCCCAAGGCATAACGGCGGTTACCGATGGTCTTGCAGATGCTGCTCCTATTGCCCTTGGCCAAGGCAATGTTCGAAAAGCTAATGCCACAACACCAGGGGGCATTCGTTTTCTGGATATGTCAGATATTGAGAATGTACAACAATATTTTGATGGCCTAGGCGAAGGGTTCAATTCATATACAGTTTCAGGGGAAGATCAATTGCCCGGGGCTACTGAGGGTTTGCTCACCGGCTCTGTAGATATATATCTTGTTACTTCATCAGTCATGACAGACCAAGATGCTATGGGGATAGTAAATGTAATAGAAGAAAACTGGAATGATCTTCAAACACAATTTGCCGCCCTTAAAAGAGGTCATCCAAGTCTTTTTGTTGGAAAAAATCACACCATTCCGTTCCATTCTGGAGCTATTAAGTATTATCAAGATAAAAATCGATGGGATGATGAATCTGAAGCAAGAAATCAATTATTACTATCTCGCTATTAATATGCATTAGATAGCGCTTTTATTTTGAAATAATAACAGTAATTATCAGAGTATATTTTTTATGACTTTAGAACGGATATCACTTAAGTTAAAGAATTTTTACTTAGCTTCATTGGTCCTGCTTGGCATGCTTTGGATACTTGATATACCTGTGCGCCTCAATATAGGTGTTGTTACAGCTAGTTATATCTCATTAATGTTAGCAGTATCCATTGCTGCTGGATTTTTGCTAAAACCCTCTTTCAAGGGAAGTACATCAGTTTTACTGGATATTGGTATAGGTTTATTGGCACTAATTTCATGGGGCTGGGTCGCAGTGAATTATATAGATTGGTTAACTGATTTAGCGAATCGAGGCATGGAAAAATGGGTACCAGGTATCATAGCTATAATTCTATTAATAGAGGCACTTCGTCGATTTTGTGGTGCTGCAATTACGATTCTGACGGTTGTGTTTATTGCTTATGGATTTTTTGGCCATAATTTGGGTGGTATTTTCGAAGGTGCTGCGGTTAGTCCTACCAGATTGATACTATATTTTTACGCTGATAGTGGAGGGGTTCCAGGTTTAATCTTGTCGATTGTTTGTTCTGTTGTATTTGGTTTTTTATTAATGGGTGAACTAATGAAGACCAGTGGTGGCGGTCAATTTTTAACTGATATCTCACTGTCATTAATGGGTCATTATAGAGGTGGCCCAGCTAAAGTCTCTATAGTTGCAAGTTCTATATTTGGATCCATTAGTGGCTCAACGGTTGGTAATGTTATGTCTACTGGGGTTGTAACCATTCCTTTGATGAAAAAAACTGGGCTTCCTGGGTATTTTGCTGCTGCAGTTGAAGCGATTGCATCTAATGGAGGTCAACTTGCTCCTCCAGTAATGGGAGCAACAGCTTTCCTGATTGCTGAGTTTCTGGATATCCCCTATCTAGAGGTAGTTGGTGCTGCCGCTTTACCAGCTATCATTTACTACGTGATATTGTTTGCTCAAGTTGATCTTATGGCTAAGGATAATAATCTAAGAGGCTTGAAAAAAAGTGAAACACCTGTATTCGGTAAACTGATCAAGCAAAAAGGATTGCATTTGATTCCAATTGTTAGTTTAATTTTTTTAATGTTTGTAATTGGATTGCAACCAGCAAAATCTGCATTAATGTCTGGCTTTTTAGCAATATTAGCAGGTCTTATCTTACGGACCGTAAGACCGAGCTTATCGTTAATAATGGAATTCTTAGGAAATGTTTCGAAGACACTAATCCCTATCATATTAATTGGTGGTGCAGCGGGAATAATTGTAGGTGTTCTTAATATTACTGGCCTTGGATTCAACTTGACTATAGGTTTGACTGAGATTGGAGCTCAATATGGTTTGCTGGTGATGCTTATACTGACTGGTATCATAGCTATTATATTGGGAATGGGCATGCCTACTGCGGCTGTTTATATCGTTTTATCAGTTGTTCTAGCGCCTGCAGTTATTGAAATGGGTGTTCCAGTTTTAGCGGCACATCTTTTTATATTTTACTTTGGGTTGCTTTCAATGATTACTCCACCAGTTGCTGTCGCATCTTTTGTTGCAGCAGGAATTGCAGAAGCCTCTTTATGGAGAACAAGCTTTACCGCTATAAAGTTAGGAATTGCAGCTTACTTCTTGCCTTTCTTGTTTGTTTATAATGACAGTCTTTTGCTCAGGGGCACATGGGTTGAAATATTATTAATCTTTCTGACTTGCTTGGTTTCTGGCCTCATGATCGCTAGTGCATTGCGAGAGGTTAATTTTAGATCGCCAAATGGTATTTTACGAATGCTATGCTGTGTATGCTTGTCACTGATGGTTGGGAGTGCCACTTTATGGCTTGAGAGGGATTCGATGAATGTATTAATAGTTTTAGCAATCAGCAGTCTCTTATTTGCAGCTCTCCAGAGAATAAATGTATTCAGCGAAGAAAAAAGTAAGTGATGTATTTATGACTGACACAAGATTAAAGATATCCTTAGGATCCTTGCCTTTGAAAAATCCATTGATATGTGGTTCTGGCGAGCATCTTATAGAAGAGGCTGGGATTATTAAGGCACTTAAATCTGGTGCGGCAGCAGTCGTAGCAAAATCTACCAATGAAAGTAAATTAGCTAGACAGCAATTAGATAAAACAGACTATTCATTAGTGAGTCAAAATTTAACACAACAAAATTGGCATAAAGATAAGGGCTTAAAGTCTAGTCTATTTGGAAGATCAGGATTAATAAGTATTGATTCAGAGGACTGGTTACGAACAATTGCGCGTCTTGATAAAAAAGCTGCAGAATATGAGTCTTACGTAGTAGCAAGTCTGATTCCAGCAAGTACATCCTCTTTAATTGAGTATGCAGAGCTTGCTCAAAAACTAGGAATACGTGTTCTGGAGATCAATATAGGTGCTCCGCATGGTATAGAGGCGGATAAAGATATTCGTCTAACATTTGATCCAACTAAAGCAAGTGAGATTATATGTGAGGTAAGAAATGTATTTCATGGGCATTTGTGGGCAAAGATATCAGGGATGAGTGAGAATGTAAGTCAATTGGCTGCTTCAGCTAAAGAAGCAGGTGCGGATGCTGTTGTCATGATGGGTCGAATGATGGCTTTAATACCAGATCTGGATTCAATGAAACCTATATTAGGAACAAAAGGCGCTTATGGAGGTCGGTGGGCTTTACCTATAACCTGTCGTTGGTTGAGCGAAAGTCGTCAAATATTAGGATCAAACTATCCATTAATTGGTACAAATGGTGCGCGAGATGGGTATGATATAGCAAGAATGATGCTAGCAGGAGCCAATGCGGTTGAACAAACTTCTGCAGTTTTTACTGGAGGTTTCGAGGTAATTGAGGAGAATATCAATCAATTAGAGGGGTATTTGCAGGGACAAGAGAATGAATGCTTCAGATTTGATAGGCATTACATCTGATCAAGTTGAATCTTATGCAGAGCAGGAACTAAGACCTGATTACTGGCGCAAATTTGTTTCCAGTGATGCATTAAATAAATAATTAATTATTGTTAGGGGTGATGAGGGATGACAAAAAAAGCTAAGTTGTATAACTGGGACACTATCGAGGGAGAAGAGGTTAGGCCAGGGGTATCTAGAAAGGGCTTTCGAGGCGATCAATTCATGATGGTAATGAATACACTTGAGCCTGGTATGGAAATAAACCCTCATTCACACCCATTTGAGCAGGCCGTTTATATAGTTCAAGGTAAAGTTCGTTTTCATGTTGGGGATGAAGTGTTTGAGGGTGGGCCTGGTTCGGTTATAAGAATCCCACCAAATATCGAGCATTATGCCGAACCTTTTGGCGATGAGCCAGTTCTTAATTTGGATATTTTTGCCCCCTTGAGAGAGGATTATATGCATTTAGTTGAGTATCAAAACTTCGATGAGAGCGAGACTTGATTGATGACATCAGACTTTAGAACTCTTGTAAAAAGCGGTAAAGAACTGATTGGAATTTTTATTAAAACACCTAATTATCAGTTAGTTGAATTAGTATCTTCATGTAATTTATCTTTTGTTGTCCTTGATGCTGAGCATGCTCCATTTGATAGGAGTGAATTAGATATCTCAATTATGGCGGCAAAATCATCTAATATTCCAGTTATGGTACGTGTTCCAAAATCAAGTGACGAATATATTCTTAATGCTTTAGATCAGGGGGCGGATGGTGTCCTTGTGCCCCATATCAATTCAATGAATGATGTTAACGAAGTAATTTCATATGCAAAATATCGTGATACTAATTTCCCATTAGGGAAAAGAGGTTTTTCTAATTCGTCAAGGTCTGGTGATTATGGATCCCTATCTTTAATGAAGATGATTGACAGAGCCAACTATAAAACCGCGCTAATTTGCCAGATTGAAGAAAAAGAAGCGGTTGATAATATAGATGAAATTGTCAATCAGGATGGTATTGACTGTCTGTTTATTGGTACTGCAGATTTAGCGGTTTCTTTAGATTGTGAGGAAATTAATGATAGTCGTGTTATTGATGCAATTGATCGAGTTGTCATTGCAGCTAAAAAGTCTAATATTCCACTAGGAATATACCTATCAGACTCAAGTAGAATAGATGTTTGGCGAGAAAAAGGATTTTCACTATTTATAATTGGTTCAGATCAAATGCATTTAAAAAATGCTCTTAAAAATCTAACTGCACAATTAAATTAATTTAACGAGCAATTAATGGATAATTACGAGCAAGCCACTGAAGAGCGAAAGGTTTTAATAGAGCGTTTACTCATAGGGTCTGTTGATCTTCATTGTCACTCTGGTCCTTCAGTTATGCCTCGCTCTATCGATCATATCGAAGCTGCTAAAGAGGCCTCTGCTGTGGGCATGAAGGCACTTTTGTTTAAAGATCATTATTACTCAGTGACTCCTGTCACCGAATTACTTATGAATCATTTTAGCCACCTAAAAGTTCAGCTATTATCTGGCGTGCCTCTTAATAATACTTCGGGCGGTCTCAATAGATATGCGGTTGACCATGGCATTAATTTAGGAGCTAAATTAGTCTGGATGCCCACTTTTTCTGCTGAAAATCATATTAATGCCCACAAAAAAGATAAAGATTTTGAGGAGAAATTTCCAACTACAAAAGAGGCAATGTTAGCACCAACGCCATTAAGAGTTACTAATAGTAATGGATTGCTGCTGGATGAAGTAAAGTTTATTTTAGATTTGATTGCTGAAAATGATTTAGTGCTATCTTCGGGTCACTTGCATATTTCAGAAATTTGGCCTCTTTTTAATGAAGCTAAAAAACGTGGTGTGAGTCGTCTTTTATGCAATCATCCCACATATATCGTAGGTGCATCACTTACTGATATTACTCAATTGGTCTCCATAGGCGCATATATAGAGCATTCTATGTGTATGTTTGTTCAGCGTTCTAAGTATAAGTTTTATGAACCAGAAGAATTGAATAATATGATAAAAGCAGCTGGTATTGATAAAACTATACTGGGGTCTGATCTTGGCCAAGTAGGAAATCCATCTCCTGTAGATGGGTTTAGAGCTGTTATTAATATGTGTTTAGATTTAGGCTATAATGAGCAAGAAATTCATCAGCTAGTATCAAAGAATGCTTCTAAGTTGATGGGAATTTAGTCGTATACGACATCACTGATTATCGCTAGTAAATCTATTACTCCTCGCTTGAAGCCAGCAACGCTAACGCGCTCGTCGTTGCCATGAATTCTGGTAAATTCTTTTTCTGGTACGATGATAGGATCAAAGCCATAGCTTGAGATGCCTAAATCTCTGGTAAAGTGACTATCTGTAAATCCAGTGCTAACGCCTGGAGTTACCCTGGATCCGGGGTGTCGTTCACCTGTAACTTTTTCAATGGCTCTGTAGAGTCTAGTGTTTGCAGAAGAGACAGCAGAAGTAAAAGCCATTATAACCTCAATATTCACATCTTGGTTGCTTAGTAATGAGTTAAAATCAGCAATAAAATCCTCAGCTGTTCTGTCAGGAAGTATTCTACAATCAATTTCAGCCCAAGATTCTGGGGGAACTACATTGATTTTATTCGAAGCACCAAAACGAGTTATCGAGCATGTATCTCTTGTTAAAGCGTGTTGACTGGGGGAATGTAATTGTAAATTCTTTAAAAAGTTTGGGTCTTTAATAGCTAACGACATATCCGCATAGGCATCAGCCCATTCAGGGGTGGCACTCAAGCTCATTGAAGAAAATACTGCATCAACTGAGGGTATAATCCTTGCTGGAAATGCATGATTCTTAATGGTATTTAAGGCAGTAATCATCTTAGTGACAGAACTAGTTGGATTTGGCATTGATCCATGCCCTGGTGTATCAATGGAAGTCAGTCTTAGCCAGACCGGAACCTTTTGAGTTACTTCAACACTAAAAATTGTCTCTGTGCCGTTAAATTCTCCGCCTCCGCCTTCATTTATTAGTAAACCTGCATTCGCAAATATTTCAGGATGATTTTCTATCAGCCAGCCAACTCCATAGTAACCTCCAGCTTCCTCGTCAGCCGATGCTACAAAGATGACATCACGATTTAGTGGTGCATTATTTCTATACAAACTTAGAAAAGTAGTCAGCTGAGAGATGCCAGTATTTTTCATATCTAGTGCACCTCTTCCCCATATATAGCCATCCATTTCCTCACCAAGTAATGGATCAACTGTCCAATATTTTTGATCAGCAGGAACGACATCAGTATGCTGCAGTAAAATAAGAGCTGGCTCATTGCCCCCTTTTAATCTGGCCCAAATATTTCCTCTACCTGGAGCACTTTCAGCCGTTGTATATTCAATGCCTTCAGCATCAAATATTTTTTTATAAAATTCTACCGCTCTAGATTCATTTCCTGGGGGATTGATGGTATCTATCTTTATGAATTCTTTTAACCATATAACCGCTTGATCCTCCATGGATTCTGCATTTATATTGCTAATAATAAGAAAAGACAAGATGAGGGTAATAGTTTTTTTAGTCATTGAGTACCTCTTTTTATAATAAGGATTTATTGTTTTATTTGTTTCTCAGTTCGTAGCGAGGAGTATAGGTAAACGAGTCCACCTGATATGATTATCGCTAAGCTAAATAGGCCCTCCAAAGGCCTATTGACAATTACAAAGTATAAGGTCCATGCTGTTAAGCTTAAGTATATTAATGGTGGAATAGGGAATGCAAAGGTTTTATATGGCCTAACGAGATTGGGTTGTTTTATTCTCAGAACAAATACTCCTAGAACCGTAGCAAAGGAATTTAATGCAAGTGTGAATCCAGCGAAAATAAGAATAGATTCGAAGCTTGAAGTAATGATAAATATCATAGCAATTAATGATTGCGTATATATGGCAGTAGTTGGAATTTTATCTTCCGTTGTTTTTGACAGGAACTTTAAGATAGTAAAATCTTCACCAATAACTTGAAGTACTCTAGGTCCGGCTAAAGTCATAGCACTTACGGTAGAAATCAGGAGAAGCGCCAGAGCTAACCCTGTAAATTTTGCACCAATATCACCAAAAGCAGATTGAGCTGCTATATAACCTATTTCTAATTTACCTTGCATATTCTCAATGGGCGTCACTGCTAAAAAAACATAATTTAAGAGAACATAGAGCACCATGACAATCAATGTTCCTGAGATTAGAATTTTTGGCAGATTTTTTTGCGGGTCTTCTAGCTCGGAACTTAGATAGGTAGCCGCGTTCCATCCCGTGTAAGCGTAACTTACGTAAATTAATGATACTGCAAATGAACCATTTAATATTAGGTCAATATCATCTGAAGAGGGTTGAAAGGAAATAGGTTGAGTATCACCGGAGAGCATAAGTGCGCTCAGGCAAAATAAAATAATAATGGCTACCTTAATTATCGTGAATACTACTTGAAGTCTGCCACTATTTTTTCTGTTGCTTGAATGGGTGATGGCAAGGCTTAAAACCAATCCACATGCAATACACTGTCGTACCCAAGGTGTATCAAGTTCGGGAAACAAGGACATTAGATAAGCAGAAAATGTAATGGCAGTAAGAGCAATAGGCGCAGCAAATCCAATGGTTGCCGATACCCATCCAGAGATAAAACCTGCACAGGGGTGATATATTTTTGAGAGAAAGTTATATTCGCCACCCGATCTCGGAAGAGCAGCGCCAAGCTCCGCATATGTCATCGAGCCACATAATGCAATTATTCCACCAAGTACCCAAAGAAGGAGAATTGCAAAACCCGATTGTATATCTAATAATTGAAATCCAAGGCTAGTGAAAACACCAGTTCCAATCATATTTGCAATGACAACTGCAGTTACTGTGGTGTATCGAAATTTTGTAGTGATCACTGCAAGAAAGTCATTTTTAAAGTTTGCATAGTTTCTCTGCTGCTTGTTCTAGGATGTCATCTTCTTTCGCAAAGCAAAATCTTAACTTTTGCTCAAAAGGGGGATTTTCATAAAAAACAGATATCGGAATAGATGCGACACCAATTTCTTCAGTTAATTTTTTTGCAAAAGAGGTATCTTTTTCTTCTGAAATTTCACTGTAATCTAATAACTGATAGAAAGAGCCTGCAGAAACTTGATATGTGAATTTAGAGGGCTCTATTAATTTACAGAAATAATCTCTTTTTGCCTCATAAAAATTTGATAAGGAATCAATGTAGTCAGGGTGGGTGTGCATAAATTCAGCTAAACCATGCTGAATAGGTGTTACAACTGAATAGCAGGTCCATTGATGTATCTGTCTCATCTCTTTGCTAAGTTCAATTGGTGCAGCACAATAACCCACCTTCCAGCCAGTTGCATGAAAGGTTTTACCAAAAGAGGAGATTACAAAAGACCGTGACCAGAGCTCATCATGGCTCGCTAAGCTTAAGTGTTTTTTTCCATCAAAAACAATGTGCTCATAAACTTCATCTGACATTATATAAATAGAGGTGTCACGAAGAATGTCGGCTAGTGTATCAAGATCCTCAGACCTTAATATAGCTCCAGTTGGGTTATGTGGGAAATTTAAGATTATTAATTTTGTTTTCTCATTAATGGTGTCTTTTAGCTTTTGCCAGTCAATGTGATAATCGCTTCTTTCTTTTGTTCTTATCAAAGGGACGTGACGAGTGATGGCGCCTGCTAAAACTATATCAGGTCCATAATTATCATAAGCTGGATCAAAAACAATTACCTCATCATTAGGATAAACCACCGCCTGAATGACGCTAAAGAGTCCCTCCGTAGCCCCATCACAAATAGTAACTTCTTGGCGAGCATCAATCGTTCTTCCATAGAATTTTTTGATTTTTTCTGCAATACAATCCTGCAATGCTGGTATTCCTGCCATTGGCGCATATTGATTATTGTCACTACGAATATATTTACATACCAATTCCAGTAATCTAGGGTCTGGATTAAACCCAGGGAAACCTTGGGATAAGTTAATTGCATTATGCTTATTTGAGAGTTCTGTCATTATGGTGAATATTGACGAACCGGCATTCAGTTTACTTTTCACTACTGTGCTCCGAAGATTTTGGCGGTTGCCAATTTGTTGCTAATGGACCTTGATCAAAGATTATCTCTCGATGACCGCTCCAAGTATTTCGAATGGCTTCTGGTGTTCCAATGCCGGCGGCACGTGGATCTCCACTTGGTCCAAACCAATGATTTTGGGGTGCTCCAGTTGTTCTAGCACGCATACCACAATAGGTGGTACCGTTTACTGTCATGCTAAGAATTTTTTGCTGAAAGGGAATCTCATTACTAACTATTGCAGCGGTTAGACGATTGGTAATTCTCTCAAGTATTGAAGTAATTTTAGATAAATCATTATCATCATATTCGACAATGATCTGAAAAGGCCCAAAAAGTTCTGTCGTGATTAGTTCAAAATCATCCCCAAGAATGAGGCTTAAAGGAACTTTTATCGCTGTAGGCTCAAGCATTCCATAACATTCAGGTACTTGATGGTTATTGAGCACTTTGCCACCAAATAAAAGTATGGTTCCAGGTAAATCTAAAATTGCTTTTATGTGGTCAAGCATGTCCTCATTAGACCATGATAGGACTGGACCTATACTTAAGTCAGTTGTATTTCTTTGAGAAGCAAGTACTTTTAATTTAGGAAGTAATGCTGACGACCAGTTTTTATGACAAATTAAGATACTTTGGGCAGAGCATTTTTGTCCTGAAGCATTGTAAGCATCTTGATCGGATTGCCAAGCTACAAAATTCAACCAAAGTGGATCAAAGTCTGGACCAATTATTTTCCAGTCAAAACCAGCATCTTCGAGTCTAACTAATCCATTCATTGTGTTGGATAGCTTTTCTGCTACTTTATTAGACCCCGTGAATTGAATTAATCTTATGGATTCTTTGGCATCCTCTATCAATTTTCCCATTTCTGATCCACGACAATGAATCAGATTAAGATCTTTGCTTGGAAGTCCACAATGAATGAGTAATCTTACAAATTGTTCAAATACAACACTTACCTTAGAATCCACTTTTACCAATGGTTTGTTGCCCATAAATAGGGCACCTAAAGCCTGTAAAGCAGGGATTTCAAGGGGAAAATTGAAAGGCGCAATAACTACAACTGGGCCAAAAGGCCAGCGGTAACCCCTAGATTCTTGACCTTGATGATCTCCAGGATTAGAGAAACCACGACCAAGGAAGCGAACACCATCACCAGAAAAATTCTCGAGAAATACTCGTGTTACAGTTACCTCGCCACGACATTGGTCATACTCTTTAGGCATAACTCGCTGAATCAATTTTGTAAAGTAATGTTCAATCTCAGGTTTGGCCATTAAAGCAGCGGCTCTAGCACAAACTTCACCAAGCATTAAATAACGCTCGGGTTTATATAATGGATTATGAGTCCCAAAGCTTTTTTGTAGTTTTATGTCTTTGACGAAATTTGAATGATCAGTCGTATCGGGAACAAGTAGAAAGTGCTCACCATTAATAGGATCAATTATATCATTTCGCGTAATATCTGTTGAAGTCCATTCTCCATTGACAAGATTACAAACTATTCCTGGATTTTTTTTAGTCATTCCATTTATCGGATCAACGCTCGTGAATTTCATTGAATCAGGCATAATATTCTCAGTTAAATTTTTATGTTTAAAGTATAACTAAAAGTAATCTTTGGCACTCTTATTTTAATAAATTTATTGAGAAAGATATGATTCAGGGTGATAATTCATTTGGTCCGCGCTGGTTTTCCTGCGGCGATTACCTGTTAACCCCGTCAGACCCGGAAGGGAGCAGCGGTAGCGGCAAAATCGGGTGCCGGGAGTAAGCTAGCGCGGATCTTTTTTTTAAAATTATAAGTAGATTTTTTTACTCGGTTTTTAATTCTATTTTTTTTGGGTACACTGTTCTTGAGCTGTGTACGTTTATTTGAGTTTTATGTTGGTATTAATATGAGTTATCTTGCGCTCGCTAGAAAATGGCGGCCTAAAAATTTTTTAGATATAGTTGGCCAAGAGCATGTTGTTCAAGCATTAACTAATGCGCTTGAAACTCAGAGATTACATCATGCTTATTTATTTTCAGGAACACGTGGAATAGGTAAAACTACCATTGCTAGAATACTTGCAAAGGCGTTCAATTGTGAAGATGGAATTACTTCTAACCCCTGTGGTAAGTGTGACATTTGTCTTGAGGTTGATGAAGGGCGATTTATTGATCTTATAGAAGTAGATGCAGCCTCTAAGACCAAAGTAGATGATACTAGAGAGTTATTAGACAACGTTCAATTTGCTACAACGGTTGGAAAATTCAAAGTTTATCTTATTGATGAAGTGCATATGTTGTCTAAACATTCATTTAATGCGTTATTAAAAACATTAGAAGAGCCTCCATCACACGTAAAATTTTTCTTAGCGACTACCGATCCACAGAAGTTACCAGTTACAGTTTTATCGCGCTGCTTACAATTTAATTTAAAAAGAATTTCACCAAAACTAATTTTAGATAGATTGTGTTTTATCTGTAATGCTGAAAATATTGAATTTGAAAAAAAGGGGCTTGCTAATCTTGCTAGAGCGGCAGATGGAAGTCTTCGTGACGCTCTGAGTCTCATGGATCAGGCGATTGCTCATTGTGGTGGAAAATTAAATGATTTTGATATTGCGTCGATGCTGGGAACCATTGATCGTAAATATATACATCAACTAATGCGAGCTATTGCTGATCATGATGCCCCTCAATTACTTAAAATTGTTAAGACTATTGATGATTTTTTTCCAGATTATGAAAATCTACTTGGTGAAATTTCTGATAAAATGCAACAAATTGCAGTTATTCAAGTTACAGGAGAGACTGATAATTCGGTATTTATGGATGAGAGTATAAAGGAATATGCGTCCAGTATGAGCCCAGAGGACATCCAATTATATTATGAGATAGCCATTATGGGTAAACGTGATATTTATCTAGCACCCTCGCTTCGAGCTGGCTTTGAAATGACCCTTATTCGTATGCTTGCATTTCGACCTCATAATAATGAGCAACAAAATACAAATATTGTGATTAATAAATCCTCAATTACTGATGATAAAATTCCAACAAAAAAAAGAACAGAAGAACAAACAGAAGATCATTCAAAGAAAGTTGAGGCCATAGAAAAAGATAAAATGGATAAGCAATTAATGGCTAATAAAAAATGGTCTGAAGAGTTGGTTTGGTCGGACCTTATTGAAGAGCTAAATTTATCTGGACTCGCAAAAATGTTAGCAAATAATTGTGCGTTACTTGGCAGAAAAGAGAATACGATCTATTTATCGCTAGATGAGAAATCTGGTTCTTATAAAAATTTGGAGCGTGAGCAGTTATTGTCTAAATCTTTATCGGATTTATTTGATGAAGACTTAACTATAAAAGTTGAGATTTCCAAGGCTGATAAAGAAACCCCTAGCCAAGAAAAAATTAGGCAAAAAGATGAGCAATTAGAAGCAGCAAGAAATAGTTTAAAATCAAATTCAGGAGTAAAAGAGGCTGAAGAATTATTTGGAGCAAGTATGGATCCTGAATCTATAATGTTAAAAAATTAAATGTCGGTAATTAAATTCAATAAGAGGAGTAATCAATGAAAGGCGGTATCGGTCAATTAATGAAACAAGCCCAAGAGATGCAAGAAAATATGAAAAAAGCGCAAGATGAGCTTTCAAATATTACTGTGACTGGTGAATCTGGAGGTGGCATGGTAACTGTTACTATGACTTGTAAGCATGAGATAAAAGCATTAAAAATTGATGATACGCTTCTTTCGGATGACAAGGAGATGTTGGAGGACTTAATTATAGCCTCATTTAATGATGCAATTCGTCGTGTTGAGAAAAAATCTCAAGAATCTTTATCAGGTATGACTGCTGGATTAAATTTACCGCCTGGTATGAAGTTACCTTTTTAATTATAAGTTAATCATCTAATGTCTTATTCACCTTTGCTTGTAAATTTAATTGAGGCGCTTCGCTGCATGCCAGGTATTGGAAGAAAATCTGCTCAAAGAATAGCCTTTCATTTGCTCGAGAGAGATCGGGAAGGGGCAAAAATTTTATCATCAAGCTTAATGGCTGCAGCTTGTGATATTGGTCATTGTCAAAAATGCAGAATGTTTACTGAGGTAGACTTATGTAATATTTGTTCAGCCAGTGGACGTGATGAAAAATCAATTTGTGTTGTTGAATCACCGGCCGATGTTATGGCACTAGAAGATGCTACTGGTTATCGTGGCATGTATTTCATACTCATGGGTCACTTATCTCCAATAGATGGTGTTGGCCCTGATGACCTTGGTTTGGAGCAATTAGAGGGTCGTTTTAAAGAGGAAGAGATTTCTGAGCTAATTATTGCAACAAATTCTACCGTTGAAGGCGATGCAACTGCACATTATTTAGCTGAAATGGCTTCAAGATATGAGATTGGAGCGAGTAGAATTGCTCATGGAATTCCCCTTGGGGGAGAACTTGAATATGTGGATGGAGGTACTTTATCGCATGCCTTTTTTGGTCGAAGAGTGGTTGAGTGATAAATTATGAGTAACTCAGAAGACTGCCTGTTCTGTGATATTGCTAATAAAACGATCCCTGTCAATATTATTCATGAAACTAAAAATGTGATTGCATTTCATGATATTAATCCGGTGGCTCCATTGCATTGCTTGATCATTCCAAAGATGCATATAGCAACAATTAATGAATTAAATGCTAAAAATAGTTTCGTAGTTGCTTATTTGTATGAAGCTGCTGCTGAAATTGCTGGTAAACTCAATGTGGCGCAAGAAGGTTATCGTGTTGTAATGAACTGTAATAAGAATGCAGGCCAAACAGTTTTTCATCTTCATTTGCATTTATTAGCTGGACGTAAATTGTCTTGGCCGCCAGGATAAATAATTATGTTAATGATGCTTTTGAATATTTTTTTGAGTGATATTTAACAATCTCTTGTAACTCTCGTAACGTCTTGAGTCAATTCTTTGTTCATCAACTGCTTCTTTGACTGCACAGTTTTGCTCTTTTGCGTGAGAGCAATTATTAAATTTACACTTTAAGCCTTCGGCTTCAATCTCAATAAAGCTTCCTACTACTTTATAAGTTGAGTCAATAATAGGAGAGTAATCTCTTACTCCTGGAGAATCCATAACCTTGCCACCATTATCGAGATCAAGGATATTTGAGTTTACAGTGGTATGTTTTCCCTCTTTCTTTTTACTGGAAATTGCTTGGGTTAATTGTTGGGAGTTTTGAGAAATTTGATTGATTATTGATGATTTACCAACTCCAGATTGCCCGACAAATATGGCTGTTTCATTTTTCAAGTGCCCTAATATTTTCTCTAAATTTAATTTTGTTTCAGCACTGCAATGTATTACTGGATATCCTATCAATTGATAGTTTTTGATTATTTTTGAGTATTGTTCGGTTTCCCAATGCAAATCAATCTTGTTGCATATAATACAGGCTCTAACACCCATAGACTCAGCAGCGCCAATATAGCGATCCACTATAAACCAATCAGGTTTAGGCGGATCAGATATAACTACCACAATCATGGATATATTTGCAGCAATCACCTCTCTTTTATGACTATAGTTAGCTCTAGTAAGCTCGTTCTTTCTGGGTATAATATTATTTATCAGCCAGTCTGATTCATTTGGTATAGATGAGATTTCTATCTGATCTCCGCAGACAGGTTGAATTTTCTTTCCTTTTATCTTAGCGAAATAAACTTCGTTATTAATTGTCCTGACAAGCATTCTCTGGCTGTAGGTGCCTATTATTGTCGCTTTTTGAGTTATATTGGTATTCATTTAGTTCTATGTTATAGCGCTCTGATGGATATTTATAGTCAATTATCTATTCATGTAATATAAACTCAATTTTTAATTATATTAATTATTCAATTTTAAAATATTATGAAAAATTCTAATGATAAAAACAAATTAATCTGGATTGATCTTGAAATGACTGGGTTAGATACTCAACGTGACAATATCATTGAGATCGCTTCAATTGTTACTGATTATGATTTGAGTGTTGTAGCTGAGGGCCCTGTTATAGCTATACATCAGTCTCAAGAAATAATGAGCGCTATGGATCATTGGAATACCAAGCACCATGGAAACTCAGGTTTAATTGAAAAGGTACTCAATAGCTCAATCACAATGCAGGAAGCTGAACAAGAAACCTTGGATTTTCTGAGTAAATATGTTGCAGCAGGAGCGTCTCCTTTATGCGGCAATGG
>CAXYCT010000013.1:0-26859 GCA_964275745.1 uncultured Woeseiaceae bacterium | reverse complement strand
CCTTTTTTGTAAGCTATCATACCGGTCAAAAGAACCTGCATTGTGAGGACATTAATGTCGTCTCGGCTTAGGTTTTGTAGTGCATCTTGTGAAACAGGTTCATATGTTAGAAATGAGGTGTACTTAACACTACCTTCGATATCACCATCAATAGAGAAAAGTAACTCGGCATGTTTCATCGCTTCATTTAGGCTATTTCTTTGCAGTGCGAGATAAGCATTTGAATAATGATAAATGGCTTGATCAATAGGTAGGAATCCATCTAACTCAATAGATACGTCCAAAGCCTCGTTCATCGAATCTTGAGCATCACTAATGTAATGCGCGCGCATCAGCATAAAATACCTACGATGCAATTTGGCAGTTGCTATTCTAGACTCTTCCCTCATCTCATTTAGCATTTCTAATGCGGTGGAAGTATCATCTTTTTGTAAGTAGCCATACAGAAGCCACCAAACTGAGTGATAATAGTTCGTGTAGTAGGCTTCAAATGCCGTCAACTGACCCAAGCTGGCATTTTTTTCAATGAGTTGTTTTTCACCTGCTCTAAGAGATTTGATGTTTGAAATAATCACATCATCCCACATGCCGAGTGCGAGGTAGATGTGAGAAGGCATGTGGCTAATGTGTGTGTTTTCTTTGATCGTAGAATCGTTTGTCAGTTCATCATATCGGAGAGCAGGGCGCATGCCCAATTGGGCATGAGTTGGATCATCATAGCTGTGAATTAAATAGTGCAATACGCCATGATGTTCTGGATATCTAATGAACAAGCTTTCCAGTATGCCCGCGGCTTTCATATATGTACGTAAATCTCGTCCTTCGCCACTGGTGCCTAAAAGTGCGAGTGCATAGAAACTCCCAACCTCGACATTGTCGGGATATTTCGAATAAAGCGCTTCCATGAAATCTGCGTATTCATTTACTCGCACAGAGTGATTTTTTTCTTCGTATAGTAATTCAATGGCTTCATCAACCCGGCTTCCAAAGGGTTCTTCGCTTTCTCCAAGCGTGCTTGAGCAGTTGTAGCTAACCTTGCAAGTACTGTGCGTCCGCCCTCCAAGTCTTCAACGTCCCAGAGTGGATGGATAAGGCTCATTGCTTCGCCCCAATATGCTAATACAAATTCAGGATTCAGCTCCTGAATTTGGCGAAATGTTTGTGCTGCGGACATGTATTCAAAATTGTGAAGCAGGGTAATGGCTTCTATGAACATGTCCTCTACTTCTCTTGTGACTGAATTGCCAGACACTATTCCATAGTTGGCCGAAGAAAAAACCGATCTTCCAGAATTAGCTTCATACTTTTGACTTTCGCAAGAGACCAAAAAGAACAGGAGGAGAAAGGTTGTTATCCTATACATAAAAATTCACATTAGATTTTCAAAGAGATTCATAGTTATCTACTAATGTAGCAGGGTTTGCAAATCAATGTTGCGACATGTTGTTAAAGTCTTTTAAAGTGAGAGCAGGTGCTATACTGGATTTATGGATAAACAATTATTAGTTAATTTAATCAACACAGGAAAATATTATGCACTACTCAATCAATATTGTATTTATTCTTAGTCTTTTTCTAAGCTCGATTACCTCAATCAAGGCCGAAACACTACCTAAGCCCATCAGAGCTGAGTATTTTGCATGTAAATTTGATGATGGCAAAGACTTTGATGATCTGAATAAATGGGTCGATGAATGGAATAAATGGATGGATGATAAAGAGCTTAGTGGCTACCAAGGAAACATTTTGACTCCACTTTATAGATCACCAAATGATCATCATGATTTTGTTTGGGTAGGGATTACCGATAATGCAGAAACCATGTTGAATGAACGATCGGAATACTATCAAATCAGGACCTCGAGGCTAGCTGGCCAGCTAAATCTTGCCCGGCTGCTTTTACTGCCCGCCAATACCTATTCGAAAATCCAAAAGATTGGCAGATGAATTACGATGAATTTGTAGCGATTTTTAGAGACTGTAATATGCAAGATGATAAGTCATTTGAGGATGTATATAGTGCTCGTCAGAAGAATCTCACAGAGCTCAGGGCTCATGAATTTAATCATCACTCAAGAATAGTCATACCTGGTGCGGGCGTTCCAGCTGGAATTGGTGCTTATGATTTTATGATGCTGAGTGCACATGCAAGTCTTAAGGATTGGGGAATAAATTCCGATAAAGTTGAAAGCTTCAGAGACACTCTTACAACTACAAGTGATGTCTATTCTTGTGGCAAGCCAAGAGCATTCGTGGGAAAAAGAATAAGGCAAAGAAACTAAACTACAAGCTACCCCAAATAATAAGTCATAATATAATTAAAAAAGGGGCTTATCGCCCCTTTTTTTATCCAGATATTGCAGCTTCTGCTGATAGATAATCGTAACCTAATTCATTAGCCACGGCCTCAAAATTAATTTGACCATTGTGAACATTCAAGCCATTAGCAAGATGCTTGTCATTTTTGAGCGCCTCACGCCATCCCATTCCAGCCAATGCCTTAACAAAAGGCAAAGTGGCATTTGTCAGAGCAAACGTTGAGGTTCTTGGAACCGCGCCTGGCATGTTAGTCACGCAGTAATGGACGACATCATCTATCACATATGTGGGTTCAGCGTGAGTTGTTGGGCGACTGGTTTCAAAGCAACCACCCTGATCAATCGAGATATCAACCATCACAGCACCTGAACGCATAGCTTTTACATGCTCTTTAGTGACTAACTTAGGAGCTGCAGCTCCCGCGATCAATACGGCACCAATGACCAAATCTGACTCAATCACTAATGAATCAATGGCATCTTTGGTGGAATATTGCGTATTGATACGACTACCAAAAATATCATTTAATTGTCTTAATCTTGTAATGGAACGATCCAAAATCGTAACTTCAGCTCCTAACCCAATGGCCATTTCAGCGGCGTGTGTTCCCGATACTCCACCACCAATAACCAAAACTTGTCCTGGCATTACTCCTGGAACACCACCCAATAGAACCCCCCTTCCACCATTGGCTTTCTGCAAAGAGAAGGCGCCAGCTTGAATGGAGAGTCTGCCAGCAACTTCACTCATCGGAGTCAACAAAGGCAACGAACCATCTGAGGCTGTCACAGTTTCATAAGCGATAGCAGTAACACCAGATTTAACTAAAGCAGCTGCTTGATCTGGATCTGCAGCCAAATGAAGATAAGTGAATAAAACCTGATCTTTGCGCAACATTTCACATTCTTTTAACTGAGGCTCTTTGACCTTGACGACCAATTCTGCAATATCAAAAACTTCCTTTGCAGTAGACATGATAGTCGCTCCAGCATTTTTATAATCTTGATCTGTCATTCCAATACCCATACCAGCATTGGTTTCAACAAATACCTCATGTCCGTCACTGGCGAGCTCCTTAACACCAGATGGTGTCATTCCAACACGATACTCTAGAATTTTTATCTCTTTAGGCACGCCAATTTTCATGATTATTTTCCTTAACTAGTTTTAGTGTTATTATTAATGCAATATACCGAGTGAATTTACGCAATTTTATTGCTGAATTATGATCTTTTTTAATATATTTATGCAATAATATTGCTTATATATATAAAATAAGAAATTTTATGCCAATAAAGATTGATAATTTTGATAAGCAAATACTCTCCATCCTTCAACGAGATGGGCGAATCAGTAATGTGGAGTTGGCGGATGCTGTTCATCTTTCAGAATCAGCTTGTTTGCGTCGAGTAAGAGCTCTCGAAGACGAAGGTTTAATAAACAGGTTTGTAGCACTTTTGGACCAAAAAAAAGTGGGCCTAACCGATACCGTATTCGTGCATATCGTATTAAAACGTGAAGAAAAAAGTGAACTGGTCGCCTTTGAGGAGGCCGTAAAAAATATACCAGAAATACTCGAGTGTTATTTGATGACCGGTGAATTCGATTACTTATTACATTTAGTCGTTGCTGATATGGCAGATTTTGAACGATTACATAATGAAGCTCTAACACAACTTCCAGGTGTCTCAAGAGTCAACTCTAGCTTTGCCATTCGGACAGTACAAAAGACGACCGAACTTCCGTTGAGTTAGAATAATCCTAATTTTCTGGAACAAATTCCTTAGGCACAGCGTAGCGCCACCACCAAAAAAATACTTTTCCATTTCAGTTTCTAAAAATTTTCTGGCCTCAGGCTCGATGGGTGTCAATCGATACTCATTGATCAACATGGTTTGATGTCCCAACCAACGTGACCAAGCTTCTTTGCTAACTTCATTGTAAATTCGCTGGCCTAATTCACCTGGGTACGGTGCATAATCAAGTCCATCTGCCTCTTCTTTCAAAATACAGCACATAATTTTACGAGTCATCTCAATTTACCTTTCAATGAAAATTGTTCAATAATTTCTTAATGGGTGCCGCCAACCCAATTTCAGCCGGCTCATTTAACGCATACCATGTTTCAGTCGATCTAAGCTTTACTTTACTAAAAGAAACGTTAAGACGCACTTCAATTGGTTTTATTTCAATTGAGTAGTGACTAAATGCATGTTGCAGACTTTTACCCTTATTAATATTTTTTGGTAAGTATCCGATTCTTTCCTCACACCATGCCTCTAATAAAGACTCATCTTTGAGTTCTGGTAAGCTAAATAACCCTCCCCAAATACCTTTTTGTGGCCTTTCTTCCAAGACAACTTTGTCCTTACAAATTAACATTATTACTGGCAAAATCCTGTGTGGCTTTGCTTTTGGTTGCTTTCGAGTGGGGTAAGCCTCTTGTGAAGAATGATCGTGTGCCACGCAGGATTTTTGAATGGGGCAAATAATGCATTTAGGTTTAGTGCGAGTACAAACTGTTGCCCCTAAATCCATCATTGCTTGCGTATAAGAGGCAATTTTCTGTTTTGGTAAATGCCCTTCTGCCAAAACCCAAAGTAAATTTTCTATTTTCTTTTTGCCTGGCCAGCCTTCAACCGCATGAAAACGCGCTAAGACTCGTTTCACATTGCCGTCTAAGATAGCGAAGCGCTGACTGTCGGATAATGCCAAAATTGCACCTGCTGTTGATCGACCAATGCCGGGTAATGCCAGTAAAGTATCAAAATCTAACGGGAAAACTCCACCGTGAACTTGCTCTATAAGCACGCTTGTTTTATGCAAGTTACGAGCTCGTGCGTAATAACCTAATCCTGACCAGTGATGAAGGACACTCTCTAACGGAGCGTTAGAAAGAGCATTTAGATTTGGGAACGATTCCATGAAACGTAAGTAATAGGGAATAACCGTGGCAACTTGAGTTTGTTGTAACATAATCTCTGAAATCCAAATGGCATAGGGATTTTTATTTTCTTGCCAAGGAAGATCTTTACGTCCGAAGCCGTCAAACCAAGTCAATACTGATTCTGAAAACTCATGCACTTTAAATTATCTTCTCACCAATTGAATAGATTATTAATTATCTTATTTTTTAGGTCATCGTTTTGCTTATTAAGTGTACTTTCAACTTCATCCCGAAAAATTTCCTCAATATCTGGGCGAAATGTGACTGATTTTCCGTCATTTCGAACTCTAATGGGGAGAGCGGCTGATGCAAAATCTAAAGATTCGTCCTCACTTAGATTTAATATGGAAGTTAATTCTTTTTCAAAAGTTGCTCTCAGAGAATAATCGAACAATCCATCGATTAAACTTATTTCGCCTCTTCCACGAATCAGTGTGTATGGCATTTCCATCAGAAAATCAGCATTCTTAAAAACACTATCTTCAATCGGTCCACTTACTTTAATGTTAAAAGTATTATCATTTTTTGTGGATGACGGCGCAGGGGAGTCCTCTCTTTTATAAATCGAACGAGCAACTCTTAACTGATGCCAGATATCATAATGTAACCATTTACCCTCAGTAAGCTTCATATTCATCTTACCATTTAAATTTTTCATTAATGCAGGGATGCTATTGCCCTCGCCAGTTACTGATATTTCACCCATGATACGACCAATAATATTTGTGTTTGATGAAAAAATACGATCTAAGTTGGTTAATTTGTCATTCACTAAGTGGAGATGAAGATCTATTTCTTGAAGGTTAATATCACTAATAAATTTTTCCTCAGACATTAACAGCGCTGTGTCAAGAGTAAGATCAAGATGACCAATTTGAATAAAATCAGTCATTTGATTTAAACTTTCTTCACGCAATACTAATCCCGTAATTTGTAGATTTAGCTCAGGATATAAGTCAACGTAAACAGGTTCTTTAATTTGCAATTTATACTCACTGAAAAGATGGGTACTGTGAATAATCAAAGGTCGCACATCAACAGAGACCAATAAGAGCGCAAATAAACAAAGGCCCACACTTAATCCTGCCAACAAAGTTAACATAACTGCAAATAATGACTTTATTTTTCTCATTATGAAGCTCATAGAACTTTAATTCTTAACGAAGGCGCTTAAGAAATCCAATAAAATCTTCCTCTCGTTCCATTGCTTCAACCAAAGCCGATCCTACAATTGCACCAACGGCATGCTGACCAATAATCTCGACATCTTTCGCTGATCGCACACCAAAACCAGCGCAAATAGGAAGCTCCGTAAGATTAGATATTTGATCTAGATATTTTGCTAATTTTAATGACAATCCTTTGTCGCTTCCAGTTATCCCAGTCATTGTAACGGCATAAATGAAACCCTTAGAAGCAGCACAAAGATCAATCATTCGACTGGCTGGTGTGGCAGGGGTAATCAGCTGAATCAAACCAAGTCCCTCATTTTCAAGTGCTATTCTCAGTTCATCACTTTCCTCGAGAGGTAAATCAGGAACAATAAACCCTCCAATACCAACTTCTTTTGCACGCTGTGAGAGCGCCTTAAAACCAAATGCAAGCAGCGGATTTAGATAAGACATCATCACCAAAGGGGCTTGAAGTTGATGACTCACTGTTTCAATTTGATCAAAAATCCATTTGAGATTCACGCCATTTATTAATGCTTGATGACTTGAGCGCTGAATTGTCATCCCATCAGCCATTGGATCGGAAAAGGGTACGCCTATCTCAACAATATCCCCGACTTTACTTATCTTAACTAAATTACTAGCAAAAGAATTAAGTTGTGGATAACCAGCCGTAAAAAATGGAATCAACGCGGTCGTATTATTGCGTTTAATTTTTTTTAAAATTGATTCGATTTGTTCAGATGATGCCATGTAACTATCCTTTCATATGAGCTGATAAAGTGATCATGTCTTTATCGCCACGCCCTGAATTACCAATCAAGAGACGCTTACCTGGATTGTTAGACGCCCATTTCTTGGCAGCGGCAAAAGCATGAGCAGTTTCTAAAGCAGTTAAAATCCCCTCAGCTTTGCATAATTCAGATAGTGCTAATAATGCCTCTGTATCCGTAGCGCTCTCATAATCAACTCTACCGATACTCTGTAAAAGAGCATGCTCTGGTCCTACGCCCGAATAATCTAACCCAGCAGAAACCGAATGAGTTTCTTGTACTTGTCCATCATGGTTTTGCAAAATCATTGTATAAGCACCCTGCAAGACACCTGGTGTTCCAGTTGCAAGAGTAGCGGCATTTTGCCCAAGATCAGGTCCATGACCGCCTGCTTCAACACCAATTAATTCAACTTCTCTATCACCCAGAAAAGGATGAAATAATCCAATAGCATTAGAGCCACCGCCAACGCACGCAAATATTGCATTTGGTAAACCGCCAGCTTGGGTGATTATTTGTTTCCTTGCTTCCCTGCCTATTACGGACTGAAATTCCCTGACTAAAAAAGGATAAGGATGTGGTCCAACAGCTGAACCAATAATATAGTAAATATCAGCTGGATCAGACACCCAATTTCGCATTGCCTCATCTATCGCAGCTCTCAAAGTTTGATCCCCAGTCTTGACTGCGCAAACTTCAGCACCAAGTTGGCGCATGCGATCCACATTGGGAGCTTGTCGTTTAATATCAACCGCACCCATATACACTCGACACGGAAGCCCCACTCTGGCGCATGCAGCCGCTGAAGCAACACCATGCTGGCCTGCACCAGTTTCTGCAATAATTTGTTTAGCCCCCAATTTTTTAGCCAATAAGGCTTGGCCTATTGCATTATTGATTTTATGCGCACCCGTATGAGCTAAATCTTCTCGTTTCAACCAAACCTCAGCTCCCCATGCATGACTTAATTGTTTCGCATAAGTCATTGCGGTGGGTCGTCCAACCCATTCGTTTAATTCGTTCTGCCATGACTCAATAAATTGAGGGTCATTAAGATATTTTTTAACTCCAATTTCGAGTCGGGAAAATGCTGGTACCAATGTCTCTGGAATATAACGACCACCAAAAGGACCAAATCGCCCCATATCATCTGGAAACTTATTATCTAAAACAGATTGATATAATATTTCTTTATCAGTTTCACTAAAATCGAGTGCCATGAGTTTTTCCTTATTGTTTAATTACAGCTTTTTGCCGCCCGAATAAATGCTTTTATTTTATTAATATCTTTTCTTCCAGGCTCAGACTCAACTGCACTGGATACGTCTACCCCAAAAGGACGCACAATTGAAATTGCGGTAGAAATATTTTTATAACTCAAGCCTCCTGCAAGGATTAAGTTATCATTGGTTTTAAGCAATGCAGCTTTATTCCAGTCAACGCATGCTCCATGACCACTTTTTTTACCTTCATAAATAAATTTGCTTGTTCTTGGTACCTCAATGTTCCCCTGATGTTCACGCAATACTGGCCATTTCTCTATCTCTGAGGGAACAGATAAATATTCAAAGTCAGCAATATCAGTTTGTACAACATCTGGCCTAAATTCATCAGCTATCCTTTGCCAAACCTGTCGTTTTGGATTTAGCATGACAGCAACACGGAGAATATTTTTTGGTATATTTTGAGTAATTAGTAGAGCATTCTTTATTGAAATCTGTCTTACAGATTCAGCAAAAACAAATCCTACTGCGTCGGCACCCGCCTCAATGGCAATCTCAACATGCTTGCGTTCTGTTAAACCGCATATTTTTACAAACACACTCACTGACCAAAACTCCGCCCAGTCAAAAGTAACTCTTGTATGAGTTTATCCGGTGCATTTGCTCGCATCAGCGCTGTCCCAATGAGCGCCATAGAATAGCCGTCTTGTCGTGCTTTAAGAATATCCTGAACATCATGCAAACCACTCTCTGCGACCAAGGTCGCCTCATGAGGCATCTCATTGGCAAGTATGTGCAATCGTTGTGATTCAACTTTTAGTGTCTTTAAATCTCGGGTATTTATTCCAAATAATAATTTTTTTTGTGATGTCATTGTCCTGTAACGACTCTCAGTTAATAGAGATTTTGATTTTATAACATCATCTCTATCAAAAGATTCTAACAAAACAAATAACGAATGCTCATGAGCACAATCCAACATAGATCGTAATTGCAGGGGTTTGAATAAAGCTGCAATCAATAAAATACCGCTCGCACCAGAGGCTTTCGATTCCATTATTTGCCTTGGATCAACCAAGAAATCTTTTCGCATTATAGGCATTGATAGATGACTTACTGCATCAACAATTTCCACTAAATCTGAGAGACTACCATCAAAGCGAGTTGGCTCTGTCAAAACTGAAATAGCTGCTGCACCACCGTTTATATAAGCTAAGATACGCTCAATCTTAGTGAAATTTTTTTTTACCAGGCTTCCCTCTGCTGGAGAATTGGCCTTATATTCAGCAATAATATCAAAATTAGAAAATTGCAAATCATAAGAGGGCCTATCAAGCTTAATGGCATCATATTTATGAGGTAAATGCTCAGCTCTTACCATACTGAGATCAGCCATCTGTTTGAGAAAATTACTCATTATTTCAAGAAAAATGTTTTAAATTTATTGAGAAAGAATAACGCTTGTCCATTTTCCAAAATTTGTTTTGCAGCCTGCACGCCCTCTTTAGGATTA
Source organism: uncultured Woeseiaceae bacterium (assembly GCA_964275745.1). Taxonomy (GTDB): domain Bacteria; phylum Pseudomonadota; class Gammaproteobacteria; order Steroidobacterales; family Woeseiaceae; genus SP4260. Next base: position 16,912 of record CAXYCT010000013.1, on the reverse strand, counting down.
TTAACTTTACCCATCACTTCTAAGACTAATGAGGTACCCATTAATAATGCATCGCAATGGGCACCTTTATCTTCTTGACTAAACACCAACTCCAATGCTCTCGCATTATAAGCAGCATCTTTACCAAGCAAGTCTTCAGGTAAACATCTTTTTAATCCATAATCTTCTGGTTGACGTAAAGTCTCAGTAACATTACCTGGTGTTACTTCATACAAATGAAATTCACCTATTGGTGTTGCCTCATCCCACGATGAAGCCCCATGAACAACAAATGCACGCTTAATAGGTAACCCTGATAATGTTTCAGCCATTAATTTAGCAGCGCCATTACTGAATGCTCCAATTAATTGAAAAGGGGGCGTGGCAGGATTACTCAAAGGACCCAACATATTGAATACTGTCCTCACACCTAAGGCATTTCTCACTGGCATAATTGCTTTCATGGCTGGATGAAAGACTGGAGAGAATAGGAATGTAAATCCCAAATGATTCAATGCGGCAATGGCTTTTTTTTCTGTGGTTGGCAAGGACATACCAATTTTTTCTAACATATCAGCACTTCCAGATTGACTGGAAATAGATCGATTGCCATGCTTGACCACCCTAATTCCACAAGCAGCTGCCAATAGACCTGTTCCTGTGGATAAATTCAAACTGCCAGAGCCATCCCCACCAGTGCCAACCGTATCTAATGTGGGAGTGCCTGCAGGTATTTTAGGTCGAATAGCAAGATCTCGCATACCTCGAGCAAATCCTCGAATTTCTTCAGCAGTTTCTCCTTTAGCTCTAAGTCCGGCTAAAAAAGCTCCTGAGAGGCCGGGTAATAAGTCCTCATTTGCCATGGATAACATCAGCTCATAAGCTTCTTTTTCTTTTAACGAAGTGCCTTCTAATAAATTATTAAGCAGATGTGAGAATTTATTAGTCATGCGCATCAATCTTTAGAAAATTTTGTATAATTTTTTGACCATCAGGAGTCAAAATACTTTCAGGATGAAATTGAACACCCTCAATAGGCAGTTCTTTATGCCTGACGCCCATAATTTCTTGACTATCTGTCATGGCAGTAATTTTTAATACATCTGGAATACTTTGTTTTTCTGCTGATAAGGAATGATAGCGGCCCGCTACAAACGGATTAGATAAATTTTTAAATATAGTTTTTTCATCATGATTAACCTTAGAAGCCTTGCCATGCATCAGTCGATCTGCCCGAATAATTTTACCGCCAAAATATTTCACTAAGCATTGATGCCCCAAGCACACACCCAATATTGGTATATCTTGAGCAAATGAATCAATTAAATTAACTGAATTTCCAGCATTATCAGGCGAGCCTGGCCCCGGTGATATGACTAAATGAGTGGGCTCTAGTTTTTGGGCGCGCGCAATATCAATTTTATCGTTCCGATAAACCATCACTTCCACCGCTTCTGCCTGAAATGCTTGTACTAAGTTATAAGTAAAAGAATCATAATTATCAATTAACAGAATTCGACTTTTTTTATTTATCACAATCCTTCTCCAGCCATCGTGAGTGCTTTTTTTAGTACGGCGCTTTTAGCGAAGACCTCAGCGTATTCATTTTCTGGAATGCTATCTTTAACAATACCTGCGCCTGCTTGATAACAGTATTCATCATCATTAAATACAATAGTACGAATAGTAATAGCTTGATCCATATCACCATCAATATCGAAATAACCCGCTGTTCCTCCATATAAACCACGACCCTCTGTTTCCATATCTTCAATAATTTCCATAGCACGAATTTTAGGTGCTCCTACTAATGTGCCAGCAGGAAAGCTAGCAGCAAACAAATCAAATGCATCTCTTCCTTTCGCCAATTCGCCCCGCACTCCACTTACTATATGCATTACATGACTATATCTTTCTATCACACGAAAAGGATTAACCTCTATTGAGTTTTCTTTGGCGACTCTGCCTAAATCATTTCTAGCTAAATCCACTAACATGATATGTTCTGCAGATTCTTTAGGGTCATTCAATAACAATTCTTCATTGGACTGATCCTCAATGAGCGTTGATCCTCTGGGCATAGTTCCTGCTATTGGACGCAATGATGCTTTATTTCCATCCAGCTTAACTAAGGCTTCTGGGGAAGAGCCAGCCACCCTCAATGCTCCAAAATCAAAATAAAACATATAGGGAGATGGATTCAATAAGCGCATTGCACGATAAACATCAAAGGAATCTACCTTCGATTGGCCTTTAAAAACAACAGAGAGCACAATTTGATATATATCTCCTGAATCAATCCATTTTTTGCATTGCTCCACACGCTTTACAAATTCAGCCTCACTCATTCCAACATGAGGATCCTCAATTTTTGCGACACTGGCATTCTTTGGCAACGGACCCCGCAAATTCTTAATCACCTTATCTCTTAGTTTCATTCTTTCTTTTTCTGAACCGGCATGCAGCAGAGCAACTCTTCTCGTTAAGTGATCAAATACCAAAACTGAGGCAGGCATAACAAATATGGCTTTTGGTAAATTCTCTTGAAGAGCTATCTTAGAGGGTAACTTCTCAAATAACCTAACGATGTCATAACCCGAGACTCCAACAAGCCCTCCTGAAAATGGTAATTCATCAATCTTTGGTTTTAATTCTGGTGAAGTTTTTAAAAACTGACGAAGATAATCAAGATATTGTTCTTTATTATTTGGGTGGCCCACCAAAGCTTCATTTAGATATAGGCCGCTGTTATCAAAATGTACCTTTACAGCATCGCCAAACCCTAAAAAGGAATAACGCGCCAGACGTTCGCCTCTCTCCACGCTCTCCAAAAGGAATTGTGGCTGAAGCTTACGCAACTTTAAAAAAGCCGAAACTGGAGTATCCAAATCCGCAATAATATCAAATGGTGATGTAACAGCCATAAAACCTCTTTTTTTTAGTGCAAAAAAAAACCCATCTCCTTAATTTAAAAGGAGATGGGTTTTTTCTAAATATATAAATAGACGCTAGCCTAACTCCCACTCCTTGTGTGAATGCCATTGCCAACTTGAAACATTTTTAGTCATAATTTTCATCTGAACGAAAGTATCCCCCGAGATTGCAAAAAGGTCAACCCCATAATCCATAGAGAGTTGGAAGTACTATCGAAAATCCTAGCCACATAATAACTGTCAATGGTATTCCGACTCGCAAAAAATCTGAGAATTTATATCCACCAGCACTCAATATAAGTAAGTTAGTCTGATAACCAAAAGGCGTTGCATAGCTCATGTTGGCTCCAAATAAAACCGCCAATACAAATGGCTCAGGATCGACATTCAATTGAGTCGCGATACTAATAGCAATGGGTGTACCAATAACAGCCGCTGCATTATTGGATACAATATTCGTCATCACAGACATAATTAGCATGAACAAACTCAATATTAATGGAATAGGCAAACCAGCAGAGAGCGCGACAAATGAGCCGGCTAAATAACTGGCCATACCGGTAATCATTAGGGCTTTACCGAGAGCTAAGCTGGCTACGATAATCATAATCACTCGAGTGGATAATGATTTTGAAACATCTTGCCAAGTCAAACATTCCAAGATTAATAAGAAACCTACACCTATGATGGCACTGACAGAAATGGGCATCAAACCTGATGCAGCAAATAATATTACAGCCCCCATCACAGTGAGGGCACGCTTGGCCTTATGTTTTTGAGGTAAATCTTTAGCGCCATCCAATACCAGCATTGTACCAGAGGCCTTCAAAACTTCGATAGCTTCACTAGTTCCTTGAACCAATAATACATCACCTGCTCTTAATCGCACTGTGCTTAAATCTCCACTCACCTGAGGGCTAGGAGTTCTTGCACGATGTATTGCTAAAGCGATTAAACCATAATTAGCACCAAATTTAACTCCCTCTAAACTCTGTAAATGCAATGGTGAGCCCCTAGTGATAACTACCTCAGCCATTTGTTGCCCCTCTGCATTAAGAGGGGTTTCATCGTCTATTGGATGATCAAGATCAGATAAACTATATAAAGTAGCCCCTAATATTTCTTCAAAGTGTTTTAGATTCTCTGAGGTATCTTTAACGAATAGTCGATCTCCTGGTAACACTAAGACAGACGGAAAAGGAGATAAAAATAATGATTCACTACGTTGAATTTTCTCAATACGAATTGCACCATTGGTTTTAGCAAGCAATTCGGAAAGCTCCACTCCATCTGCAAACCCCCCTTCATTGATCAATAATTGACTGTTAAATATTCGCGGTGATGTGTCTGCCATGGGAGGTATTCTCTCTGGCAATATTTTCGGCGCAATTAGCCATAAAAATAATATTCCTACACTGCCTACAATCACTGCAGGTAACATAAAATCAAATATAGAAAATTCTTTGAAGCCAACATCTCTGGCAATACCAACTACAAGAAGGTTGGTTGATGTGCCTATCGTTGTAGACATTCCACCAATAATTGTGGCTAAACCCATAGGCATCATAACCTTTGATACAGGAAATTTCGCCCTTAATGACACGCCAACCAAGATAGGCATTAAAAGCACCACAATCGGTGTGTTATTCATAAACGCACTTAAAATGCCTGCTGCTATTAACGTTAATAATGAAGCTAATAATGGTTTTGATAACCACGCACTACTGAGTAATGATGCCAATGGTTGAAGTGCGCCAGTCCTCTCAATAGCTTGGCCAATAATCATTAGCGCACAAATAGTAATTAAGGCTTCGTTCCCAAATCCAGAAAAGAATTCAATTGGAGAGAAAATAATCCCATCTATAAGATACGGGAATATCTGAAAGCCAGCCACCAGCAAAACCAACACAACTAAACTGGTTGTCTCAAGAGGGATTTTATCACGAGTAAACAAGACCAACGCAATGCCAGTTAACATGAGCACCGCTAAACCGTGATAATCAGGACTTATAATTTCCAATATAATTCACTTTGAAGTATCTAATTACTTTGTATATTCATATATATTGAAGCCTAATTCAATTAATGCATCATATCGATGCGATGATAACTAGTATTTATAATTATTGTAGATCTAGTATAGTTTTTGTTAAGGTCTCGTGATTCTTGTTTATTATTGGATATTAAAATGCCTTCATTCGATGTAGTAAGTGACTTTGATCAACACGAAGTAACCAATGCAATAGATCAAAGCAATCGTGAAGTTACGACGCGTTTTGATTTTAAAGGGTCAAACTCAAGATTTGCCTTTGAAGAAAATTCAATCAAACTAACCTCTCAATCTGAATTTCAATTACAACAAATGCTGGATATCTTGAAACAAAAACTTTCGAAACGTGGCATAAATATTGGCTGTCTGAAAGTTGAAGACCCTGATCTGAGTGGTAATGAAGCCCATCAAAATATTATCCTAAGGAAAGGTATTGATAGTGAATTGGCCAGGAGTTTGGTAAAAAAAATAAAGGCCAATAAAATTAAAGTTCAGGTGGCTATTCAAGGTGAGCAATTACGTATTTCAGGGAAAAAAAGAGATGACCTTCAAAATACAATCAAATTCCTCAAAGAATTGGATGTTGATTTGCCTCTTCAATATGAAAACTTTCGTGATTAATCACTGATACTTTGAAGGTTAATCTCTTGCGCAGAAAAAATATACAATTCACAGAAAAAGACCAAGCATTGCGTAATGATGTGCATATGCTGGGAGCCCTAATTGGTGACTTGATTAAAGAGCAGGGTGGGCAAAAGTTGTATGACTTTGTCGAAAACGCTCGTCTTACTGCAATCGATAATCGTAACCAAGATGCTCCAACTAATAACACCTTAAAAGACTTACTTAAAAATTTAGAGCCAGTATTTGCTATGGAAGTAATTCGTTCTTTCTCAACATATTTTCAAATGGCAAATACAGCTGAAAAAGTACATCGTATTAGAAGGAGGCGCTCTTATACTCAAGAGCCTGGTCAATATCAACCGGGTGGCATGGAAGATACACTTGTAAAATTAAAAACCAACAATGTAAATATTGAAGAATTAGAACGATTGTTTAAATCAATCCTTATACAGCCAGTATTTACTGCGCATCCCACCGAACCGACAAGACGTACTATATTACAAAAAGAACAACGAATTGTAAGGCAGCTCATTGAGATGTTAAATCCAACCATGACATTTCAAGAAAAAACTGTCTGCATGGAAAATATAAAACTTGAGATCTCGACGGCTTGGCAAACACAAGAACATCCCTCTGATCAAATGACTGTTGCAGATGAGCTCGAGCATATTCTTTTTTTTATTACTGATGTTCTCTATCGAGTCCTGCCTCCCCTTTATGAAGATATGCAAAATGCAATACATCGAGTTTATGGAGAAGAGGCAAAAGATATAAGTCTGTCGAACATTCTTAGTTTTGCAAGTTGGGTTGGTGGTGATATGGATGGTAATCCAAATGTTAATGCCAAGACCATTCGCGAGACCATGGCAAGACAGAGAGCACTAATTTTGAACCTTTATTTCAATGAATGTGGCTCATTATCAGCTAAACTCAGCCAATCATCTTCAAGGGTAGAAGTAAATCATGATGTTCATAGTAAGATAGAAGAATACAAAGAAAGTTTCCCGAACGCCTATCATTCGCTTCCTCCAAGACATCGAGGTATGCCTTATAGGGTCTTATTGCGGCTGATTCAAGAAAGACTCCAAGCCACTCATGATGACGAAGCCTTCCCTTATACATCTGCCTCACAATTTTTAGAAGATATCGAAATCATCGCATCGAGCTTAGCTAAAAACAAAGGATGCAGTGCTGGGTTGTTTGCGGTTAATCGATTGATAAGAAGAATTTCTACGTTTAATTTTCATTTACTGTCCTTAGACGTGAGGCAAAACGCGACGGTTCATAGAGAGGTGATTGGTGAATGTCTAGGCGAGACAGATTGGCTTCAATGGAGTTCTAAAAAAAGAACAGAGCGCATCTCGTCTGCACTTAAAAATAAAGAGTCGCCATTAAATAATCAAAGCACTCTGACAAAAAAAACCTTAGCTGTGTTTCAAGCAATAGCATTTTGTAAGCGCAAATATGGTAAAGATTCGATCGGTCTTTTTATCATCAGCATGACTCAGGATATTGATGATATTCTCTCTGTCCTTTTACTCGCAAGTTGGGGTGATCTTCAAAATCGTGATGGTCAAATTATGCTCGATATCGTGCCATTATTAGAAACTGTGGATGATCTTAAAAATGGCCCAGATATTATTAAATCACTGATTGATAATGATCACTATAGTGATCACTTAGCTATTCGTAACAATAGACAAACTGTGATGATTGGTTACTCTGACAGCAATAAAGATTCTGGTATTGCATCAGCAAGATGGGCACTTCAGGAAGCTCAAATTGCCTTGGTTAAAACTGCAACAACTCATAAATTTGATCTATTTCTCTTTCATGGTCGAGGTGGAACTATCAGTCGGGGTGGTGGTAAAACAAATGCCGCTGTGATGGGATCGCCACCAGGAACAATCAATGGCTATCTGCGTGTTACTGAACAAGGAGAAATTATTAACGAAAAATATGGCCTTAGGGGTATCGCCCTTAGAACCTTAGAGCAAGCAACTAGTTCAGTGGCTCTTGCTAGTGCAGCTCCCCAGTATCAAAAAACTGATATGCCAGAATGGCAAACTCTGATGCAGTTAATAGCTGCAAAAAGTCAAAAAAAATATCAGCATTTATTGCATCATAGCCCAGGTTTTAATGATTATTTTCGTCAAGCAACCCCCATAGACTTGATAGAAAAGATGCGTATAGGTTCTCGCCCATCCTCTCGCAGTCAAGATAATAGTATTGATAGTTTACGCGCTATTCCATGGGTATTCGCATGGACACAAAATCGCTACATAATTCCAGGTTGGTATGGTTTTGGCAGTGGCATAAAAGCCGCTGCAGACCAATTTGGAGATGATGCAATTAAAAGTATGTTTCAAAATTGGTATTTTATGAGAGCGCTCTTATCAGACATTGAAATGGTATTAGCAAAAGTAGACTTAACCATTGCGAATCATTATTCAATGCTGTCTGATGAATGGCACCCGCATTTTTCTAAAATTATTGAAGCTGAATATCACCTCACGCGTGAATCCATTCTTAAATATTCTGGAAATAAAGATATTTTAGATAATGACCCAACTTTACAAAGAGCTATTATGCTTAGAAATCCTTATGTAGACCCTATGAGCTTAATTCAAGTTGATTTGCTTAAGAGATGGCGTCAAACTGGCTGCAATGATAAAACCTTATTTGAAGCCTTGGTAGCGAGCATCAATGGAATTGCACAAGGTTTACAAAATACTGGTTAATCTAATCTGTCATCTTTTGTAGGATCGTCCATTCGCCTTTTGGGTCATCTGATATGACTCTATTTTTTACTGAAATTCCTGCAGAATGCACCGTGTCTTTATCGCCCGAAATCAAAGGATGCCATGTAGGAAGATCTTCTCCGTTATGAATTAATTTGTATGCACATGTGGAGGGTAACCATTCAAATGTGGCCGTATCTTCAGCAGATAAGGGGATACAATCCTTAACTCTCTCAGATCGATTCTTATAATCACTGCAACGACATGTTTTCGTATCGAGAAGCTTACAAGCGACGTCAGAATAAAAAACTTCGCCTTCATCTGTTTCTAATTTTTCAAGACAACATAATCCACAGCCATCACATAATGACTCCCATTCAGAGGAATTCATTTGTCGCAAATTTTTTTCCTGCCAAAAATTTTTTTTCACTAAATACAACCTCAAACAGGCTAGAATAGTTCTCTTTATTACTCGCAATTTAAAATATTATGAAAGCAGTCTTTTTAGATTATAACACCATAGGCCCAAAGGAATTAAACTTAGCACCACTCTTTGAGTGCTTGCCTGAATTGGAACTATTTGATACGACCTCATCTGATGAGGTAGAAGAACGTATAAAAGACGCTGAATATATATTAACCAATAAAATTGAATTAAATAAAGCTAATTTAATTACCGCAAAAAATTTAAACTTTATCGGTCTGACAGCAACGGGTTCCGATAACATTGATTTAGAATTCACTAAAAGAAATAATATTAGAGTATGCAATATACGCTCTTATTGCTCTCAATCAGTAGTTGAGCATGTCTTTGGTTCCCTCTTGAGTTTGGCCCATAACATCCGACATTATCAAGAATCCGCAACCAATGGTAATTGGCAAAAAGCAGACGATTTTTGTCTCCTTAACCACCCCATTAAAGAACTTTCTTCAATGACAATTGGTATTATTGGTTATGGAGAATTGGGTCGCAGTGTAGCAAACATGGCAAAGAACTTTGGTATGGATGTACTTATCAACACTCGCACTACAACCAACTTAAAAGATCATGAAAAATCCATTCCATTGTCATTAGTGCTTGAGAAAGCTGATGTCGTCTCATTGCATTGCCCGTTAACTGGCATAACAAACCATATGATTGGTGAAAATGAATTAGATAAGATGAAGTCATCTGCCATTCTAATCAACACAGCAAGAGGTGCACTTATAGATTCACTAGCCCTATTTAATGCCCTTAAAGAAGGAAAAATTGCGGCAGCAGTCATTGATGTATTACCCGAAGAACCACCAATTAATGGTAATATTTTACTCGAGTATGAGGGGAAAAATCTTATCATAACCCCTCATATTGCTTGGGCCACGAGAGAGGCAAGACAAAATGCTATCAACCAACTTGCTGATACTATTAAAGCGTTTCAAGCTGGAAAAGAGTTAAATGTATTAACCTAATTTAGGTTTTTCTTAATTATTTCTTAATACAATTATTGGTGGTGACTTAATGGCCACTCTGGTGGCGAAATAACCACTAATACAAACTAACATTAAGCCCCCCAATAAACCTTTCAACCATAAAGAAAAACTAAATACGTATTGCAAATCAAATAATCGCTCTGCAATCTGCCAGGCCAGAATTGATGATCCTGTCGCTGCTAATAAACCAGCAGCAAAACCAATAGCTGAGAATTCAGATAATAAACTCATTAATATCATCCTTTTTTTCATGCCAACAGCCCGTAATAATGCACTTTCAAAACGACGCTCATCAATAGTTGAGTGCACAGCAGAAAATAAAACCGTCACGCCTGCAGCCATTGTAAAAATAAATACAATTTGGATGGCTAAGCTCACTTTCTCAATAATTTGACGAACCTGCTGCAAAATTGGCTCTAGATCAATAATTGAGATTGTTGGAAATGTCTCCGATAGTAAACTCAAAACATTACTTTTATCATTATCTAAACGTAAACTCGTGATAAACGTCATTGGAAATGACTCCAGCGCATTACTTGAGAGGACCATAAAGAAATTAGGCTGAAAGGAGTTCCAATCTACCTGTCGTATGTTTGCAATAGTTGTTTTGACCTCTTCACCCGCTATTAAAAAAGTTAAAGTATCTCCTATTGAAACACCCATATCTTGGGCAGCACCCTCTTCAACTGAAACCAAAGGGGTGCCCTTATAGTCTTCTGACCACCAATTACCTTCGATCAGTTTATTACTCGCATTAATAGAATTTGACCATGATAAGTTAGCTTCTCTATTAGCCATCCATTTGCCTCTTTCATCTGGATAAACCATTGATTTAACATTGGTATCATTGATAAATGACATGCGCGCCCTCACCAGAGGAACAAAATCTGGTGATGCTATATTATTTTGCTTAAAAATATTCTCAACTTCTAGTGTCTGTTCAGGCTGTATGTTGATTAAAAAATAATTGGGTGTGTTTTCATCAAGTGTTTCTTGCCAACCCTCAAGAAGATCATTACGAATAAAAGACAACAAAAGTAACACTGTTATACCAAGACCAAATGCAACAATTTGAATGGCACTCTCTCTACCTCGTCTCGAAATATTTGCTAATCCGTAACGCCAAGCAGCTCCAATATTGCCTCGCATACGTGACAACAACGAAACTAAAATTCGTCCTACCAAGTAGAGTAAAAAAGAAATCACAACTGTCCCAATCATAATGATTGAAAGCAAGTAACCATCGCCAATTAAATAATACAAAAGTAAGCCAATGGCCACCACCGCACTACCACCAATCATTATTTGAGAAGGTGGTGCTGGCATAGTGTCTCGCCTTAATACCCTTAATGGTGAGGTTTCACACAACTGCAACAAGGAAGGCAAAGCAAATCCAGGCAATAAAATAAAAGCAGCAAGAAAACCTATCTTAAGAGGTTTCATACTTGGTTTTGGAAGATCCCCAGAAAACAATTCAGCTAAAATATTACTTACTGCATTTTCCACAACAAATCCCATAATGCACCCCAACACCACACCAACCAGACCAATCATAATCAATTGCAATGACATCACATTGACTACAAATTGCTTTTTAGCGCCTAAACTTTTCATCAAAGCCACGGTATCCATGCGTCGTTTCATAAATCGACGCGCAGACATGGCAATAGCGATGGCACTTAATAAAATACTAATAATGGCTGTCATTGATAAAAACTGTTGAGATCTGTTAATGGTTTGATTCGTTCTCTCATTACTGTCAGATCGATCACTAATTCGAGCAGATTCGGTCATTAGAACAGAGATATCTTTTGTATATTCTTCTAATAACTGCTCTTCTCCTGCCACCAACAAAGAATAATTTACCCGACTTCCTTCAGTAATAAGCTTGGTTGAGGGAATCGCTGCAATATTGACCAAAATGGTGGGCGCCAATGAAGCAAAGCCAATAGATTGATCAGGACGATATCTTAAAACGGCATCTATTATAAAATCATTATTACCAATTGAAATAATGTCTCCGATCTTGGCCTTTAATCGACTCAACAGTGCACTATCAACCCAAGCACTATTTTGATTTGGCATAGATTGAGTAACATACTCATCGCCATATTGTGTCTCGGATATTCTAACTTTACCCCGAAGTGGATAGTTTTCGCTAACAGCTTTTATGGTCGCCAGGGCACTCTTACTTCCTGCATAAATTACCGTCGGAAATGATTGAGTCAATGCTACATCTAGCCCCTGCTCTGAGGCAATTTCTAACCAAGTCATTGGAATTTTCTCTGGTGATCGAATTCGCAAATCGGCCGCCAATAACTCATTTGCCTGTCTTTCAATGGATATACTAATACGATCTGTCAAAAAACCTACCGCTGTTAATGAGGCAACTGCCAGAGAAATAGCGACGATTAAAACAATGACTTCGCCAGATCGAATCTGTCGGTAAAAGGCTCGCAAAGCAAAAACTAAAAGCTTCATTTTTCTATTTACTGTCCTTAACCAATAAACCCGCATCTAAAACAATCTCTCGCTTGCACATAGAGGCCAATGCTTTGTCATGCGTAACTAAAATAAGAGTTGTTGTTGATTCTTGATTTAACTTAAACATTGTTTTCATTATATTTTCACCCGTTTTCGTATCCAAGTTTCCTGTTGGTTCGTCGGCAAACAATACCGTTGGTTCTGAGGCAAATGCTCTTGCAATGGCAACTCTCTGCTTTTCTCCACCTGATAATTGATGTGGATAATGAGAAATTCTTTGCTTTAAACCCAACTCAAATAAAATTTCCTGTGCAATTTTTTTTGCCGATGGCTTCCCCACTAATTCAAGTGGAAGCATCACATTTTCGAGTGCATTTAAAGAAGGTATAAGATGAAAGGATTGAAATATGAAACCTACATTTTTAGCTCTCACATCCGCTCTTCCATCTTCATCCATATCAGATAAATCATGGCCGTTTAAAAAAATCTTACCTGTTGATGTTGTGTCGAGACCCGCCATTAATCCAAGTAGCGTGGATTTTCCGGCCCCAGAAGCACCAACTATTGCTACAGATTCTCCTTTAGTTACAATAAAGTCTATATCCGATAAGATAGTTAACTTCCCTTCAGGGCTAGTAACTGTTTTACTTACATTTTTGACAACCAATGCATTTTTAAGTGATAGATTTGACATGAAAAAACTCTTTTTTTACCTTTGCTTTGTAGTATTCGTAAATCCTAATATAAGTGATGCAAAAACATCTAATATAATAATCTTTGGCGACAGCCTAAGTGCTGGTTATGGTATCGACATAGATCAAGCGTGGCCTACATTACTGCAGCAAAGACTTACAAGCAACAACCTCGATTATCGTATTATCAATGCAAGCATCAGTGGAGAAACCACAGAAGGTGGCATTACCCGTATTGAAAGTATTCTTGATAAATATACACCAAAATTAATCATTCTTGAACTGGGCGGTAATGACGGCTTACGCGGATTTCCTCATCCACGAATTAAAGGTAATTTAGATAAAATAATTAAGCTCAGTCTTAATAAAAATTCGTCTGTTTTGCTGTTAGGAATTAAGATACCACCAAATTATGGGCCAAGATATACAACAGATTTTGAAAATATATATAGCGATATTGCGCATGAAAATAACATTCCGCTGATTGAATTTTTTATGGAAAATGTAGCTCTTGATAATAAACTGATGCAAGATGATGGTATTCATCCAAATGAAATGGCACAGCCTATTCTTTTGAGAAACATATGGGATACTCTGTTACCACTGATTCAATAGCATAATTTTTAATGATAGGAGTTTGTAAATGGAAAAAATTTGGCTTTCATCTTACCCAGAAGGTGTCCCAGAAAATATAACTCCGCCGCCATTTAATTCATTAAAAGACCTAATCGAATCATGTCTGGTTAAATATTCAGAACGCACTGCTTATTCAAACATGGGTGCCACCCTGACATTCAAGCAACTTGATGAAATGTCACTAAAATTTGCCTGTTATTTACAACAGGACTTAAAACTAAAAAAAGGTGACCGTGTTGCCATAATGTTGCCAAATATTTTGCAATATCCCGTTGCTCTATGTGGCATATTAAGAGCTGGATTGGTCGTAGTAAATGTCAATCCTCTTTATACTCCACGTGAATTAAAGCATCAATTAAGTGATTCTGGAGCACAAAGTATTATCATTCTTGATAATTTTGCCCATGTGCTTGCAGAGATAATTGATGAGACCGCGATTGAACAAGTGATTTTAACCAAGGTAGGGGATCTACTAAGTTTCCCAAAAAACCACATAATCAATTTTGTCCTCAAATACATTAAGAAAGTTATTCCAGAATACAAACTTAATTCTGTAGTTAGCTTCCAAGATACAGTAGACAAGAAAGATCATCAGACTCTTGATCCTGTGGACGTTAGTGAAAATGATATAGCGTTCCTGCAATATACCGGTGGTACAACTGGCCTTTCAAAAGGCGCCATGATCACTCATAGAAATATGGTCTTTAATTTACACCAATCAAAAGCTTGGCAGGGGAACCTATTTGATGATGTTGAAGTCATCATTGCGATTACAGCATTGCCTCTTTATCACATTTTTTCTCTGCAAAGTAATTGCTTGGCAATGATGCTCGACGGCGGTGAAAACGTGTTGATAACTAATCCAAGAGATTTTCCAGCTTTTGTAAAAGAACTCAAAAAACATAAATTTGTTTATATTACTGGTGTAAATACACTGTATGCCTCATTACTCAATACCCCCGGCTTTGATGAAATTGATTTTAGTCAATTACGTTTTACCGTTGGTGGCGGCATGGCCATACAAAAAGCTGTATCAAAAGACTGGGAGAAGATTACTGGGCAACCCATTCTTCAAGCATATGGATTAACTGAAACATCACCAGCAGCCGTAGTTAATCCAATAAATATTACCGAGTTTAGTGGCTCAATTGGCCTACCAATATCTTCTACAGAAGTTTCAATTCGTGATGATCAAGGGGACAATATAGCTGTTGGTGAGCTTGGTGAAATTTGTATTCGAGGTCCACAAGTGATGTTGGGTTATTGGGAGCAGCCTGATGAAACAGCAAAAGTAATGCTACCCGATAACTGGTTTAAAACGGGTGATATTGGTCGAATGGATGAACAAGGCTATATCTATATAGAAGATCGTAAAAAAGATATGATTCTTGTTTCTGGTTTTAATGTTTACCCTAATGAAATCGAAGGGGTCGTGGTTGAATTAGAGGGAGTATTAGAGGCTGCAGCTATTGGTGTAGATAATGAACAATCGGGCGAAGTGGTTAAATTATTTGTCGTGAAAAAAGATCCTAAAGTGACTAAAGATGAAATATATGCTCATTGCAAAAAAAATCTAACCGCCTATAAAATGCCCAAGGAAATCGAATTTCGCGATGATCTCCCGAAAACTAATGTTGGTAAAATATTGCGAAGAGCGCTAAGAGAGAGCTAGTACAGTTGAGAAAGCCAGAAGAACGTTAAATGAGGTTTATTCATTGTGCAAACATGGATTACATCATATTTATAATGCTTATCATGAGTATAAAAACGATCTTGAGTTGCTATATGCCTATATAAATTTGAACTTGAGAATGGTTTGTTACTAGAAGAAATACTGGCTATTTAGTGATCGATGGTTTGTATGCAGCTGACGACAATCGAGTTTTAATAAAAAGACACAACCCTATTATAGAGATTGGAAGAGCTAATCTTAACGGGTATATAAAATAACCATATAAATTTATATAAAACTCAGAAAATATAATCATTAGAAGTGAAATACCTGAAATGATATAGAAAAAAGCGAAGATAACATCAATGGTGGTCATAGATAATGGTTGAGGTCTCTCTGTAGAGAAATATAAAGCTATACTCGATAAAAAGGCCGTAGTTAAATAGCCAAGAGGAGAGCTTGATTCATTTATAGGCTGGTATAGTGTGTAATAAACCAAAATGAAAAGAAACGACAATGGTATTCCTATTTTAAGGAGCGTCATTGAATTAACTCTTTTTAATTCCCATCCAACTCTAATTTCTTCATTTATTATGGGTGTTCGCTCTAGGTTTTCAGATAAAGCAACCCAAGATTTTTTTCTATTTATACCGCATGATGCATCCAAAAGTCTCCAGCCATCTACATTAAATTCTTTGTCAAGATATTGTTGAGGTATCGGTTGAATCACTAATGAATTATCTGTTGATGACAAGCTTAAATATAAGTATTGGCTATCAAATGGATAGTTGCTGCCTATCGGATTAAAATCAAAATTTGCAGTTATTAGATATCTTGATGAATATGAATCAAGATTCTTAATTGATTCTAATTCTTTTACTTCGTATTTAGGTTGAGCTGAGCTGAGATTATTAAATTTTATTGTTGTGATTGGATTTTTTGATGGCGCAATAATATCAAGATAGAGTTCAGCGCCAAATGTTCCCGACTCAATAGAGATATTTGTAATTCTTTGAATGTCAATGTTCAATGATATGACATTTGATATTTTTTGCACCCCATCATTAATCGATAGTTGATTTTTAAAAAGAGTTTTTATTGGACTTTTTGAAGATTTATCTTTTGGCGGTAAAAGCCTTACCAAGGCTGATGTTTGTAAAATGTTTTTATTATTATTGAAGGCAAAATCTTTTGAAACACCTAACAAAATATCATCAGAGCCATTAATTCTACTGAGGCATTCAGTTATCTGATGAACAAAACTCTTGCGGTTTTCATATTTAAGGTTATTTTGATCTGCAATGTATTTGACTATTAGGGGGATTTCAAATTGACTGAAACCAATATTAAATTTTTCTTTTATATCTAATGGATAATCGCCACCAATTTCTTTAAGGAAAGCTTCCATAGAGAGATAAACATCATAATTAGCGTCATCTTTACTGAGAATAGTATTTGTAATATCGCTGTAGTCTAATCCACTAGTGTTATCTGTGGTTAATGTTATAAGTCTATTGTTGTCATATTTTTTTATAAAATCAAAAAATTGTGGCTTAAAAGAACTAGGTAGTGCCCCTATATTAATCAAATCTGATGAAGTTGAATCATCTAGAAAGCTTATTATCTCTTCT
>CAXYCT010000012.1:0-67820 GCA_964275745.1 uncultured Woeseiaceae bacterium | reverse complement strand
AGTACTCTTCTGGATCAACCTCAGATCCTAAAGGTGTAGTCTTAACACATCAAAATCTAACCTCAAATATTTACGCAATTGGAGAAGGTTTAAATCTTCAAATAGATGATGTCGGTTTGAGCTGGATGCCATTAACACATGATATGGGCTTAATTGGCACGCATATGACATTATTCTCAGCAGGCTTAGAGCATCACATAATGGATACTGATCTTTTTATCAGACGGCCCCTGCTATGGCTAACAAAGACAAATGAATATCGAGCCTCTATTCTAACATCGCCAAATTTTGGATATAAACATTTTCTTAAAGCATTTAAACGTAAATCATTAGAAAAGTTAGATTTGTCATGCGTTAGATTACTTATAAATGGTGCTGAATCTATTTCTGTCACTATCTGTAATGAATTCCTAGTCGCTATGAAAGAGTTCAATCTCAGCGCCTCAGCCATGTTTCCAGTTTACGGGTTAGCTGAAGCTACATTAGGGGTAAGCTTCCCTGAAGCAGGAAAGCATTTTGAGTTTGTCAATCTTGACAGAAGATCTTTAAATATAGGTGCTCAATGTGAACAGTCTTTAATAAAAAACGATACTAACTCCATTTCATTTGTTAAGCATGGATCAGCCATCAGGGATTGCAATTATAAGATAACAGATAATGAAAATAATGAACTTCCTAGTGAATATATTGGGAACATAAAAATAAAAGGTCTGAATGTAACTCAATCTATATATCAAGATGCAAAAAAAACAATAGCTTTAAAAGAAAATGATGGTTGGGTAGATACTGGTGATTGCGGAGTGATTATCGATAATCAATTAATCATCACCGGCAGAAAGAAAGAGATCGTAATTGTTAATGGCCAGAATTTTTACCCACAAGATATAGAAAATATTATTATTCGTGGTGGAAATTTTGATCTAGGGAAGATCGTTGCCTCCGGTGCAATAAACAACTTATCAGGTATAGATGAGTTACTGGTCTTTGTTTTATACAAAAGTGATCTCTCTACTTTCAGAAAAATAGCAGATCAAATACGACGAATTGTAAGCCAAGAAATTGGTCTTGAGATTGATCATGTAATTCCTGTAAAAAAGATCCCAAAAACAACAAGTGGAAAGCTTCAAAGACTGAGTCTTGCAGATCAATATATGAGAGGGGATTTTGATGAGCTTTTGATTGACAAATTATCCAAATCTCCCATAGATACAAAGGACATCAGTGATGATGTTTTAAAGCAACTAATAATAATTACAAATGAACATGCAAAAGAGTTCACCATCAAATCTGATGATAATCTCTTTGAAGTTGGTATCAGCTCACTAACACTTACAGAGATTATGATGGCCATTGAGGAAATTTATCCCTCTATTGTCGATATTGAAGATGTATTTGAGCACCCAGATTTAAATAAACTTTCCAGTTTTATAAAAAATAAAATAAAAAATAACTAATAAACTGCGAAAATAAAGTTTGTTTATTATGAAATTATTTCCTATTTCTCTTAAATTCCATATAAAAAAGGGTGTTAATTCCCATATAAGGTAATAAATACTATTTTTTGTCTAGTGATAGTTACAAATGTTGTTACACTTAGTTACAAGTGATAATAAATTGTAAAAATATTTGTTATCACAAAAACGTTAAATTGTGATTTGAACTATGTTTCATCAATCTAAAGAGGGGATAAATATGGATATCGGAAAAACAATAAAGCAAGTAGCAGCAGTAGCAGCATTAGTGTCTGCATTCGTAGCATTACCACAGGAAGCATTAATTTTATGCGTACTGGGTCTTGCCGTTGGATATTACATGGCAGATGGCGATACAGTTCGCGTTTTGGTAACAGCCGCAGCATTGAATGTTGGTGGCGTGGCCGGAGGTGCTGATGCAATACCTACAATAGGACCAATGATTGGTGATATTTTAGGTGCAATGGGTGCTGTATATACTGCAGCAGCTGTAACAATGATTGTAATGGGTGTTGTTAATCGTTTAAAACCCTGAATAATTATTCAAAGCAATATATTAAGCCCGCATTATGCGGGCTTTTTTTTTGGTGTTATTATCTGAATCATTATGAATACTAATAAAATAAAATACCTACTCCTATTTATGCTTTCTACATCATCAAGCTGGTCTGAGACATTTGAGATTGGTGGACTCTATACTTACCATTATCATGATGGCAGATATGCTGATTGGGGAGATTATGCTCGAGTTTCTGCTCTTATGGCAATTAAAGAGATCAATGAAAGTAATTTTCTTGGAGACAATGATAAGTTAATTATGCGGCCAGAAAATCTAATTGATTATCATTGCTGGCCAAGTAATGCTGCTTCAATGGCAGAAACGCTCATTCAAAAAAATATACTGATATTGACTGGTACAGATTGCAGTAGCCCAGCCGTTGAAATAGCAAATATTGCAACAAAATATAAAATTCCAGTAATATCAAATGGAGCTAATGCGTCTAGCTTATCCTCTAGAGATAAGTTTCCATGGTTTATAAGAGTAGTCACGCCTAGTGAAGAATATGATCGATATCTAATTGAACTCGCCAGTCATTTTAAAGTCAAAGAAATTGCTTACTTTTATACGACAGATGCCTGGGGGCTTGGTGCTAAAAAGGTAATTCATGATTCAGTGATAAAGAAAAACATTACTATCAAAAAAGAATTTGGTTTTAAACGTGACACCAATCAAGCAACAATAAATATGTTTATGCAAGAAGTGAAAGATGCGGCTATCAAGCATATAGTTATTACTGGACCAACTCCAGATACAGCAAGAGTATTTAGGGCTATCGGTGAATATAACTTGAATAAAAAGGGGACTACGATATACGCCACTGAAATGATTTCAGCAGACGAAGCCATGGATATTGTAAATGGAAGTAAGGGTTACTTTGCTCCAATGACACTGCTTGAGAAGTCAAAAGAACTTGAATTATTCAAGCAATTGCTGATGCAAAAACTTGGTAAGGAGGTCGATGTCAACTCCAAAGCATTTTTTTACGGTGCATTGAGCTATGATCACATTTTGACCGTAGCCCATGCCATAAAAACCATGAAAAATGAGGATGTAATTGTTTCGAGAGAAAACCTTATGACCTATCTTCGAAATGTTGATTTTCAAGGTGTAACTGGACGTGTATATTTCTCAAAAAGTACAAATGATCGAATCAACATGCCACTCCAAATAGTGAACAGTCATGGCTTAGATCCGTCAACAGGAACAGTCAAGTTTGAATCAATCGCAACTGCCAATTCAGATGGCGAGCTTATAATCGATGATACAAAAATTTTGCTTCCTGGTTTTGACTCGCTAGCTAAATAAAGGTCCCTTAATTGTTTAAAATCTCTTATTTACTGGTCTTGTATTTCTTTTGCAGTTCACTTCAAGCGGAAATATTCGATCTTGGTGGGATGTACACTCAACATTATCGCGATGGTCGATATGCAGATTGGGGCAAGTATTCAAGAATTGGCGCTCAGATTGCTATCAAAAATATAAATGACAATAAGATATTAGGAGAAGATAAGCTTCGAATGACCCCAGAAAATATTATTGATTATCATTGTTGGATTGAGAATGTGGATGCAATGATGAAAACATTGATAGCTAAACCCATCATCGCAATCACAGGTGCGGAGTGCAGTGAACCAGCAACATTAATGGCGCAACTAGGTGAGCAATACAAAATACCAATTATTTCTTATGGGGCTAATGCTTCTGAGCTATCTTCAACAAATAAATACCCATGGTTTGTCAGAGTCATCTCACCAAGTGAATTCTATGAGGGGTATTTGATTCAACTTGCCGCTGAGTTTGGAATTAAAGATATTGGTTACTTTCATACAACAGATGCCTGGGGGAGTGGGGCAAACAAGGTGGTGCAATCGGCAACTAAAATTAATGGCATTAATATAATCAAGAAATACGCATTCGAAAGGGACACCAAACAAGCAATTTTAGACGCTTATATTAATGATGCAAAAATAATGGGTATTAAGCATATTGTTATAACAACGCCAACGCCTGATACAGTCCGTCTTTTTAAGTCCATAGACAAGCATGCTATGAATCTAGCGGGAAATACCATCTATGCTGCAGAGTTAATTCTAGATAATGAAAGTCTTGATGCAGTAAATGGTTCTATTGGATATTTTGCACCAATTGCAAGGTTAGTAATGTCTAAGAATCTACAGACTTATATGAATGATTTTAGTATTTTCTCTGGTGAGAATATCGATATAGAATCAGGTAATTTAATCTATAGCGCTTTAAGTTATGATCATATAATGTTGATTGCTATGACTATAAACCTTCTAAAAATTAATGATAAAGAAATAACTCGTGAAAATATTAACAATTATATAAGGAATGTAAAATTTGATGGTATCTCAGGTAATATCTCTTTCTCGAAAGGATCTAATGATAGACTGAATATGCCAATTCAAATTATGAATAGTCATGGTATTAGTGATAATGGAAAAATGAATTTTGTGAAAATTGCAGAAATCAATCAAAACACTGGTCAGCTCGAGGTATATAAAGATAAGATACTATGGCCGGGAAAAACTAAAAATTATCCATAATATGAGAGGCATACTAAATCATGGAAAAATTTAACTCATCAAAAAAGAATGATCGACTCTTAGGGCTAAATCAAAAAATTGACCGACGTGATTTTTTAAATTCTTCTTTGCTTGGAGCAGGAAGCATTCTTTATTCCATGTCTGCTCCATCCATGCTGTTTGCTAATGAATCTCTCCCCAATCAAGTGACAGACAACTGGTATGGGTACGGTGGTGTTGGAGACTCTAAAACTTCTCATGGTAATACACCCGATATATTAAAAGCAGCTCATGCAGTAAGAGATGGATTGCTTAACTCAGACAAAGCAAAAAATATAACAGCTAGTGAGAATTACGATTTAGTTATTGTTGGAGGAGGGTTATCTGGTTTGGGTGCTGCACAACGTTTGATGGAAAGAGACCCCAATAAGAAATGTCTTATCCTAGATAACCATCCTATTTTTGGTGGTGAAGCAAAAAGAAATGAATTTGAGATTAACGATCAAATTATTTCAGCACCTCAAGGCTCAAATGGTTTTTATTATGGTACTCAAATTGATTTTGATGAGGATCGAAAGTACATTGATCTTCTAGGTGTTCCTGCAGATGATTTTACATACGGTGAGATGAAGAGTAACCCTAAGGATATGGTATTTGCTCAAGACCACTATGATGTCCAATTATGGGCAGAAGAATATATCTCCAAAGGTCATTTTGTTGACGAGCAATCTCACAATGTAAAACCACATTGGGTCAATAACCCATGGAAAAATAACTTAGCGGATTATCCTGTCTCTGACAAGATTAAAAAAGATTTACTTACTTGGAAGTACACGACTGAAATGCCCGCATCAGATAACAAGACCAAAGCATGGCTAGATAACATGACTTACAAAGATTATATCGAAAAAGTAATGGGTCTAGATGAGGCTGTAACGAAATTTGCAGATCCAGTGATCGCAAGTGCTGGTGGCATGGGTTGTGATGTTATGTCAGCTTATACGGCCCAATTACTCGGCATGTATGGTGTTGCCCCAGACGAACCCATTAAACCTAAAAATCGTCATAGTTTTCCAGGTGGTAATGATGGATTTGCAAGACATTTTGTAAAATATTTAATACCAAAAGCGATTCAAGGCGGTAATAATTTTCAAGATATTATGCAGAAACCCATCAATTTCAGCGAGCTTGATCATGCAGATAATTCAGTAAGATGCCGACTGAATAGTAATGTCATTGATGTTACTCATGTCAATAAGTCTGGTAATACTGAATCAGTTGACGTTACATATTATAACAATGGAAAACTCCATAAGGTTAATGCAAAAGCAGTAGTTATGTCTTCTGGTGGGTGGATTAATAAGCACATTATTAGTGACTTACCCGAAGCGCATTCCAATGCTTACGCTAAATTCAATCATGCTCCAATGTTAGTTGCAAATGTTGCCTTAACTAATTGGCGTTTTCTAGATAAATTAGGTATTACTGCCTACCAATGGACAGGAGGCTTCGGTTATCATACTAATATTAGAAGTCCAATGCATGTTGGCACCGATAAACCCATGTTGGACCCTAATACCCCCATAGTCTTATCATTTTATGTCTCTTTTGAAAAGGCAAACTTAGGCTATTCGCCGCAACAACAATCTCGACTAGGTCAATATGAATTACTCTCAAAGTCCTATATGGATTATGAGCGGGAGATTAGACAGCAAATGATTAGAATGTTTGGTGGTAGTGGTTTCGATGCTCAAAAAGACATTGCTGGTATTATCCTAAATCGATGGGGTCATGGTTATGTAACTCCTACTCCAGGTTTCTTTTTTGATAAAAATGGGGGACCAGGTTACGCCGATATAATCAAATCAACTCCTCATGGAAGGATCTCTTTTGGACATTCTGAGGTCAGGGGCTACCAACATTGGGGGCCTGCAGCTGCAGAGGGTGGTAGAGCTGTAGATCAGGTTTATAATTATTTATAAAAAGAAAATGCTTAGCTTTAATTATACACATCCATCATTGCTGTTTTCCTTAATCTTTATTGGTAGCTTTGGTGTGGCCTCTACGAATGAGACGTTCGATGCAAAAGAAGTCATTGAGCAATATGGGTCTGACTTCTCAGATAAAAATTTAAAATCATTACGAACTATCTATAAACAACATTTAATTGAGGCCAATTATCTAGTTCCAACTATAGTCAGAGACGCCTCTTATGGTGATCACTCACTTCAAAAGCTAGATATCCACTTACCAAATAATCTATCTTCAAAAAAACTACCAGTTGTTGTATTTGTTCATGGTGGCGCCTTTGTAAGGGGTGATAAAAGTGATCATGAAATATTTGATAATGTCCTAAATTATTTTACTAGAAATGATGTCATTGGAATTAATATCAACTATCGGCTAGCACCAGAACATAAATGGCCTAGTGGTCCTGAGGATATTAGTGCGGTAATTAAATGGATTCATAATAACGAAGAAAAGTACGATATAGATAAAAATAAAATATTTCTAATGGGTCACTCGGCTGGAGCTGCTCACGTTGCTGCGTATTCGTTTGATGAATCATTACAATATAATAATGGCAATGATGGTGTCAGTGGTTCGATTCTTTTGTCAGGTGTATATTCTGAGAGTAGTGACACGTCAAAGAAGGTTTATTATGGTTATGGAAAAAATAATATGCCAATTGATTATTTGGACGGAAGATTCATACCATTATTTATTATTGATGCTCAGTACGATAGAATATTAATGCAAGCTGAAGCTATAAATCTTATTCAAAATGTTTGCAAAAGAGATGGTATTTGCCCAAATCATAAACAAATACCTGGTCATAATCATTACTCAATGATGTACCATTTTAATACACTGGATGAGTCGATTGCTCCGGATATATTGGCTTTTATTAATCAATATAAAATCAACTAATGGAACAGACCTT
This sequence comes from uncultured Woeseiaceae bacterium, assembly GCA_964275745.1. Classification (GTDB taxonomy): domain Bacteria; phylum Pseudomonadota; class Gammaproteobacteria; order Steroidobacterales; family Woeseiaceae; genus SP4260. Next base: position 60,296 of record CAXYCT010000012.1, on the reverse strand, counting down.
ACACAAAGATCATTACACTCAATCCAATTGGTTTACTGAGGAAATTAATCATATTTTTCATAATGAATGGGTCTGTGTTGGAAGCGAAGAAGAGATCAGAGAAAATGGTGATTACAAAATCATAGATTTTTATGGTGAGAGCATAATACTACTTAGAGATAATGATGGACAACTAAATGCGTTTATAAATCTCTGTAAACATCGTGGCTGTGAATTACTTGATACCCAAGAAAGTGATTTGTCTGGGCGCCTTAATAATAACATCAGATGCCCCTATCATTCTTGGACTTACAATCTAAAAGGGCAACTTATTAATGCACCACATTTAGATATTGATCTTAATGATAAAAAATATCATTTAAATAATATCAAACTTGATAGTTGGATTGGTTTTATCTTCATAAATTTAAATCCAGATGCTTCAGACCTTAAACATCATCTTAAAAGTAAAACTGAACAATTTTCTCGGTATCCTTTAGAGCAATTAAAACCAAAAGTGCATATCGACTATGAAATAAAGGCCAACTGGAAAGTTCTCTTAGAAAATTACAACGAATGCTATCACTGTGCTGGAGTTCACCCTGAACTTTGTAATATTGTCCCTGCTTTCAGGAAGAACGGTGGTGCAAATCTAGAATGGGAGGAGGGCGTACCTCATAAAGAAGGTACTAATACATTCACTTTAACAGGTGTAACTAATCGAAAACCATTTCCAGGTCTAAATGATTTAGAAAAAGAAAGGCATTTTGGGCAAGCTCTATACCCAAATTTTCTCATAAGTTTATCAATGGATCATGTTGCAGTTTTTGTGCTTCACCCGACTACAGAATCAATCACAAAACTTGATTTTTATATATTATTTCACCCTGATGCTATCAATGATAATGAATTTGATCCAAGTGATGCTAGAGATTTTTGGGATCTAACGAACAGGCAAGACTGGAATATTTGTGAAAAAGTCCAAAGAGGAATGCAATCTAAGACCTTCAAAAAGGGCTATTATGGAAAAATGGAGGACGAGAATCTCGATATTAGAAAATACATCTCTGAAAAATTAGATATTGAGATTTAATAGCCCTTTTTTAATAGGATAGTTAATGATGATGAAAAGAAGAAATTTTAATAAGTTAATAAGTGCGTCAGCATTAAGCGCTATACCTATCATTAGTAAAGCACAATCAAATATATGGTCATTAGAAGCAAATATTGCAGAATGTTGCAATTGTGAGATACCCTGCCCATGTAATTTTGGACGTTCAACAAAGTTACAATGTAATGGTAGTCGACTAATAGAGATATACCAAGGTTATGTAGGTAAAAATAGTCTTGCAGGTATAAAATTTATTGTGACCTTTGAGATGGGTAAGTGGTCACGTATTTATGTGGATGAATCTTTAAATCAAAACAGAATCGATAATTTTAATCTAATCCTACCTCTAGCATTTAGTAGTTTTACAAAGCAGGCGAAATCAATAAGATCTAGCCCTATCAAAGTTCAACGAGAGAGAAGCTTAATTAAATTTTCATCGTCTCAAAGTGAGGTAGAGATGAAGCCTTTAAAAGGTATGGATGGGGGCATTATTAAAGTTGATGGCTTACCTTATAAAGCTTTCTATAACTATATCCAATATGAATCTATCAAGCATAATCACAATAGCTTAGATGCGAAATGGAGTCACTCAGGAACAAATGGCTTTACATCAAAAATGATAGTATCAGGATAATACAAAACAATTGATAATTAAGATATTGAAGTACTATTAATATTACTATATAAGTTTATGATTAATATGAATTTATATAAATTATATTATTTTTTATCACCAAATTTTTGTACTTTTTCTAGACTAATCTTATCCTTTAAAGACATTATATATGCAGCCGCTGCAAGAATTAATATAGCTCCTGCCTCACCCAAAATAACCACAGCATCCATTTCCTTGCTTTCCATAACTATTAGCCTACAAAGAGCAGTAATAGCAATAATTATGGGTAATGTGACAGGTATTCTAGAGGTTGAGTAAAACGCACCAACCATACCAATGATTTCGACATAGATGAAAAGCATAAAAAGATCAGCAAGAGTAATATCTCGAGTGATTGCCATGCCATAAAGATATTCTGCAGCAGCAAAGCAAGTGACAATCCCTATAATCGCTAGAAGGAGGCGCTCACTCGCGGTTGTAGTCCAATGAAGACCCTTCATTATCTGTGTTAATTTATTCTTAATCACTAATTAGCTCCTTTGATCTTTGACTGTTACTCTCATAATATAAAATTAATTTTATTTTTTTTGAAAATAAGTTATGAATTCAATCTACTTCATTTGGCATTATCTGGTTTAACTCACTAAACCAATTTTCCACAACCGTTAATGTGACTGATTTATTGTATGTTTCAATGCTATTTCCATAAATATCTGAAGACTCACTTTCAGGTGTTGTTATTATAATAAATTGATCATTATTATGATCATAATCCCACGCAGGGAAGGTAAGATGATTTGAAACTATAATATGCTCAAAAAGCAATTCTGGCTCATTGAGATTGAAATAAGAAGAATTTCCATTTTCTATGACACTGTACTTAACTTTATAAAACTTATTTCCATCATGATAAAAAAGTTCATTTTTTGTCTTCGACCAAATGGGGCTATACGCTTCATTTGCACTTACCTGCCATTTACCAGTATTTACATTGGGATATGACCTTATATAGACCTGATTCTTACCTGATTCGTTACTTACATAGGCAACCCATTTGCCATCGTAAGAAACAGATACCCTTGACCACCATGTTTGCTGTGCATTAGGTGCAAGTACAAATTCCTCAGTTTTTGACTCAGAATATAATTTATCAGTTAGAGATAGTTTATACAGTTTATTATTTACCCCAGCACCTTTTGATTCACTAGTAGAGAAAAAAAGCTCATCACCATCTGGGGAAATTGACTGAATTAAAAATGATCTAAATTCATCATCATTTGTAAATATCTGCTGGTCATTTCCAGCTCCATCAGAAGACACAACTCTTATGCTACTTTTAATATTTTGATCAGATGTTTTATCTGGAGCTGCTTGTGCCAAACCCATAGTAAAGTTATTAGAATAAATAAGGTTTTTACCATCTGGGTACCATCTTGATCGATCAGATCTACCATTGAACGTTCTTCGTCCAGAGGTCTTTTGATCAAAATTATATACCCATATATCCGCATTTGATCCTTCATAATTTGTATAACTCAGGTTTTCTCCATTTGGGGAAAGAGATATTTGACCAAATCTTCCTTTCATAGGAAGAGACTCTAAGATTTCACCATTATTGGAAAGCACATTAACCATCAAACTTGATGATGCAACAGCAACATCATTGCCCCTAAGATAGATTAGCCTTCCATTACCAGCTATCGAATATGCCGCACTTCCAAGTATGCCATTTGTTTGTATATTTTTGATGAGTAGTTGTTCTGAGCCAGATATTTCAAGCTTATCAAGGTCAAATTTCACACCCCATAATGATGAATCTCTGACAAAAATAATATGACCAGTTTGTGGGACGTATCTTGAATTATAAGCATTAGCAATAATTACACTATTATCACCATTTTCTGAGTTATATAATAAAATATCTGAGTCATCATTAGCAGCGACAAGTGATGATGACGAGACAAGTATATTTTCATCATCAGGCAGGAATTGAGGCCACCTATAAACACGACCGGGCATTTTGTCAAAGTTGTAAACCATTTGTTTCTCTGAGGAAACAAAATCTTTTGTCCACAGTAAATCGCCAGGTCCAGTATAAATTACCTTATCGTTGTCAATATCATAGCCACTAGTTCTTCCAAGATTCGTCTCTAAGACAGTTTGAGCAGTTCCGCCCGTGACTCTTACTTTTTTCAATATCCCTGAATCAAAAAAAGAAACCCACTCGCTATCGTCAGTAAAGTCAATTATTCCATGAACATCAGTGCCCCACGAATATGTAACGAGATAAGAGGGTGGCTCAATAGTACTTAAATCTCTTAAATATATATCACTTGATGATTCATGATTTATTGTGAACGCTACTAAGTTACCGCTTTTTGAAATAGCTATCTCTGAAAGGAGCCCCCATTCATTCGGAGACGAATCAATTAAATTAAGATCGAAGTTAACTGATATATTGTCAGAATTTAAATCATTGTAATTCTTATTTTGACTTGTATAGTTCCTTTGTGGCTCATAATCAAATATGAATGGTGAGGCATAGAAAGCAAAAAGAGCAATAATGACTGTGCTTAGAATACCAATAATGTAAACATTGTTGTTCTTTTCTGGAGCATTTGACGGATTCACATTAGATTTTATTTTACTTGTATTCATTTCACTGGCCCATGCAATTAGAACTGCAATTGGAAAGCCAATTAAAATAACGAATAAAATTATTTGTGCAACCCAAATAGGTGCACCAATTGTAGGTAATACAGCGTCTTGAACTTGGAGAAGAATCCAGCAAACCACACCATATGCCGTAGCTACCTTAACTACATTACTGTTTTTAATTTTATCCCAGAAATTATTCATTTATATATCTTAATCTTTTTACAATTTTAATACTATATTAATAAATAACCCATATAAAACAATCATGTAGTCATCAAACCTAATAAATTGAATTACTGTCTAGATTTCTACTAGTCGCTAAAATTACATTAGGTTTAATCTTTTAGTCACAATAACCTCCGTTAAATAGACTGATTGACTTGAATACCACTGTGACAACAACAAAGTATGTTACTTTAACAATCAAAGGATAAATTTATATTATTATACTGCGTATAATGTATATTATGTTAAATAGGATAATATTAATTAGATGTTAGAAGAAATTAGAATAGTTATTATCGTGTATATATGTGCTCTCGTCCCTATGTATTTACTATTTATAAAGTTCAAACAACATTCTATGTATAGGTGGTTAAAATCAGTTTATCTATTTAGTTTGATACTTTGTGCTTTGGGATGGGAAATAAGCTTCACGTATGGACTGTTTGATGGATTTGATGTTGATGAAAGACGCTCTTTATTTATGAGTACAATGATACCGATGGATATCAATTGGCTTGTCAATTCCTCTAGCTGATGCAGGCACCATATGTATTGGTGGCATACTAATATTAAGCTTTATTAGCAAATTCGATGACAAATTATTTCTGCATTGGAATTGGAATTACTTCTTAATACTAATGCTATTCACACTGAGTCAAAATATATTTGTGGAGATGTTTCTTTATTTTGATCAAATATCTATAGGAAAACCACTGTCCTGGGCACCTTTTTCACCTTTTGGTGCCTCATTTAATCCTGAATTGATTAATATCAATAACAGGTCAATTCAGCTGCAAACCCAGATGCCATGGATAATAATGACGCCGATCCTCTATGCCTATGCAATCGTTTCATATAGACGCATATATAGGGATAAAAACTAAATTAATCGCTATTAACGATTAATTCTAATTATTTGCAATCATAAATTGGTCGAAAAATAACGTGACTTCCTGATGGTTGCTTAATGGCAGAATCCTAGCGACATGCTGGTCTGGTCTTATTATTACTATACATCCAGAGTCACGATTTATTTTCCTCAACTCAAATATATCATTACTAGGAATAGCATTAAATACCTTCTCATAATCGCGTAGTCCATACTTCCCTTTTGCTGGCCATAAAAAATCTTGAAGATGCTCAATAGATATATCTTCACTATGCTGAAATACTGCATAAACATCTATCACAGCATCAATATCTTCGTCATCAGGTGTGTATTTTATGACTGGAGATTCGGGTGATTTTGATAAAAAATCAACCAGTTTATAGGCATTAGTTGATGATTTTGCAGGATCACCTTTACCTCCAAAAATAAAGATTCGCCAACGTCCATCAGCCTTATTAAGATGACCAATATGCTGAATTCTCCCATCAGCTAAACGACAAGCTTCAGCTGAATGAAAGCGTTGCCCTATGACAAAACCTTGGGCCAAATCCTGAAACTCAGTTCCTCCACTGATTAATGAAGGGCCATACTTAATACTAGTCCCAGCAATAAAGCCTGTTTGTTTTGCAAAATACTGCTTAATATTATTTGTATCTTTAGGAGAGTTACTTATTTCATTTTTATCGAATGATTTACCGGCAACTATTTTGGTGAAGTCTTTATCCAATGAAATAAGATCCAGAGCGACATTTCGTCTTTCTTGAGAGTATGTTTGTAGTAATTTAGGGTGGCATCGATTGAGCAATACTGACGCCAACTTCCATCCCAAGTTGAACGTATCATGAATAGAAACGTTCATCCCTTGACCCGCTTTAGGACTGTGCGTATGACAGGCATCGCCCGCAATAAAAGCTCGAGGATGAGCGCCCTCTTTTGAGTTTATAGGCAAATTATCAAACGATTCAGAAACTCTTTGGCCTATCTCGTAGACCGACCACCATGGTACTTCCATTACTGTCAGTTCATAAGGATGAAAAATACGCTGTGCAGCTGCAATAAGCTCATCAAGCTCAATATTCAGATTCGAAACTCTCTCATTTAACCCTAATTGTTCTAGTTCAATATATAAACGTACTAAATACCCCCCTTCTCGAGGAATAATCAACATCGACCCATCATTTGCAGATTTAATGAACGATTTAACTCGTATATCCGGGAAATCTGTTACAACTAGGGCATCCATTACGCCCCAAGTTTTATTAGAAGAATCGCCTTGCAGAGGAATCTTTAAGCACTTTCTTACCGTACTTCTAGCTCCATCACAACCAACAATGTACTTTGCTTTAATTGTTTTAATATTTACTTTTTTATTATCATCAATTTGCTCAATAACTGCTTCTATAGGATATGCATTCATCTTATCGCTATTATTTTCATCGATACTGAGATTAATTAATTGACTACTATAAGTGGGCTCTAGCTTTGCTTCAGAATTAAGCATCCCATCTAATAGCAAATCATGAATTCGAGCTTGATTTAAAACCACATGTGGAAACTCCGAAAGGCCCACCCTTGGATCAGCGGTTTTTTCAGTACGAATAATATTTTGAGTTGCTTTTTTATCAGGATCCCAAAAACATATTTGGTTGAGCCAGTAGGATTCTTTTAATACCAGCTCGCTTGAATTATAAGCTTCCATTATTTCCATGGTACGACACGAAACACCATCTGCTTGGCCAAATAGCATTGGACCAGACTTAGGGTCAATAATGCAGGTTTTAATTTTGGGAAATTCAGCAAGTTGTCTTGCTAATGTCAAGCCCGCAGGTCCACAACCAACAATAAGTACATCTACTTCACTAGGAATCTCACCAGAGTTGCCAGCAGGTAATTGGTCTCTAGCTGACTCAGAGAGCTGAAGATTTCCAGGAACGAAACCATTTAAATGAAATTGCATAGTATTTTTTTACTTTTATCATATTGATGAGTGATATTTTAACACTCATGCCGCTGAGAGCCGAACAAAAATAATAAAAAAAATTAACCTGAGATATTAAAAATGACAGTGCCTAAAAATCATATACCTTGAAATTAATGACCCTATCATTAACACTTATCGAGCCCTATGAAAATGTTCTATCATTTCTAAATTAGCCTCAATAACTCGATAATCAGCATTTAATGCAATTAATTTTGAAGCTAACTCGTTCTGGTTTTCTACTTTAAAAAAAGCACGCTGAATTCTTGGGAAGTCTTTTGCAATAGACAGATTGTAATCAGATGCAATAGATGCTGCATCAATATTAATTTTTAGATTTACAATAATATTACCCGTAATCACAGCAACTCTTCGAGTGGTTTCATTGTAAGCTAACTGATAATTATTAAATGAAGAATTCTCATTTGTTTGGGCAATCGTCCTGCCTGGAATGGCTTCGATAATTACGTGATAACCACCTAATTGATTTGACCATACTATATTTTGATCATTTAGATTTACTGTACCAGCAGCACTTACCTTGCCTTTGGGTATCAGTTTAAAAGTGGCATCATTAAATACAACCTCAGTTCCATTCGCTAATGATTGTAATAATTCGTTGTCTGCATCTGAGATTTGAGAAAAGACTGGCTGCGACAGCGTCAAAATAATTATATAACCAATTGATCTAATACTCTTAAAATTTTCCACTTAATTTACCCTAGTTTCTTATATTTTTATAATTTATCTTCCAAAAACAGTTAACTTCCAGCTACCTATTGAACCTGTTGTTCCTGATTTTTTATCTACTATTTTTATAGTCCAGTTACCGTTAGAGTTTTCTCCATAAAACATATTGCTAATGATATTAAAACAAGAAGAAACATCACTAAAACCATTAAAAGGCGGCAATAAAACTGATCTTGTTCCTTGTGGTGATGACAAAGCTATACTGAGATCACTTGGTCTATCATGCGATAGACACACATAAGCATTAATTGCTTCAATCGTTAAGTTATTCGAATCATTTATTGCATTGGTAACCCCCGTATTCGAATCATCAGGGATTGAAGTATTTAATGTGCCACTCGTTTTTTCAGTGGATATAACAAATGTACCCAAACTACCCATTGAATAGTTCTTGGCTAAGGTCAGTGCTGCAGCAACATCTATTCCACCAAAACCATACCAATTATGAAACTTATATCCCGCTGCATTCGTGGTCCATGCAGGTTCAGCAATATATTCATCAATTACCTTGGCTTCTATATTGGCATCCACTTGGGTAGCTGAAGTAGCTAAAATGTGCTTGATATCCCTCCAAGTTAAATTGGGATTTGCCTCTAACAATAACGCAACTGAACCAGCAACGACAGGAGCCGCAGAGGATGTTCCGTTAAATGTTGAAGTATAATTGCATGCTGTATTTTCACTGTGATTTCCCTTGTTATCAAATGCATTAACAACATACGATTGATTACTTCTGACATATCCTTTATCGCAAGTGGATTGATCTGTGGTCATAATGGCTGGCGTATATGGGCCGCCGTAATCACCGTAATTAATATCTTCACCATATTCGCCTCCAGGTGCTGATATCCAAAAAGCAGATCCAGCAGTTGAATACGTTGATTTCGTTCCCACAGCATCTAAAGCACCAACTACTATTACATAAGGAATTGATTGCTCTGGGTCCATACTGACATTTTGGCAACTTACTCCATTTTCTCTAGCAGCAGCGCAGGATGCGTCACCAAAACCTCTAAATCCATTACCCCCAGCCGCTACATAAATAGCGCCTTTCCCGCTCCTTAAATTAGTTATACCGTCTATATATTGAGCTTTCATTGAGGAGTTAATTAAAAAACTATCATCCGTTTCATAGCCATAACTGAGATTAAATACATCGACATCACTTGAATAAGCAGCCCCACCTAATGAGCTAATTGCATTTGCATAAGATAATGCTTTAAGCATATTGAAACCTTTCAGTGAAGCTTTAGGAGCGATTCCTCTACCGCCAATTTTATTCCAACCTCTGGCCCCTATTATTCCTGTGACGCTAGTACCATGATCGCCGGTAGTAGAGGCATTAGTTGGATCTGTAGAGTTATTCAAAAAATTATATGAGCCATTTGCAACGACATTTTGAGTTAAATCTTCGTGCGCTATTTCTAATCCAGAATCAACTATGGCAACAATTACATTGTTACCGGTATAGCCTTCATTGATCACGCTATCTACATTAATATCTTTTGAGGCGGTACCAACAGTTGAAGCAAAGTTTAATTGACCGGTATTATCTAAATGCCATTGATGCTGGTACAAGGGATCAGTTTGTAAAGAAACGCTCACGGCTGTAACAGAAGAGTCAACAAAACCATCATTAACTTTAAATGTAAATGAATCAATGCTCGATGTTTTTACACCAGATATAGTTTGATAGCTAAATGCCCCACTAGAACTATCACTAATGGAAGCCACCCCATTAGTGGCATTGCCCACTATCGTGTAAGTTAACGATCGACTATCTTGTGCGGTTCCTGACAAGGTGCCACCGCCAGTATTCTGTAGTTTTGGAAGTAAGTTTAAGGTCCAATTACTAGCGGTTGCAACTGGTGCTGTATGTACATTTTTGTTTAAAGGGTAGGCATCACTGGTATCTATAACGCCATCGTCGTCATCATCTGTATCGGCGTTATTTCCAGTACCATCAGCATCGGTATCAAGTGTTTCATTTTTATCTAGTGGGAAGGCATCACTGAGATCCGAAAGCGCATCATTATCATCATTAGCATCAATAACATCAGCAAAACCATCTTCATCTGTATCCAAAAGACTTCGCATTAATGAAGATGTTTTAAATATTTTTTCGATTGAGGTCCTGTCATTAAATTGCTCAAGATTATAAGAGCCCAGAAGAACCCCCTCTATAATATTTTTAATAGAATACTGTGATAGAGACAGAATTTCAGCAGAAGCACGATTAGTAGGATTTAATGATTTTTCCTCTAATAATATATTTATATTTTCAATACTTTGTGCAAGTGAGGCAACAAAAGTAGTATCAAAATTAATATCACTAGCAATTTCAGTAATTACACCAGTTAAGAATTCATTGATTATGTCTTTACTAAGAATAGAATTTTTTTCAGCGCTTAACGCCTTTGCTAATTTTGTGACCAATAAAGAGCTAATCTCAGGCTGAGTTTTGTCAGATCCAGAAGAGACTAAATCATAAGTAGAAGTTAAAATCATACCCAGCTGAAGGTTTAATCTCATTAATTTTTGTGAAAGCACCTGCCCTTCTAAAGACCCTGACCATACATCAAGAGCTAAAAGTTCATTAGTGTCGATACCTAGCTCTAAGTTAGCCAACAACAAGCTTTTATTATCTGAAACATCAATTAAGGTCGATAAGGGGGTTATTTGAACTGCCTTACTAACATCTAATGGTGCTTTTAGTAGTAAATTTGATTTCCTGCCCGTCTGTCGATCGACTCCGCCCAGAGCAATGAGTTTTTTACCGCATGCACCGACACAATCAACAGTTTTTTTATTAATATAAAAAAATCCTTCTGAATTTGTAGTTGCACTCTTTTCGTCAACATCTAAAATTAAATTATCATCATTATCAATAAAAACTAGGGCACCCATTAGTGGCCCATCAACCACTCTTCCTTCAATGGCGTCTTCAATCTTAATGAGTATACTTTGTGGGGTGATATCTAATTCTGCAGCAGCTTGAATATCAATTTTATAGACGTTGTTGAGATCTGCATCATGAGGTAATTCATAATCAGGAGTTTTTAGGAATGTTAATTTACCATCCGTTGTTAATGAAAATAATTTCTCATCATCACCGCCTGTAATTGAGTGTAAAACATTGCGGTTATTGGAATCAATTGCAATGATATTAACAACCTTATTATTGCCCTCTAGTATTATGACTTCTGAGTAATCATCACCATAGACAGGAGGTAAATAGACTATCTCTGGCTCAGAGCTTCCCCCACCGCAAGCCACAAGAGAAAAGATAATAATAAGTGATAGGTATTTTTGCATTGATGTGAAGTTACACTTAAAAATTTCCTTTAACAAATAAAACTATTAATGAAGATTACTGGATGGTTTTTATTTTACCACCCATACCACTATGAACCGAACAATAATAATACAGAGTTGCTGATGTGGTTGCAGTCACCTTTAATGTTGTCTCGGTGGAACTTACTTTTGTCACACCTTCAGTATAGTTAGTACCACTTGAATGTGTGCCATCAGAGGTTGTTGAAAATACAAGTGGATGGCCAGATGGATTTGTAAATGTGTAGGTTTTACCTGCTTGTAAAGCTAGCGATTTTTGTTGCACGCCATCGATAAAATATTTGTTTGCACCACCGTTATCAATTACTTTTGGCGCAGCTACTAGGGTGATCGCCAGCGGTGTATTCTCAGTGGTAGGCAAAAGATTTGCATGCAACATTTGATTCTTCGTTTTAATCGATGCCTTAAGGTTTGCTCTCGTGTCTGATCGAATCCAGGTATTAAAATCAGTATAGAATGTGGTAATTTCATAGGGATTTCCATCCTTTTGAAAAGTATTCTTAAAGGCATCAGCCCAACCATAGCCAGCTCTTAGGGCTTCTGCTTCGGCCCAGTTAGCATAATAATCAATCATAATTTTTTGATAATTAGCATCATCTTGAAGCCACAAGTACATTAATGCAGCAGCACCGGCTGAATATTGTAGGCCGGGATTTTGACCCCCATTATCACCCATATTAAAATCTTCTAGGGATAATGAAGCATTAGCGGCAAAGCCATCGAATGCAGCGCTTATATGATTTTGAAATTCCTGTTCAGCTGATGAACCACCAGTAATATCTATAGAATTATCTGCTATATACTTAGCCGCTATGATGATTCCACCGAAACTCTGCACCGCCCTCTTCTATCCAATTTGGCATGTATTTTGGAATCGATGCACTATCATATGAGCTGCCATTACCAGGCCATGCTTTAGGGATGGCAAATTTATCGGTTGCCTCGATATAAAATTTCAAGCCATTCTGATGAACATGATAGTATTCATGGGCAATTATTTTGATAGCGCTAAATACATCGAAACTGCCCCATATATTGTCTTGGAATAACTGTTGATCACCACCATTAGGGAGTTGTCAGAAACCCACACCTCCTGCTGCAGAGCGATTAGCCATTGGGTCTGAACCGGCAACACATTGAGAGACATTGTTTGCATTAACAATAGTACAAAAATCTGTATTGAATTGCGTTGTTTCAGCGGCACTTACCGAGGCTCTTGGGGCAGCTAAAATAAAAGCATTTATGGGTACAATATGGCCTAGAGTAAATTTACTGTAGTCATAGATGCCTTCAATATAAGTTTTCCAAGGACTTGTAATGGTTGCCGTGGCCTCATAATAATTTAAGCATATTGGCAAAAGCTCAAAATCAATGGCTTGCCATGAATACGAATAGTAGTTCATCACACTGTCTGATGAGGATGCTGCCGGTGGAAGTGTTGTATAAGATGCTGTTTTACATGCCAATGGATTATCAGCTAAAGAATCTGCTATATTGATCGTCAAATTCTTTGAAGCAGATAAGGCCCCATCAGATACATTTAGAAGTAACGGCATAGGAGCTCTTAGTCTCATAGTCAGGTGCAGTGTTAAACGTCATGACACCACTTGATGAATTGATAGATAATGCACTCGCATCAGTGCCAGTTAAAGAAAAAGTAAGGGTACTAGAATCTGAATCAGTGGCCGTCGCAGTGGCAATAGCGGTTTGATTTTCTTGAACTGAATACGATGATGCTGAACTAATAACAGGTGTTGCAGGCCCTGCTACAGAATAGGCATCGGTGACAACAGCAGCTGTACCAGCAGCATCGCCACCACCACCGCCACATGCAGATAATGAGGCTAAGAATATTAGAGAAGAAATAGTTTTGTAGTCTGTCATTTCGATACCTTTGCATTTTATTTCAATAATACCATCAAGTTGAGTATATTAATGACCTTGTTACGAACTGATTCATTTTGGCTATGAGAGCGATATCATGGCATTAGAAATGCTAATAGGATGGAAGTTGACTCTAATCAGATGGTAAGAGCTTTTGACAGTTATTTCAAATCCAGTATCGCGATAAAATCAGAATTTAAATTACCAATGAGTAACTGATTATCCCATTGATTAACACTTGTTAATGTGTCAATTGGAGAATTTAGATCTTGCAAATTTCTTACCACTTCACCGGATAAATTAATTCCTAGGATGAGTCCATGCGTATTTTTTGGCACCAACATACTTCTGGGCAAACCACCGATTAATTTACGCACAAATGGTTTATCTGCTAAGGCATCGATTGCAGGTTGTCGAATCCCTGCAAAAGCTACCCAGAAAATATCTTCACCATTAAATGAGAGGTTATCTGGATAACCCGGTAGGCCTTCTATCAGATAGTCAGTTTTCCCTTGCTTTGGGCCTGACAACCACAATCTTTTTATTTTTGCACCGCCTGTCTCGTTAACTAAGACATAACTATTATTGGGCCCCAAGGTAACACCATTTGCAAAGTGAAGGTTGGTGAGATGAACAACAGTTTCTTTCGTCAGAGGTGAGTAACTAAGCAGTCTTCCGGTCGCTTTATTTTCCAATAGACTGTAAATACTATCGTCATAAGAATAAAGTAGTGACGCATCTGAAAACCAAATTGTGCCATCATTCGCAATATCAAGATCGTCGACAAACAACATTTTTATGCCATTAACACTATCAACTAATACCTTAATGCTGCCATCGCTATTGATGGACAATAAGCCCTTTTCTGCATCGGCAACGATTAAATTGCCGTTCGCATCAAATTCCATACCTAACGGCTTGCCATAACTATTCGCGAACTCCTTGTAATTACCATCTAAATCAAAACGTATTATTCGACCGTCTCTATAGGCTGTAAAGTAATGACCATCTGGACCTTTTACAATATCTTCACCGCCCACACCAACACCATTCAATAGCTGCTTAATCTCTTTTAAGTCTGAGTTAATTGAAAGCTTATTTATAAATCCTGGGTTGGCAGATGGTTCCCATGAAATTGGATTTATAGGTGACAAAAAATATAAAATAGATAATAAAATCATTAATATAGGAAATATTATTGATGTTAATTTGAAAAAAAAATTAAATACTTTCTTAGTAAAATTATATTTCATTTTTATTATTCTCACACGAGGTGAACCAACGATCAATTTAAATAACCTTTGTGACCCTTATATTTTTCTGGATGAGGATAATAAGTTATATATACTCTAAGTGGGTGCGGTGAAAAAGCGATTGGTATAGGCGAATTAAATCAGGATCAAAAAAATGAATGAGAAATTAAAGAAAAAGATTTTAGGTATTGCATTCTTCACCGTCGGGTTTGTGGTGTTTATAGTGCCTTTTTTTTGGCTCATCTACATGGCAATGACAAGCTAGACATAAATAAATGGCTATTTTTTTAGTTTTTTGTATCGCTTTTCAAGTCCCATTAAATCTTCATAATGACTTGGAAATAACCTAACAATCAAATCAGCTATTCTTGCGTCCCAGCCAATCATTACCCTTCTTTTGCCTCTCTGGATACCTTTTATAATATCCATTGCCGCTTTATCAGCGGAGGTATAAGTTAATTTATTGAATTCTTTAATTAGTTTATCTCTGGACGCTAATGTAGTTGAGCCCACTCTGGCATTATTTGCAATTTCCGTTTTCACCCCGCCAGGATGGACGCTGCTGACTTTCACTTTCGTACCCGCTAATTCCATCTTAAGAGCCTCTGTAAAGCCTTTAACTGCGAATTTTGAGGAATTATAGGCTGCTTGCCCTGGTATGGACATAATTCCAAATATACTTGATACATTAATTATACGTGCTTCTGGCTGACGTAATAAGCTAGGCAAGAATATTTTAACGCCATTTACTACCCCCCAAAAATTAATATTCATGAGCCAATGAAAATCATCCAAATTACCATCAATAAATTGATCCATTAAATTAACACCAGCATTATTAATCAAAACATCTATATCACCATGCTTTTCAAATACTGCCGATGATAATTCTTGCATGGCCGGGTAGTCTGATACATCCACATGATAATAAGAACATTGTGCAGTTATGGATAGGATTTTTTCATGGCTCGCCACTAACCCATTAAGATTATTATCAGTCAATATCAGTGTCGCCCCCATCTCAGCAAATTTAATGGCTAATGATCGACCAATACCAGACCCAGCACCGGTTATGAGGATATTCTTGTTAGTAAAATCTTTCATTGGTTTTAATGCCCTTTGTCAGCATTAAGTACATGCTGTGAAATTCGATCAGTAAACTCATCTATTAGCTCATATGGAAAATCATGCCCCATTCCAGGAATCCGCCATAAAATAGAGTCTTTTATGGACTCAGCTGTATTTATGCCGCATTCGATAGGAACTAAATTATCTTCATCACCATGAATTATCAATGTGGGTATGGTTAAAGACTCTAGATCGATACATCTATTTCTTGAGCTTAATATAGCTAATAATTGCCTTGCTGAACCGCCTGCTGTCATCCCTCTACCCATAATTCTCCTTACAAATTGATTCAACTCCTCCGTTGATCTTGGGTATTTTGGGCTGCCAATTAATTTCCATAATTGATGGTAGAAAGATGAGCTATCATGAATTTCTTTATTGCGTGATCCCAGCAAAATGAATTTAGCTACCACCCATTTTGGTCCTGGCAGTTTGGGGTTTCCTGTAGTTGACATTATAGAGATTAAGCTTTTTATTTTTTTAGGATGGTGAATTGCCATTGATTGAGCAATCATACCTCCCATTGATACGCCAAGAATATGTATAGACTTAATATCAAGTTTAACAAGCAAGGCATTGATATCATTCATCATATCATCGAGCTTATAAAAATATTTCACTTTAAAGCCAAGCTGATATTTGATCGCTTCCCAAATAATATTAGGCGGAGTACGATCGAATTTCTCTGATTGACCAATATCACGATTATCAATCAGTAATAGACACAATCCCTTTTTTACTAATTTTTCAACGAGCTCTGGTGGGGTTGCTGTTAAGGGCATACCCAATCCTTGAATAATCACTACTATTGGATCAGATGGGTCACCATGAAGCTCATAGGCGAGATTTAAGGCTTGATTCACCATTAGATAGCGTCCACTGCCTTCACCTGATGATTTTTAGGTGTAAGCGTAAAATCATCTCTTTGAATAACCGACAGATCCTTTTTGAAAGTTCTAGCGTTTTCTGGGTAAAGTGTATTATTTTTACCATTTGCATTGAGATACCAGCTATTACAGCCACTAGACCAAACTCTATTTTCTAGTTTTGCTTGTATCGCTTCATTGTAATCGTCTTGCTTGGTCTTTTTGACTTCTATATGAGAGTGGTTTCTAGCAAGCTTAATTAATTCAACAATATACCCAACCTCTTGCTCTATAATATGTATATGAGAGATTGTACCCGCACCGGTATTTGGACCTGTCACAAGGTAAGCATTTGGAAAACCCGCTATACAACAACCACGATAGGCCTCCTCACCTCCAGACCAAGTTTCAATTAATGTTTTCTGATTAAGCCCAACAACATCAATTGAATGAAGATGCCCCGTGATATCAAAACCCGTTGCCAGAACGATGATATCAGCGTGATATATTTCATTATTTTCAGTGACAAGATGATCTTCTTTTATACTTTTTATTGGAGTGGTAATAAGCTCAACATGATCTTTGTTAATTGCGTTATACAAGCTATCGGAAAGCAGTATTCGTTTGCAGCCCAATGACATATTGGGGTTCTAACACATCATGTAATGCCCTATTTTCAACGGATACACGCATATAGTCGGTAATCTTTTTTGCCGCTATTTTGCCAATCTTAGAGTTCTTCTTAATGACCGGATAAGTAATTAACTCCAATCGCATGAACAAGACCCAACGATAAAATTTTGCTAGCCATGGATATTTTCGAAAGCGCACTTTTTCTTTTTCTGTATAAGCCCTATCGCCCCTTGGCACGACGTAATTTGGCGTACGTTGAAAAATATGCAGATTCTTTACCTCTTTTGCTAATTCAGGTATCACCTGAATTGCACTTGCTGCACTGCCGATGATTACTACATTCTTATTAGTAAAACTTACCTCATGATCCCATTCTGCTGTGTGCATTACAGTACCAGTAAATGTGTCCATACCGTCAAATTTTGGCTTATTAGGTTTATGCAAGCCTCCACCACCATGAATAACATGATGCGCATGAACTACCTTGTTATCAGCAAATTCAACTTCCCATAAACCGCTATCCTCATTCAGAATAATGCGAGATACCTGGCATGAGAAATTGGCATAATCCAAAAGATCATAATCAGTTACCACATTTTTTAGGTACTGCTTAATCTCAGCTTGCTTTGAGTAAACTCGTGACCAATCAGGATTTGGAGCGAATGAAAAACTGTATAAATGAGATGGCACATCACAGGCTGCCCCAGGATAGGTATTGTCATGCCATGTCCCACCGATATCATCAGATTTTTCATAGATTGCGATATTTTTAATATCATTCTCTATTAATTTTATAGCTGCACAAATTCCCGAAAAACCCATACCAATGATAAGTACGTCGAGTGGATGATTTCCTGATTTTTTATTGGTTTTACTCATAGACAATTATTTAGCTATAAAGATTCAATCATTTAAGATCTACAGTTAATTTCACTCAATAAGCTTAGGGATAGCTTTAGTCATAATCAATATATACAGACGAAAAAAAACAGCACGCCCAAGGACGTGCTGAAATTTTTTCTTACTGTATTTGTCTAGATTAATCGAAATTAATTCTAAAATTCACACCCCAAGTACGAGGCTCAGCTAGTATATGCTCTCAAATTACCAGCTTGTATTGGTGTATTAAAGACAGACTCATAAAAACGTTCATCTGTTGCATTTCTTACCCAAAAAGCTACCTCAGAATTAAGCTCTTCAAATATAAAGCCTAAACGAGCATTCGCAAATGTGAATGACGGCTCTAAAGTGCAATGGATCACCAGAGCCTAATGTATCTGACTCACTTACCGATTGGTGTTCCAATCTTAAGTAACCGGCAGTATCACCTAATTTAAAGCCTTGTGTTACGCCTACGAAGAGACGATTTTCTGGCTCTGCTTTAGATAACCCAGAGTGATCACATGATGTAACGTCTGCATTTCCTGCCGCTGTGCCTGCACCCGGATCAATTTTACCTGTCTGGAACGGGCTAGCAATCCAACATGATGCGCCTTGGAAATCTTTCGCAGTTGCGACCACTTGTGAGTAAGCCATGTCCAAACTAAAGTATTCAGTTGGTGCCCATGTAAGATCTATTTCACCACCAGAAGCCTCAGTTCGGCCAGCATTTGAAAGATTAAATGCATTCCCTGCAAACGTTGATACTTGCAAGTTATCTACATTCATTTTCCAAGCTGCCATGTTCAAGCGCAAGGTATCACCTAGATCCAACTTCGCACCAGCTTCTAATACTTCATTAGTTTCTGGAAGGAAAACATAAGCTAATCCTGGTCCTAGACGATCGGTATTGGTACCACCTGCTTTATAACCGGTCGAATACGAACTATAGATCAACATATCATCATTTGGTTGGTAGGCGATTTTTACGTTACCAGTGACACGATGATCATCAAGCTTGGCATTCTCTGCCGCATGCGGTGCTAAAGACGGCTGTGTGTATAAACCCCAACCCGGTGCATATAGCGGTGCCAAAGTGGTTAGTATGGTAGCTGATGGGATCGATGCACCTTGTGCTAGTGCACCCAATGTCCATAAAATAGATCCTGGAGCTCTAGACACAATATCTGGAACCCCTCCCATTGTGCTATTAGTGAAGGTACCGTTCATGGTTTTTTCTTCGTTGGTGTATCGCATTCCTGCGGTTAATGTCCATTTATCTTGAACCGGGATATCCACTTGACCAAAGAAAGCGTAACTTTTATGTTTTTGCTTCATTACATCGCGGGCAAATGATCCGTCTGGAAATGAACTTGCTGCACCAACGGGAAATGGGTTACTAGCTGCGGCAAAGGCGGCTGCCTGTGCATCCGTAATCCCTGGAGTTGCTGCTTTAGCTCCTGCTATAAGCGTTGCGTTTGTACCTGAATGAAGACCCGCAAGCGCATTAACTGCTGCGGTAGCGACTGGATCAGCATTCAAAAACGGCGTGGCATGAATTCCAGCCGTTAACTTGGAGTTATTATTCATGTCTTGACTATAATAATACGCCCCAAATTGATAATGACCGTCCCTGCCATTGGCACCGGCAAAATCACCTGAGAATCTAAGTTCTTGGGAAAAAGAACTTTGCTCAAGAATGTTTCTGTCAGTCAGTATTTTAGCTGCTCCAAAATCAGCATCAATAAAATCATTCGTATCAAAATTACGTATGGCTGATACTGAAGTTAAAGTGAAGTTTTCATAATCACGGTTAATCTCTAAAGAGATACCTTTGTCTTCTGCAGTCGAAGTTGGTGCATGAGTCAAATATACTTCTTGTTTATTGAAGTCTTTTGCAAGCGTCACAGGTTGTCCTAATGCAACTGCAATTAACGAGTCTGAACCTGGCTTCACGCCTGTGTAATCTAAAAAGTTATTCATCTTTGTTAATGCAGCACAACAAATTTCATCCAATTCTGCGTAATCAACAATTAAACGCATACTGGTACTTTCGCTGGGCGTGAACATCATTTGTAAACGACCACCCTGTCTATCTCGATCATTTAATTTAGGACCATTTGGATCTGATAGATTTTTAACAAAACCATCTCGCTCACTGACAAATACTGTACCCCGAACTGCAAGTACATCTTCAATCAATGACATGTTTGCGCCAGCATTTACATTTACTAGACCAAGATCTCCGCCCACAATTTCAAAGAAACCGTTACGGTCATGACTTGGTGCAACTGTTCGTATATTGATGGCTCCGGCTGAAGTATTTTTTCCAAAAAGCGTCCCTTGTGGTCCACGCAATATTTCGACTGCTTCAATATCTACCAATTGATTACTGATAGAGCTCTGACGAGCACGATAAACATTATCTACATATGAGCCTACCGCTGATTCAAGGCCAAAGTTCTGTGAACTGGTGTTTAGTCCACGAATACCCCAACTTGAAAAACCAGCACTCTGACTTTGGAATGAGGCCAATGAAGGTGTCATACCTGCCAAATCACGCATCGTTTTAATGCTTGATTGTTGCAGCATGTCGCCAGTAAAGGCATCCAGTGCAACTGGCACATCTTGTGAGTTTTGAGCGCGTTTTTGCGCCGTTACAATTATCTCTTCGATTTCAAGAGCATTGACACTAGTAACAGAAAAGCCAACCAGTATGCAAAGTGATTTCGCTAAAAAGCGACGAATATTAAAGTTCATATTTCCCCCCGAAAACTCAGTCTAATTAATTATTAGACATTAAAGTTCGGTATTTACTAAATTATACCAACCCATCATCATTATGATTATGGGACCACATGCAGTTGTAATTACTTACTTCTGCTAAGTATATAGCGATAAAATATCTCTATATCACTAATGATTACATGTATTAAACGTTTTGGGAAGCCCATTTGTCACATAAGTGACATGCGACACCTTGCTTAACAACCGATTAAGTTACGACCCCCTAAAGAGAATAGATTGGAATTTTGATGTGTATTGATAAGCGATTGGGTATTTACTTAGCTCCAAACTCCTGATTTCATCTACAATTGGATGCTCACCTAATTGAATTGTAGCGTCATTTTTTATCTCTGGAACTACCTTGGTCAAGATGATCTATCATCAAAGAAGTGACCGGTGATATACAATCAAAAATACTATTCATTTAAAGTTGTCCCATATTTTTTGCTTTATTTAATTATATTGAAAACACTCAATGACTAGGTATCTTCTATTAGAGAAATTGTTTGATCTACAAAATCAGTGAACAAGCCATCAACTTTTAATTCTAGTACAAACCATTGGATCATCTCTGCGTAACTTTTAAAAGAAAGAGGAATACTGTCTGCCCTAAATGTAAATGGATGCACCAGCAAGTTATAATTTTTTGCATTTTGCATCAAGCTTGTTGGAGAAACTGAGTTATTAACAATACTAGGTGTATAGAATAAATCCATAGTAGGTCCAATCCCTACTGCATATTTGGCAATTTCCTCGCATCCCTTATCAGTTATCATTTTTCTAAAATCATCTGGTGACTCATTCCATGAGTTTTTTCCAATCAGTTGAATTAAAGGGAGCTTTGATTTGAAGTGATGCTTGATTCGCTTTAATTCCATAGAATCAAAGCATTGCAAGAAAATATTATCCGACTCAGCTTCATAATTATTCTTTCTTAGAACCTCTAGGGTATGAAGAGTAATTTCTGCACCTTCCTTGTTATGCCAATCTGGTTTTTTAATTTCAGTATAAATACCCACATTTTTTCCAGTGGAATGGTTCAGCCCCTTAATTAGATCTATCTCTTCTTGCAATGTTGGTATTTGAAAAAGACTATTCTTATAAGGAAATCGAAGAGGAAATACTGCGCCACTCCCATCAGGATGGCCTCGCTCATGAACTCTTAGTTGTTTAAGCTCTACCAAATCAAAATCTCGAGCATACCAGTGACCATCGTTTCGATTTCGTTGAGGGAAAACTTGAGCAGCATCAGTTACCCGATCTAAATAGATGTCATGCAAAACAATGGGGTAATTGTCTCTAGATAAGACTATATCCTGCTCAATAAAGTCTGCGCCCATACCATACGCAAGTGCAGCCGCGCTCAATGTATGCTCTGGTATATATCCGCTAGCACCTCGATGTGCGATTACAATTGCCACTCAATAAAACCCCAAAAAAGTAATGTGATGATAATAATAGTAAATTATACTAATGTAATTATATGATTATTATAGGCATTAACCATGACTAATAAAGTGAAATTTCAACACTGGACATTAAATCTCGATAAAGATAATTTAGCTTGGCTGTGTTTCGATAAACATGAAAGCTCAGCCAATGTTTTATCAGCATCTGTTTTAGAGGAATTTGCAGCCATCGTCGAGCAGCTTCAGCTAAAAATTCCTGATGGTTTAATTATCTATTCTGGAAAGAAAAATGGCTTTATCATGGGTGCAGATATTAAGGAATTTACTAAGATCAATGACGAAGATGAAGCGTATACTTTAATCCGCCAAGGCCAACAAGTTTTAGATGCACTAGAGGCGCTTCCTTGCCCTACTCTATCGGTTATAAATGGTTATACTTTAGGTGGTGGGCTCGAATTAGCAATGGCTTGTGATTACCGTATCGCGATTAACTCAGATAAACCTATCATAGGGCTGCCTGAAGTTCAGCTTGGATTACATCCTGGTTTTGGTGGGACTGTAAGGGCGGTTAAAATTACTGGTGTTAGAGCAGCAATGAAGTTAATGCTCACTGGTAAACCGATTCGAGTAAAATCAGCACAAAAAAATGGTCTGATTGATCAATTATGCAGTGATGAAGAATGGCAGAACCAAGCCAGATCAATAATAAAATCAAAACCAAAAAAAGCGTCTGCTCCACTGATTGAAAAATTATTAAATTTGCCTTTTTTAAGAGGTTTTATTGCAAAAAAATTAGTTAAACAAGTTTCTTCCAAAGCCAATAAAAATCATTATCCAGCACCTTATTCAATGATAGATTTATGGAAACAGCATGGCGCCTCAACCTCATCCGGTTATAAAGCTGAAGCCAGATCAATGGCGAAACTTATGTGTGGTAAAACCAGCCGAAATCTAATTCGAGTTTTCTTTTTGCAAAACAAACTAAAATCACAATTTCCATCAGGAGATACCGATATTAAAAATATCCATGTAATTGGTGCTGGAATAATGGGTGGTGATATCGCAAGTTGGTGCGCACTAAAAGGATTTAATGTGACGCTTCAAGATCGATCATTAGAAGATATAGCGCCAGCCTTAAAAAGAGCTGAGAAACTATTTTCAAAAAAAATCAGGAATAAATCTTTACTGGAAAAAACACAATCGAGATTATCTGAAGATCTCGCTGGAGATGGTGTAGCAAAAGCTGATTTAATTATTGAAGCAATTTATGAAAATCTTGATGCCAAAAAAGATCTTTATAAAAAACTTGAAGCTACTATGAAAACAACCGCAATATTGGCAACAAATACTTCAAGCATCTTACTAGAAGATTTACGAACTGACCTAAAACAACCTGAAAAATTTATCGGCTTGCACTTTTTTAATCCAGTTTCACAATTACCTCTTGTGGAGATAATAAGCTGTGATGATACTGATAAGCTCACTTTGCAGAGAGGATTTAATTTTGTTAAAAAAATCAGTAAATCTCCTTTACTTTGCAAAAGCTCAGAAGGATTTATCGTTAATCGAATTTTAGCCCCTTACATGGCAGAAGCTATGCATCTCAGTGAAGATGGAATGGCCTCAATAGATATAGATAAAACTGCAGTAAGTTTTGGTATGCCAATGGGTCCAGTGGAGCTAGTTGATACTGTAGGAATAGATGTTGCCTTGAATGTGTCCAAGGTACTAGGCAAAGCATTTAATCGCCCAATTCCAGAAAAATTAATTGCTATGGTTGCTAATAATGAACTAGGAAAGAAAACTGGCAAAGGTTTTTATGACTGGACATTGGAAGGAGTATCTAAACCCAGTGCGACTGCAGATGAAACTGCAGCAATTCCAGATGATGCTGAAGATAGACTTATTTTACCCATGCTAAATGAGGCAATCGCTTGTCTTGAAGAAGGCATAGTTGCTGATTCAGATATGCTGGATATTGGCGTGATCTTTGGTACGGGTTTCGCCCCTTTTCATGGTGGACCGATTCAGTATGCCAGAGAACGAGGCCTTGATAATATAATGATGTCTTTTGAGAAACTTGAAACCAAGCATGGGTCGAGATTCAAAGCTCATCCAGGTTGGCTAAAATTAACATAATAAATGTTTATGGCTATCGAGCTATATTTTGAAAGAAATTTGATGGTAAACGATTAGATTTAGCTTGGTCTTGATTGCAATATTCTAGCCCTATAGACCAATCCACCAGTAAAGACTCGTAGGCCATTTGTAAATTATATGAACCTTGAGCTTGATTCCGTAATTTAAAGATAGCATCCAAAAAGATAAATAAGTTTAATTTATTTATTTTATTCAACAAAGCTATATTTCCCCTACCTCTTGACGACTTACCTGACTCAAAAGCCTCATGGATGAGTGCAGTCACAAAATGAGAGAGCCAATCTAATACAACGTCAGGCTCTTCCTTGCTCCATGCAGCTGCTAACTGAATAGGTGATTCTTTTTTAAGCAGTAAGTCCGTGAATTGCTGCTTAAAATTAACAATTTTTTTGAGTGTATCAATCTTATTTATTGCTAATAATGGATATTCAACAAGATATTCAGGCAATTCATCCCAGCTAATTGAGTCATTCGCTCTTTTCAACCATTGAATAGCATCTATCACAGGAGGTTTATGTAGATTTAAATGCTGGCAACGACTTCGAATTGTTGCTGGTAAATTTTGCATACGGTCAGCAATGAGTATTATAAGTGCATTACCACTGGGCTCTTCTAATGTCTTAAGCAAACTATTAGCAGCATTAACTGTCATTAGATTTGCCGGCTCAATAATTGCCACCTTTCCAATACCTAAGTAACTTGTCTTAGATAACTCAATAATAAGTGCCCTAATTTGATCAACACTAATCGAAGTCTTTCCATCCTCTGGAGACACACGATGAACATCAGCATGCACAATATCTAGGGTTGGATGAACAGGAAATTCTGTTGATGTTGGTTCTCGTAAAAATTTTTGGATTTTCCATTCAGCTAGTGATCTTTTACCAATCCCAGCTGACCCAGATAATAATAAGGCATGTGGCACTTGATCATTATCGATTTGTGATTCCCATATTTTTTGTTGTTCCAGAAACCAACAGATATCAAAAAAATTGAATTTATGTATGATTTTATTACTCACGCTAACAGATAATCCAAGTGCTTTAATATTTCCTTCTGAACAGATTCTAATGACTGAGATGCATCAATCACAGCAAATCTATCTTGATGCTTATCAGCAAGATCTAAATAACCATGCCTAACACGCTCATAAAAAGAAATATCTTCCGTCTCCATACGGTCAATAGCGCCTCTTTTCTTTGCTCTTTGCATACCAATTTCTGCTGGAGCGTCTAATAGGATTGTTAAATCAGGTTGTAACTCTTTTTGAACCCATGAAGCGATAGTATTGATATCTTTGATATCAAAGCCGCGACCAAAACCTTGATAAGCAATAGTGGCATCAGAAAATCGATCACAAATCACATAAAACCCTTGTTTAATTGCTGGCTTGATTAAATTCTCTATATGAAAAGACCTGGCAGCAAAGAACAAGAGTAGCTCCGCAATCTCCGGCACATTCTCACCCTCTGTATTCAAAAGTACTCGTCTTATCTCTTCAGCTGTTTTTGTGCCGCCAGGTTCACGAGTTTCTACAGTCGTGATATTTTTGCTTTTGAGGTAATTAGATATAAATTCAATGTTGGTTGACTTACCAACGCCCTCACTACCTTCAATTGTTATAAACTTTCCTGACATAGCTATACCTAATTATTTGTTGATCTCTTTAGCTTTAATTTTATTAACATATTCTTTAACAGCAAGATTATGGTCATCAATATTTTTTGAAAATATATGTCTTCCATCCGCATCCCCGGAAGCAACAAAGAATATATAGTCTTCATTACTTGGATTAAAGGCAGCATGAATTGAATCCCTTCCTGGTAATGCAATGGGTGATGGTGGAAGACCATGCCTAGTATACGTATTATAGGGATTATCAGAACGAAGATCCCTTCTAGTGAGGTTCCCATTAAATTCAGAGCCCAAACCATAAATTACAGTTGGGTCTGTCTGAAGACGCATATTAAGTTTTAAGCGTTGAATAAAAACACTGGCTATTCGTGATCTCTCATCAGCGACAGCAGTTTCTTTTTCTATTATTGAGGCCAAAATAAGACCTTCATAAGGTGAGTTTAGAGGTAAGTTTTCGGCACGATCATTCCATTCCTCACTAAGCACAACTAACAAAGCATTATGGGCTCCTTGAAGTATTGTTTTAATTGATGTTGATCTGGCAAATAAATATGTTTCAGGTAAAAATAAGCCCTCGATATTTGCTTTGGAACTAGGAGGAAATGAACCATCACTTATTTTATCCCAGTTAATATTGATATCTTCAGCCGTATCAATAAATAATGATGAAGCTTTAAGCTCCGCTCTTAAGTCAATCTCTGACGAACCTTCAATTATTGTAAGGGGATGCAGAAAAACTTCACCTGAAATAAATTTTTCAATAATCAATGATAGATTTGTAAGACCATCAAAACGATATTCACCAGCTCTTATCTTTGTTCCTTTGTTGGTTAGTCTTGCATAGATTTTCAAGAGAATATTATTATCTATAAATTCTAAATTATCTAGATTTGATATGACATCGCTAAAGGTTTCACCAGATTTAATTTCAAAAAAAATTGGTTTTTCAGTAAAATCTATTACTGAAAATAATACCCTGTAAAAAAGGAAGGCGGTTGCTATCATCGCTACAAGAATTGTGGCGACAGATAATTTAACTACTTGAACTTTATTATTAAAAATATCTATTCCCTAAAAATTAAGTTCATTATAAGAGTGACCTTCCCAATCATTATTTCTTCATATTTGAATATACAACAAAAAAAACGCCTCTGATGAGGCGTTTTTAATAATACTTTAAAGAATAATATTCTTTAATCTAATCCTGTGATTAAGCAGCTTTGTGAGCAGTCACAAAATCTATAGCTTGCTGGACCGTTGTAATTTTTTCAGCATCTTCATCAGGAATCTCAGTATCAAATTCTTCTTCTAATGCCATTACCAATTCTACAGTATCTAATGAATCAGCACCCAGATCATCAACAAAAGAGGCCTCATTGGTTACTTCTTCACCTTTTACACCTAGTTGTTCTGCAACAATACTTTTAACCTGCTCTTCGATATTACTCATTTTTATCTCCTTGAGGACTAGTTAAAGAAACTCGATAAATACATCAACTATCGACTTTTTTACTGTACACAATGTCTAATATAGACAATTTATTCAGAATACATATGCGGTAATATAAAATGCCGCAGCCGTATTGTAGGGGAAAGTGGCCTTTCAATCTACTCAGGATTTAAATCATTAACATTCCACCATTAATATTAATGGTCTCACCGGTAATATATGCGGCAGAATCGGAAGCTAAAAAAACCACAGAAGCAGCGATCTCCTGTGTTTCTCCAAATCTATTGAGTGGGACATTTGCCAACATTTTTTCTGCTTGATCAGGCGTTAATTTATTTGTCATATCTGTCTGAATAAAGCCAGGAGCAATAATATTAACAGTGATATTGCGTGTTCCAACTTCGCGTGCCAGTGACTTTGAGAACCCAATAATACCAGCTTTGGCTGCAGCATAATTAGCTTGACCAGGATTACCCATAAGCCCTACTACTGATGAAATATTGATAATTCGGCCATATTTTTGCTTCATCATTGGTTTGACACAGAGCTTACAAAGCTTAAATACACCATTTAAATTTGCATTAATAACTGCATCCCAATCATCGTTTTTCATGCGCATTAATAATCCATCTCTCGTGATACCTGCATTATTAATTAATATATGAATTGTCCCTTCATTTTCGAGAATATTTTTAATAGCTGATTGAATTGATTGTTCGTCCATGACATCGAGCACAATCCCTCTTCCTCTTCCATCTAACATTTTTGTTATACTTTTAGCCCCATCCATGGTGGTGGCAGAGCCAATCACAAAAGCGCCAGCTTCTACCAAAGATTTTGCAATAGCTGCACCAATTCCTCGGCTTGCTCCTGTAACAAAAGCCATTTTTTTGTTTAGTAATTCAGGTGAAAATATATTATTCATTGTCTTCCTCGGATAATAAATTTTAAGTGTTTAGCCTATTGATCAAATCTGTTGATGCTAATGAGTCGAATTTAATTGCTTGCATAGATTTATCAATTCTTTTGCACAGGCCACTAAGAATACCTCCTGGACCAAATTCAACAGCAACTCTTACATCCTTATTAATAAAATAACGAATTATATCTGCCCATCGAACAGGATTTGATATCTGCTTAGTAAGACCCTCAATGATACTATTTTGATCGGTATATATAGCCACATCAGCATTATTTATAACAGGATAGCTGGGGATTGCAAGTTGTAAGCCCTGAAGCTTTTGCCTTAATTGTAAACCCGCTGGTAGCATTAATTCACAATGCGAGGGGATACTTACATTCAGTAATATTGCTCTTCTGGCGCCTTTCTTTTTAGCAATTTCAATAGTATTTTCAACAGCAACTTTACTGCCAGCGATCACAACTTGACCTGGTGCATTAAAGTTGACCGCCTCTACAACACCGTAATTTTTTGCTTCATCGCATGCCTCTATAACAGCTTCATCATTAAGGCCTATAATAGCAGCCATTGCACCTGAACCTTCAGGTACTGCAGCAGCCATATATTGTGCACGACACTTCACTAGATCAATTGCATCTTGAAAAGTAAGGGCTCCTGAACAAACTAGAGCAGTATATTCACCCAGGCTATGCCCAGCCATAATAGTTGGTATATTTGTAGCTTCAGATATGTAATATCGCCATGAGGCTACACCAGCAACTAGCATGGCAGGTTGGGTGTATAAAGTATCATTTAATTTTTCATTCGGCCCATTCTGCATTAACTCCCACAAATCGAAACCCAAAATTGATGCTGCCTCTGAAATCGTTTTACGAACAATCTCAGATTCATTGTAAAGTTCATGCATCATTCCAATTGATTGAGATCCTTGGCCGGGAAAGATTGCTGCGAACATAATATTCTTCCATTGATTGTATGCTTATAAATATTTTTTAT
The DNA here is from genome assembly GCA_964275745.1 of uncultured Woeseiaceae bacterium. Taxonomy (GTDB): domain Bacteria; phylum Pseudomonadota; class Gammaproteobacteria; order Steroidobacterales; family Woeseiaceae; genus SP4260. The sequence continues at coordinate 30,734 of CAXYCT010000012.1, read as the reverse complement.
TATAACGTTGCATTGAATAATTAACATTAATTCTTAACGTCATGTATTCTTATTCTTTATTTTTATAATCGGTGTATGATTAATATTAGTATATGAATGAACTGACTAGATTTAAGGTGATCACTTGAATAAACCAACAAAAGAAACTGGCTTTACGCTTATAGAAATTATGGTCGTTGTAATCATATTAGGAATACTTACTGCTATTGTCGCACCAAATATAATTGGTAGAGTTGGTGATGCACAGATCTCTGCAGCGAAACAAGACATCAGAAATATAGAAAGCTCATTGAGACTTTTTCGTCTTGATAACTTCAATTATCCAACCAATGAGCAAGGCATTAAAGCGCTCATCGCGAAACCGGTTGGTCAAAATACTAGGAACTGGAAGGGACCATACCTAAACCGAATGCCTGCTGATCCATGGGGAAATCAATATCTTTATATGTACCCCGGCCTAAATGGTGAGATAGATATATATACTTATGGCCGAGATGGGCAGCCTGGAGGAAGTGGAGATGATGCTGATATTGGCAATTGGGACAGTCAACAATAAATCCGACGATCAACCCGCAATAAAACACAAATCAAAATATAGTGAAAATGGGTTTACGCTAATTGAGCTATTAACTGTTATTACAATAATTGGAATAATTAGTGCAATATCAATATTTGCCATCAATACAACAAATAAAAATGATGATTTAACAGTTAGTACCACCAGATTAATATCATTAATGGAACTCTCGAGAGAAGAAGCAATTATGCAAGGGCGTGATTTTGGAATTGAATTTATTGAGGATGGCTACCATTTCCTTGAGTATATTCCAATGTTAGAGTCATGGATTGAGCTGCAAAATGACTATCTTTTTAAGAAAAGAAAATTCCCTAATCAGCTTCAATATGAACTAATCATTGAAAATAAGAAAATACAAATACAAAATAAAAAGATCGATTCATCCGATAAGATGTTAAATAAACTTCAAGTAGATAAAATACCGCATATTTTAATTCTATCTAGCGGCGAAATCAGTCCTTTTAATTTAATCCTCTCGTCTGATGATGATTCCAGAGTGAAAATTTCTGCATCACTGAGTGGAGAAATAACCATCAATAAAGACCAATAAAAAATATTCTATGAATCTTTATTGTAACTTTTTAAAACTTACCAATAAGCATAAGAATTCAGGATTTACTCTTATTGAGGTTATGATTGCTTTGGCAATCGTAGCAATTTCGCTTGGCTCAGCAATTGCAATAACAAGCCAAGATATAATGAGAGCCGATTCCATGCAGCACAGAGCCTATGCAAACTGGATTGCACAGAATAAACTCACTGAAGCTCGCATTAACAATATAAAACCAAATGTTGGTATTCAAGATGGGTTTATCATATTTGCTGGTAATAATTGGCAATGGGAAACAAATATTTCAGAAACAGGTATTGATGATTTATATAGAATGGATGTGGCTGTCAGCATCGAATATAGGGAACTACCTGCCAGAACTATAACGGGATTTATTAATGATAATTCTAAGATAAGAAATAATGTTTCGAATTAAAAATAATGGCTTTACGCTTATAGAGGTACTAGTTGCTATGGGGATATTTTCGATCTTATCTGTTCTAGCATATGGCACACTGAATCAAACGATAATTACTGCAGATATCCTCTCGAATCGCATGAATAAAATACAGTCACTCCAGAGAACTATTAGGTTAATAGAGCAAGACTTTATGCAACTGGCAAAAAGGCCAGTTCGAAGTGGAATTGGTGATATGCAACTTGGTGCATTAAGCACTAATCCTAATAATTCCTATCCAATAGAATTTACTCGTCATGGCTGGTCTAATCCTTTGTCACTAAAAAGAAGCTCGCTTCAGCGAGCGGCATACTCCTTGAATGGCGATACTCTAGTGCGTCTTCATTGGAATGTTTTAGATAAAACTTATAATAATTTCACTCAAAGTGACATTCTATTGGATAATGTTGAAAGCTTTAATTTTTCATTCATGAAAAAAAATAATGATTGGACTGAGCAATGGCCACCAATTGATTTTAGCCCTTCTGATGGCCTTAATGCGTTGCCCAAAGCAGTTAAAATTACACTTAATTTCAATGATAATACAAATGTATATCGCCTAATTGAAATAAGATAATGAAAAAAAATTATTCATTTTACAAGTCAAATAATAAAGGCGTAGCACTAATTACAGCCATGATGATAGTAGCTATTACTGGGATCATTTCTACAAATTTACTCTGGGATAATATACTTGATTCACGACGAACAATGACAACTCTAAATAGAGACCAAGCGATACAAGTCGCGCTTGGGGCAGAAAGCTGGATCATGAAATTGTTAAGTGAAGATGCTCTGAATACTCAATCTGATCATCTAAATGAGTTTTGGGCAAAAGATCTTCCAGCATTGCCCATTGATGGTGGTAATATTTTCGGTCAAGTTACTGATCTTCAGAGTAAATTTAATTTAAATAATCTTATTCAAGCAGATGGTAGTATTGATCAAGGCCAATTTGAACAGTTTCAACGATTGCTTAAAACCTTAAATATAGAAACTGACATTACTGCCGAAATTGTTGATTGGATTGACCCAGATCAATATCCAACATTTCCGGGAGGTGCCGAAGATGATATTTATACTAAACTAACTCCACCCTATCGAACTGCAAATCAGCCAATGGTTAGCACTAGCGAATTACTATCTTTAAATTCTGTAGACACCTATATTTATAAAACTTTAAAGCCCTTTGTTACTGCGTTGCCTGTAAAAACTAGAATTAACGTAAATACTGCCGATTCAATCATTTTGCTGTCTCTTGATAACGGGATGACTAAAAATGATGTTCAGCGACTAATAATAGAAAGAGTGCCATCTGGGTTTAGTGATCTACCGAGCTCATTTAAATCTTTACTTCTGCCTAAAAATTTAACTAATATATCGAATAATTCAAATTATTTTCAATTAAAACTTATGATTAGGATCGATACTGTAACAATGACTATGTTCAGCAGCATCAGAAGAGACCAAAACGGAAATACATCTATTTTGATGCGAAGTTTTGGGGCAACGTAGCCAATGACTAGCACAACTATTATTAAACTAAATGAGCATTCTATTGATCATGCAGAATGGATGACTATAAACGAAACGGGAAGACAAATTACTGGTCCAGAATCGGGAGATCTAAAAAATATTCCTGACATATATAAACTAAATCCAATAATTGTTCTTCTACCAGCAACCGATGCATCAACATCATTTTTAAATTTACCTATAAAATCTATAAATAAAATAAAAACTGCAATTCCATTCGCACTAGAGGAAAATTTGGCTTGTGATATCAACTTATTGCATTTTGCATTCAAAAAAAATAAATCCGAAGAATATATTCCCGTCTCTGTAATAGATAAAAATAAATTAAATGATTATCAGCAACACTTAATAAATTCTGGAATAAATGCAAAGGTCATTACATCAGAAATATTTGGATTACCAATGATCCAAAAAACCGTAAATATAATAATTGATCCAAAAAAAATACTTATTAATAATGGATTGGACAAAGCCTATGCATTAGAAAATGATAGCGTAATGGATCTTCAGGAATTGATAGATGAAGTAAAAAAAGAAACTAACCATATTCAAGTTTACCTCGATCGTTCATGCCAAGATAAATACAAGAATATCCAAGATAATCAGACTGACATGAATATACAACTACTGGAAGGAAATTCACTTCAAAAATTATCACAAAATATCATAAGCTCAAACTATGTTAATTTACTGCAAGGCGAATATGCAGTTCAAATGGACTATAAAAAATATCTACAACCATGGCGCCACAGTACTTATTTATTCATAGGCCTTATATTGATTTTAATGGCAAGTAAGACCATTAATTACGTTCAATTAACCAATTATGAAAAAAAAATATCTTCTCTCTTTTTAAATGAATATAAAAAATTTGAACCTAATACTAATAACATCAGCGATCCAATTCGAATTGTTACTGCCATAAAAAATAATAACTCTATCAAGACCAGTACCTCTTTCTTTTTAAGTTCACTCCAGAAATTAAGTAAAGCAATTAGTGAAAATGATGGTGTATTTTTATCGTCTATAACGTACCAAGAAAATGTAACAATCATAAGATTAACCGCACCAAATGTAACTGTAATCGATACAATTCGTAGGGAAATTATTGATGATGGGCTCTTCCAAGCTAAAATATTATCTACAAATCAAGTCAATAATAATGTTCAAAGCCGAATAGAAATAAAGGCACTATGATGATGATCAAAAAACTAGAATCACTTCAACAACGTGAATTAATCCTATTGACTATCGGCAGTTTCACTCTCCTTTCATTTTTGATATATATATTCATATGGAAGCCATTGTCTACAGCAATAATCTCTTCAGAAATTAAAATAAAACAACTTGAATGGTCACTAGTTGAAATAAAATATATTCAAAATATAAATCGTGCAGATAATAAAAAAAGTACGCAGATAATTAGCAATGAACCACTCGTCGTAATTATTGATAGTGTCCTTAGAAAATATAATTTATATGAAAACCTCCAAAGAAGTCAGCCTATCGGAGACAACTCCATCAGAGTAGAACTAAATAACGCAAAATTTAATGATTTAATAGCTTGTCTTGGGGAACTGAAGAATTCATTTAACATGCACGCTGATACTATCAATATTTCACTTACACAAGTGAATCAAGGTGGAATTGTTAATGCAAGTATTACTATGCTTCGTAATTAGACATGTATAGAAAAAAATATATCATAGTTATGCTGGTTCTATTTATTGCTGGGCTGATCAATTACCTGCCAGCTAATATTGCAATGCAATGGATGGCCCCAAAAAATTCAATCATTAATGGAATTAATGGGACTATATGGAATGGTAATGCAAGTGAGGCACAAACTAATAAAATATATATTCGTGATCTAAGATGGAATATTCAGCTCCCTAAATTACTGCTTGGTCAATTAAGTTATAAGATCTCAATGTATCCATTCAATGGTTATTTGACTGCACTAATAACGACCAATATAAATTCAACGATCGAAGTAACTGATTTAGAAGGCTCCATCAATGATGGAGTTTTACCTGTGATTGCACCCTTCTTGGGACTTGATGCACAAATTGATTATATGGTTAAAAAAGCTATATTTGATAATAATATACCACAAAAAATTGACGGTGATATACGATTGAGAAGTTTAAAAATTTTAGGATTATCTCCTAAATCTTTAGGTAATTATTTGATTAAATTTAGCCCAACAGTGGATAAAATCATTGGCAGCATAGAAGGAGAAAATGCTTTATTAGACATTGCAGGCACAATTCAACTAGATAATGATGGGAATTACTTAATGTCTGGTCTTGTTGCGCCTAACACACTCACCCCACCTGAAATATCTAATTTATTGAATTTCTTAGGTACACCCAATGATAAAAATCAACGGGAATTTAGATTCGAAGGTAAGCTCTAGCTATCTAATAAATGTAATATCTTGAGATTTGGAAAATAAAGTGCCGTATTCGGATAATGGCCACTATAATTTTTATATATCGCAGCATATTTAGTTAATTGATCTTTATACCTAATTGCTTCTGAATCAATAAAATCTGAAAGCCTTCCACCTTCATGGTTGCCAGTTTTGTAATCAATTATCCAGTGCTGTTTATTTTTATCTATATAAACTCTATCTATGATAATTGAGTAGCGTTTATTCTCCCAGATACCAGTAAGGGGGAGCTCTGAAGATCCTTCACTTAATATAATCTCGTGGTTTACTTTATCCTCAATAACATTTTTCATAGCCCGAAAGACTTTGCTCATTACATTATCGAGTTGATCTTCCTTCACGTAAATATTTCTTGCCCAATTTAATAGCATCGGTTTGAAACTATCGATTTCACCTAATGATGGAATCTTTTTATCCACAGATAATTTATAAAGCCATCGATGGATGATAGTACCGGATTTTTTAGCATTTTCGCCAACCCATGAATACTCAATATTTTCTGAAATCACTTCCTCTGTATCCAGACCAAATGATTCAATAATTGGTATTTTTGAGCCAAAAGGCGGTAGATAAAGATCATTGATTCTTCTCAAAATTGGTTGAGTGTATATTGTTTCTGGCTTAGAAAAGACATCAGACGATACATCTTTATTATTTAAATTAGCTTCAAATGTATTTTTCAAAGATGGCCACAATCGTCCAAGTAGTGATGATTTTAATGGTGGCATTATTACGTTTTCATTATTGAGCTGTTTAGTTTTAACATTACCAACAACTTCCAGTGATTCACGAGCTCTAGTATAAGCAACATATATCAATCGATCTAACTCTAAAAGCTCACCTTCTTTTGAGGTCTTTTGAATATATGAATGCAATTTATCATCATCTCGAGAACCTATTGGGCTTATGACGATATCATCATAAGAAGAATCACTAGGTCGAGACATCCAGTTTATTACTGGCCTTTCTGTAACCCTTGCTCCAGCTCCTAAAGAAGGAAGAATAACATGATCAAATTCTAGCCCCTTTGATTTATGGATTGTCATAACATTAACTCGAACCTCTTTAAGATCAGAGCTAGTTACTCTAATATCATCTATTTTACTCTCAAGCTCAGAGGGGTCATCTAAACTCCCTCCAACATCAATCGCATCGATTGCACTGAAGTACCTTTGTATATTTTCAAGCTGCTCTTTATTTGTAATCAAAGCTGGTCCATTCAATCGATACCAAATTAATTCAACACGCTCTCTTAAGCTCAGCAAACTACTTGCCTCAACATATGGAGAAACAATATGAATAAATTTACTCAATCGGGATTGGCCTTCTCTTGATAGTATTTTTATTTTACTTTTATCCTTTACTAGCTCCCATATAGTTTTTTTAGTTTCATTTCTAACCAATGAAACTAAATCAATCCAAGTTAATCCTAGTAAAGGCCCTCTGAGTAATCCTAGCCAAGCAGCCCTATCAGCTTTATGACAAAGCACTCTAGTTAAAGCCAAAAGATCAATAATTTCAGGTAGGTCAGTCAATCGATCTATTTCAACTGCATTATAATGGATATGCTCTTGCCTCAATAAAGATAACAGCAATGTCAATTGCGGTCTTGATCTCACCAATATGGCGATATTGCCAGTCGTATGTTTGAGCTTATCTCTAATTATGCTAACGGTATATGCAGCTTGATCTTCTTTACTTTTGTCAAAAAGAGTATGCAAGCTATACTCTCCAGAGCTTGCTCTAGCTGGATCTGTAATCGCATCTGAGTAAGTGACCGCCCCTCTGATTAAATCCTCTTTACTGGGTAATACTTCTTTGAAAGTATGGTTAAATTGATCTACCAATATCCCACCCGACCTGAAGTTACTTTTAAGAACTAAATAAGTCAAAGGGATATCACCAATACCCTTTTTGCTAGTTATTAAAAACTGAGAAACTTGTGCATTTCTAAACCTAAAGATAGATTGCATAGGGTCACCAACAAGAAATAAAGTCCTTTTGTCTTTCTTTTCCCAGCCACAAGTCAGTGACTCGAGAAACTGATATTGTCGCGTTGATGTATCTTGCATTTCATCGACTAAAATATGTTTAAGCTTGTAATCCATAATAAGGGCTAAATCTGAAGGAAGCTCACTATCACCAAGAGCAAGCCTGGCACAATCAGCCATTTCTATAAAATCTGCTGTATTTTTTTGTGCGAATATATTCTTTAGTTCTGCAACTGCGTGAGGAAGCAGCCTGAATAATCCAATCAAAACATTCCATTGTTTGTCTTCATAACGCGGACTTGGAAGCAATCTAACCGAATGAAGTAATTCTGCAAAAAGATTGATCTCACTCGCATTAACAATTATCTTTTTAATTGCTTCTTTTTCTTGTTTTGCTTCAGGTGGAAAACCATTATTTTTATTTACAGACTTTCGCCACGAGCCTGATTTGGTTAACAAAAGATCAGCAATTTTGCACCAAGAATCGTTAAACTCATAAGAGTTAAGCTCTTCAGCCCCTGACAATGATGATAAATGAGAGAACCCATCATCATTCTCAGATAAATAAGAAAAGATATCTAATAAATGGACAAATAATTGCCTTGGGAATATCTGTATTAATTTTGATTGATGGTCTGATATCATGCATTTTATATTCTTCTCTAATTGAATTCGCAATGTCGAGTAATCTTCTTCATTTAGACTGATGCCAGATCCAATAATATCCATCCACTGATCACGCCTGGCGAGCATCTTCTCTATATAATCAATATATTTAAATAGGTTTCCATCTAGGTGCATTAATAATTTTTCTGCATCAGAACTAGAATTTTCAAGATCTTCACTGGAGAGAAGATTTAGAGTGGATATTGCAGCCAGTCGATAGTTAACCTTTAGATCACGATTAAGCAATAATTTTTTACCAAAACCAAACTTAGAAGTTACTGGTGATTTATTCACAATCTCTGAGCACAATGAATCTAAAGTTAAAATCTTCATACGCTTATGAGCATGTGTCAAATTCCATTTGTACTCCTTATCCTTTCTTAGAACCTCGTTTGCATATTGATGGGTTTTAATTTGATAGTCCTCGGAAGGCTTTGTATTGCTACTCGCTTTTGTGATCGCACTCAGGACCCTTTGTTTCATCTCATTTGCTGCTTTTACCGTAAAAGTAATTGCTACAATTTCCTCAGGCTGAGAGACTGAAGCTAGAAGCTTTAGGTATCGCTGAATGAGAAGCTCTGTCTTTCCTGAGCCAGCTGGTGCTTGTATAATAAATGATTTTTCTATATCCAAAGCTTGCATTCGGATCGCGCTATCATTGCTCAAATGGTCATTAATTTGACTCATTTTTAAGCTCCTGAACTCGACTTAAAACATGAAGAAATCTCATGTTATTGTTGCTGTCCAATTGAGTTTTTTGGTTAATAGAAATAACCCCATCTGAAATAGCAGAGAGGATCTTATGCACCTCTTTAATACCAGTATCGAGGTTATATAATTTATGTTTATTATTCTTGCCGTGACTAAAATTATGAAGCCCTACAGAGACAAAATTAATTGTATCCCTGTCTTTAAAATGAATAAATGAAGCAGTTGAAGGTTTATTCTTGATAGCTGCAGCATAGACAAAAAGCTGGATAGAGTTAATAGCATCATCTGAACCAATAATTGTCATCCCTCTGTTACCAGTCTTATAGTCAATTACATGAAATGTCTCATCCTCATGAAGATCTACTCTATCAACACGCAAACTCAACTTTAGATTAGCAGATGTTAAGCTTAGTTCCTTCTCAGCCTCACTAATCATAAAGTAATCCCGATTTAATTCACTCTCTAAGAAATCGGCTAATAACATCTCAGATCGAGATTTTTCCATCTGATAAAGCCGTTTTAACACAGGGTTATTAATATTGATCTCTTTATCAAAAACCAAGCTTGTTGCTCTATTAATACGCTTCATTTTCTCATTTTCTGACCATAACTGAATGTCTTTTGATGATAATTGAGCGCGAAAAAGCTCTGCTAATGATTCATGCAATAAAGAGCCCCTTAATAACGGACTAATACCCACCACAAAATTATTCAAAGGTTTTACTGAAAGCCTACCTTTTACAAAAGATGAAAATGGATCACTCAAGTAGGATTGAATAGTGTTAACACCTCCAGCTAAATACTCTATATTTTGAACTTTCGGGACCCCTTCCTTCACTTCCCTTAAATTGTGGCTCAAAAAAGGTTCTAAATACCACCCAGGATCAATACAAGCTCCAGAGTCATCATCAATATCAATCAATGATGTAAACTCCAATAATAAGTCATTTTTATTTACTGAATAGCTATAAATTGTATTTAATGCAGCTGATGATAATGATTCCAATAATTTTTTCTGCATTTTAATTAAGTCTAGAGAATGCATATTTGGTAGGCTGAATTGCCTTTGAATATCCGCAGAAATAAACGCAGATGTTTTGGAGTTTCTTGGCCAATTCTCATTATCCATCCCAGACATCCAAAGATAATCAAATTCCATACCAACAGCATCTTCAAAACTCAATATAGTTATAGCACTTCTTGGGTCTTCTAACTGAAATACGATATTTTCAATTGAGCTCAATATACGATTAACAATGTATGTTAACGATACTTTGTCGTAAATAATTTGTGTTTTTTCGATTTCATTTAATAAATCTTGCCATCGGCACAATAAGTGATGCTCAGCATTAGTAGGATTATCTATGTCTGGCCAACCCACTAAATCAAGATCAGCATTAATAATATCCAGCCAATCACGAATTAATTTATTTGCATTACAAGATGATTTTGTTTTTTCAAAAATAACTATTTTCGTTAATACATCAAACTCATCTGAGCTGGACTCAAGTTTAAATTTTTCTATAAATTCTTCAATCTGCCAATCTCTTTCTGGCAGTAATCTTAATTTCATTTCTATTGAATTCGAGCCTGCGGCATTAATACCCTGGAATAACGAGCTTCTAACAAGCAAGCTGATCTCTTTTGATGACAATGTTGACTGATACCATTTCAATAAGAGTAAGCAAGTAAACATCACAGGGTAATTATGTATATTTCCCTCATGCTTATTATTAATGAGAGGTGATTCTTGTGGGTAATTATATTGCCAACCCGGAGATAGGCCTTCCATAATTAAATACCTGAGCTCTTTAGATTGATGACTGTCGTTGATTAGGACGGCTATTTTCGCTTCTGGATGCTTTTGCAGCCTCAACCTAGCCCATGCACCAATGGCTCTGAACTCTGACTCAATATCTTTGTAAGAATTTTTACTGACAATAGATACTAATTTCTTATGATGTATATAATTTATATCTATTTTACTTTGTATGGTATTTTTCAACTGATCGAATACTGGTAATGGATCATCAAACCCAACCAAAGAAAGCGATTTAGCATCTTTGCAATCTAGCCAATCATTTAGATTACACAAAAGCAAATGATTGGCCAGCATGGATGAATCCAACCATTTTTTTGTTGATATTTTTTCAAGATAGAGTTTTAGCGCCTTTGAAAATAATTGCGTTTCTTCAGAATTATCGAGGTCAGTAATATCAGTAAATGGAATACAATAATCACATAATAGTTTAAATGCATCTTGGGCTTCACTTGCCAATCGATTGTTATTTAATAATGGATCATTGAGGACAACCTGAAAACACTGCTCCCATAGTAGATGAGAAATACTATTATCTATAATTAACAAGTCGCCTATATTTGAACTGTCTTGATATCTGTGTTTCAACCAATCTCGCCAGAAAAATATTTTTGGTGTAGCCCATGCTGTTTTTTTTTGCCTTAATTGAGATTTATCATACTCATTGATTAAATCACGCGCTAAGAGCTTTGATACAGTCAAGATAACTTCGTTGTTATTAATCTTGTCCAACAACCAAGAATAAACAATGAAGTCCTTGCTCATATTATATTCTTGGCACGCAATTTCTCTATATCACAATCAGAGTAGCCCAAATCATCTTGCAGGATTTCGTTTGTATGCTCACTAAGCTTTGGGGGTGCCCTGTTATACTGAATCTCATAACCCGAGAAAGTAACTGGATTTGCGACTGTAGGGACCTTTTGATTAGTTGAGGTAATTGAATGCCTAACTATGTTTCGCTCCTTAGAGTAGCTATCACTAAAGACTTCTTGGATATTATTAATTGGGCCACATGGAATGCCTCGCTCTCTAAACAGAGTCAACCAATGTGTAGAGCTATTTTTAATGAATATTTCTTGCAATATTTTTATAATTAGTACTTTATTTTCAATACGTTGTTCATTTGTATTAAACTTATTAATTAACCTTGTATCTGCTCCATTCAATACAATCATCAACTCCGAAAACTGCTTATTATTTCCAACTGCCAGCATAATTTCACCATCATTTGTTGAAAAAGTCTGATACGGAACAATATTTGGATGTCCAGTTCCCTGTCTTTCAGGAACTTCGCCACCTATTAAGTAATTCATACTTTGATTCGCTAACCATGCTACTTGTGTGTCATATAATGGTATATTAATACGCTGACCTTCTTGAGTTTTTTCTCGCTGATATAGCGATGCTAAAATCGCGGATACAGCGTACATTCCAGCCATAATATCAGCAATTGCTACACCTGATTTTTGTGGCCTACCCTCTTTCTCACCAGTAATACTCATTAAACCACCAGATGCCTGTATCATCGCGTCATAGCCAGACTCCTTCGATTTACTTGAAGTTTCAGAAAATGCCGTTATAGAACAATAAATTAGTTTTTTGTTAATTTTTTTTAGCTGTTTCTCACCTAGGCCATACTTATCGAGTGTTCCAGCTTTATAATTTTCGACCAAAATATCACAAGATTTAATTAGCTCCTTAATGATTAGAGCACCTTCTTTGGTTGAAAAGTCACATGTCAGAGACCGTTTATTTCTATTTGTGGATAAAAAATAAGCTGCATCTGAATTATCAATCCTCTTCTTACCACTCAACCATGGAGGACCCCATTGACGTGTATCATCACCCACTTTTGGCTTTTCAATTTTTACTACTTCAGCACCATAGTCAGCTAGTAATTGAGTGGCCCATGGACCAGCCAAAATACGGCTCATATCTAATATCCGAACACCATTTAGCAATGAATTATTACTCACATATCACCTGTCTATTTTTATCAGCTATGCATTTACCCCAAGAACATAAATATAATAACGAGAAACGCAAATCAATTATCACGTAATCATATAATTAGCTGATGATAATGATGGCATAAAAACTATACTATTAAGCATAAATTATCCAAAAAAATACAAATAATTGACAATAAAAGCGTTATATACTTGTACCCAAGTATACTCTCATAGACAATACGATTTCTAAAAATAAATAAGGACAAGTCAGTGAGTAAAATAATTGTTGGAATAAAGCGTGTCATTGACTATAACGTGCGTGTAAGGGTTCGCCCAGATGGCAGTGGCGTTGAAACCGATGGCGTTAAAATGAGCATCAACCCATTTGACGAAATTGCACTTGAAGAAGCATTAAGAATTAAAGAGCAAGGCAAAGCTGACGAAATTATTGTTGTCTCGATTGGAACTAATGAGGCACAACAACAACTCAGAACAGCGCTAGCAATGGGTGCTGATAGGGCTATCTTGATAGAAACAGGTAGTAACCTAGATCCACTCAGTATCACTAAAATCTTTCAATATATTATATCTCAGGAAAATCCAAATTTAGTTATTTTAGGAAAACAAGCAATTGATAATGATAATAATCAAACGGGACAAATGCTGGCAGCTCTCCTTGATTGGCCACAAGCAACTTTTGCCTCAAAAATAGCACTAAGTGACACTTCAGCTATAGTTACTAGAGAAGTTGATGCTGGCCTTGAAAGCATCGAAATCAGTCTGCCCGCTATTATAACGGCAGATCTAAGGCTCAACGAGCCAAGATACGTTAAATTACCGGATATCATGAAGGCGAAGAAAAAACCTTTAGAAATTATTGCTTTTGAAGACCTTAATATTAAACCCAATGATGCGATCAAAATTATCAATACTGAATCACCAGAACAAAGACAAAAAGGTATAATGGTGGATAATGTTCCTGCTCTTTTAAAAGAACTTGAAAAAAAAGGCTTAATCTAATGAATAAAATTCTCATAATTGCAGAACATAATGGTACCGAAATAAATGGCAGTACTAATAAGTGTGTTACATGTGCAATGAATATAGAAAATTGTGAAATTGATGTAGTCGTTTTTTCTAAAAATGGTAATAATTTAGCTTCAGAAACAGCAAAAATTGATGGTGTTAATAAAGTAATACAGATCGATGATGATATAAATGAATTTAGCTTAGCGGCTACAATAGCGCCTCAAGTTAAACATTTATCCAGTGACTACTCTCATATCTTCGGTCCTTCTACTACGTTTGGTAAAGACCTTATGCCAAGAATTGCTGCGCTAATGAATACCAATCAAATCAGTGACATCATGAGCGTTGTCAGCTCTCACTCATTCAAAAGGCCTACATATGCTGGCAACGCTATTTTAACAGTGGAAATCGCAGAGTCAGAAAAAATAGTAGCAACAATAAGGACTGCATCATTTAGTGCGGCTGGAAATAATAATAATGCTAATATAGAAAATGCATCTCATGACATCCAATTACCTGATCATACAAAATTTATATCTCTTCAATCTGGTAAATCAGATCGACCTGACCTTCAAACTGCTAAAAAAGTAGTATCTGGTGGCAGAGCACTAGCAAGTGAAGAAAATTTTAAAATTATATATGATCTGGCAGATTCTCTTGGCGCTGGCGCGGGTGCATCAAGGGCTGCAGTTGACGCAGGTTATGTGCCTAACGAGATGCAAGTTGGACAAACTGGAAAAATTATTGCTCCCGACCTTTATCTGGCCATCGGTATATCTGGGGCAATACAACACCTAACAGGAATCAAAGATGCAGGAACAATAGTTGCTATTAACAAAGATGAGGATGCTCCTATTTTCGAGGTAGCTGATATAGGCCTAGTCGGCGATTTATTTAAAATAGTACCTGAGCTAAAAGAAGCTCTCGATAAATAATTCTATAGTTTTGATAGCACTGATTCTGCTTTGCTGATTTCAATCTTTCCAGGCTCTTCAATCATAAGATCAGTAATAATGCCATTTTCTGCAATCATCGCGAATCTCTTGCACCTTATACCCATACCGAAATTACTATTATCATTATCAAGACCAATAGCTCTTGTAAAGTCGCCATTACCATCAGCTAACATTAATATTTTATTATTTACATCTTTATCAATACCCCATGCATGCATGACAAAAGCATCGTTAACAGACATACATGCGATCGTATCTATATTTTTAGCATATATTTCATCAGATAGATTTAAATAAGAAGGAAGATGACTCATGGAACAACCTGGTGTAAATGCTCCAGGTACAGCAAAAAGCACTACTTTTTTACCACCAAATAAATCATCAGTAGTCATTGGTGCAGGACCATTGTCGGTCATTATAGTGAAAACACCTTGAGGCAGTTTATCGCCTACTTTAATTGTCATTAGATCTTCCTCTTAAATTATTATCCTCAGGATAGCATCAAACTTAAATCAACACTCGTTTTCTGCAATATGCACAATTAAGCCATCAAGCTCATTGGTTACTTCTATTTGGCAAGTGAGGCGACTATTGTTTCGTCGGTCAAATGCTGCATCTAACATACTATCTTCCATATCATCTGGGTTTGATAGTTTTGACATCCAGTCAGGATCAATATAAGCGTGACAGGTAGCGCAGGCACACGCACCACCACATTCTGCAGGCATACCATCTAAATCATTATTAACGGCACCCTCCATAACAGTGTAGCCAACATCGACATCAATCTCATGAGTCACACCATCTTGAGTGACATAGTTAATTTTAGGCATTTAGTCCCTCATCGATTTGAAATTTTCTACTTAGTTTAGCTAGCTGAGTCACCTCACAAGAGGTGTTATTTATTATTAAATCCTTGCTGCTTGAGCTTGGGCACGTCTTTTTGCAAGATCATCTGCCTGTTTCTTTGCTGCATTTTCAGCTAATTCAATCTGCTTATTTCTAGCTATATCGCTTTCAATTACTGCAATCCACTGACCCGCAATACGTTGTGAGCGTTTTGTTTTACTGGCCGCTTTGAATGATTCAATAGCTTCAAGGTATTCTTTTTCATTATACAAGCACATACCAAGTGAAATCTGGGCATTATCAGGGCTTTTGATCTTTCCTTTTTTGAGGCCAGCCCGCACAGAACTTACGCAATCCCCATACATAGCAAGATTAAGATACGCATTACCTAATCTGAGATCCAATTCACCTTCATCTGATAACTTCGCTGCCATCTTAAGCGCAGGAATTGCCATTTCATCCTCAGATGCCAGAGTAAAAGCTTGAGACATTAGTCTATAATTCTTTGCGTTTCCATCAACACGCCCATTTTTGATTTCTTTATCCAGGAGCAAGGCGCCTTTAAATGGCACCTCAGCCTGCATGAATAACTGAGCCATAGTGATTATTTCAGCTGGCTTCTCCAGGAGACCCTGAGTGTATGCGGCATCATAAGCATAGATTAAATTCTCATCTTCACCTAGCTCAGTATAAGCACCCGCTAAAGAGAACCAATATCTTTTCTTAGGCCAGTTAAGTAGTAATATTTTTTGTATATCTCTAACTTGTTCAAAATTTTCTTGTTGAAAATAGGCAAAATTTAGAAGTACATACCAGTCCTCTTTGGGAAGCGGCTCTTCACTTGCTAGTTTTCTAGCATCTGATAGCTTCTTGGTTGCAGTAGCAATTTCAAGCTCTTCTCTGGCTTTTTTGAGCTCAGCTTCAGCGGTTACTATTGCAGCCGCTCTTTGCGCTTTCTTTCTTCTTACATCTACAACTAACGCTGTTTTAATTGGCTCTATCATTTCTCTATAGCGCTCAATTTGATATAGATTCTGAGCATAGAGAATATATGAAGCTGCCGGTGGATTTACTTCTAGTTCAAAATAATCTTCTATCAATGAAATTGCTGACGCATAATTTTCTTCCATTGTGTTTAATTGAGCTAAAGTATATGTTGTTGTTTTTTTGATCTGCTCTTCAATAGTTGGGATTCCTAGCATCTCTTGATAAGCACTCATTGCTCTAGGAATATCTTCCATATTGTAATAAACAAAGCCCAAATAATTCATCACATTTTGACGTTCATAGTCAGAAATTTTAGTGCTAGCACGAAGTGCATTTAGTATCTTTAACGCTCCATCATTATCCTCAGCTTCCATCATTTCTTGAGCTTTAGTAATTTTGGCATAAACGCCTTTGCTAACCGCTTGTGATTTTTTTGTTTTTTGATTATCACGTCGATCTCTTTCGCTCGCTCTATCATTTTCTGACTGAGCACTGCTAGGAGTAGTTTGTGCAAATAATGATCCCACCAAGAATATTGAAACGGTGAGGACTGCTATTAGATTCTTTATCACATATTGATTTATTGACATTCTTAAACCCTTATATCTTATTCTGACTACTATATTTAGTATTTATAAATTAATCTTCAATTTTAAATGTTATTCTGGTTTTAACCCCTGAAACCATCTGAGGTACACCATCTACAACACGTGGCTTGTATTTAAATTTCAAAACTGCTCTCTGAGAAGACCTGTCAAATAATGAGCTAGTACAAAACTCTGCAAATGGATCCTGAGTTGTACCTGCTGGAGTCACAGTAAAACTCATGTCGCAATAGCCTTCTAGATTACGAGATAAAGCCCTTGCTGGATATATCGGCGCTACCCTGACAATCGGTAAATAATCGCCTTCAGCAATATTCATTCCACCAGGACCGCCTATGTTTAGATCATTTCCTACTGATGGAGGAGGAATATTTATAGTCGGTGCATTTGGATCGACAGAATCCATGTCCTGAGGTGGCATTTCTTGAGGTATCTCAGGTGGTTTTGGTGGTTTTTCTGGAGTTATGTCTTCAGTATTAATATTTTCATTTCGCTTAACCCTGACAAACTCTAACAAATGTCTAGCTCTTGGTTCTGTCAAAGCGCTTTTCCCTGATGCAATTAGTAAGTGCATAACAAAGAGAAGACTTATAGTAATTGCAGATCCAGCTACTATTGAGATTGCATATCTAGCGTACATTGAAATACCTCATCTATTTACTTAGTTATTATTTGCTGCAATTGAGACATTATAAACGCCCGCTTGTCTCGCGGCATCCATTACTACAACCAATAATTCATTCGTTGATTTTTTATCTGCCTGAATAACTACAGAGCCTTTTGGGTTCTCAGCATGCATTCTTTCTATATTAGCTCTTACTGCCCTTGGATCAATTAGTCTTCTATCTATCCAGATTTCATCATTTGGACTAATAGCAATTAATATATTAGCATCAGCCACACTTTCTGAGGTTGGTGCATCCGGCCTATTGACATCTATTCCCGCTTCTTTAATAAAAGAAGCTGTAACAATAAAGAAAATGAGCATGATAAATACAACATCTAACATTGGTGTTAGATTGATCTCTTCTGACTCTTCTTCTTGTCCTAAATTTATACCTTTACGCATTTGCTTTCACCTTTAATGATCCATTGTGAGAGAGTCCTCTAAAAACTCTACTTCTCTTGCGGCACGCCTTGTTAGAAGTGTTACTAAAAGTACTCCTGATAAAGCACCTACCATCCCAGCCATTGTTGGAACAGTTGCTTGTGATACTCCAGCCGCCATCGCTCTTACATTACCAGAACCTGATACTGCCATCACTTCAAAAACCTTAATCATACCTGTTACAGTTCCCAGGAGACCAAGAAGTGGGCACAAGGCAACCAACGTCTGGATCATTGGAATTGACCCATTAGTTGCCATAGAGAATTTTGAAATCATGCCTTCTCTAATTTGATGAGCATGCCACGAACGTCTCTCACTCCTGGCTTCCCAGTTGCTTTTAATATCATTTGCTAGTTCGGTCATTGACGAACGAAAATACATCAATCGCTCGATAATCAGAGCCCACATCAGGAATATTGTTACTGCAATCCACCTGAGGACATTACCACCGAGATATAAGAAATCGATGATTGCGTCCCACGAGTCATATAACCAATACATAACTACCCCTATATTCGATTATTGTTTGCTTTCTGAGTGATTTGCAACGATTCCAGCACTCTGCGATTGCAAGATATTAATTATCTTACGACTCTGTCCACTGACCAATGTATGGAGCAATACCATTGGTATAGCAACACATAACCCTAATACCGTTGTCATGAGCGCTTGTGATATACCACCAGCCATTAGTTTTGGATCTCCAGCACCATAAAGTGTTATCACTTGGAAAGTTTTAATCATACCAGTAACAGTACCTAGCAATCCCATCAAAGGTGCGACTGCAGCAATCACCTTGATGAATAATAAACCTTTTGTAAGGTCAGGCATCTCTTTCAGAGCAGCCTCACTTAATTTCAGCTCAACGGTTTCAATATCCGCACCCTTGGCCTCATCGTAAGCAGATAAAACTCGACCTAGAGGGTTATCTTTTGATGCAGTCTCTTTTGAAAGCTGAGCTGTAACATTACGACTGTCTTTTGTGAGTGATATCCAACGCCAAACAGCGATCATTAGTCCCACTATTCCTAACGCAATGATACAATAACCAACAATACCACCTTGGTTTATTCTCTCAGTAATTGTAGGTGATTCTACTAGTAATGCCAGGATACCACCTCGAGTAACATCCAAACCGATTGCTACATAACCGTCCGTTGCTTCCATCATATCTTCAGCAGAGTTTGTATACTGAGATTGCTCCGGCTGTCTTTGTAGTTCAGTGACATTTCCTGTTGTACTGTCATATTGAAGATAACCATCTTCAAAGACCAAGTTAAACACACCAATTCGGACAACATCAGATGTTATTCTTTCACCATCCGCTGAGGCATATTCTGTTGTGAATCTCGCAATCTTCCCTTGCTCACTGATTTCTCTTTGAAGTTCATACCAGAGACCTTCAATATCTTGAATGGATGCAAGGCTATTTGCGCTAGCCATTTTACTGCCAAGCTCAACCAAGAAAGCTTCACGATTTGGGTACTGAATATTAGTTAAAGACCCATTGAAGCGAGTTTGAGCATCACCAGATACTGTTTGTAATACACCAAATAACTCTTTGAGAGCGCCTAATCTTTTGTCTAAAGCAGCTCTTGCATCAACAATCAATTGCTGGTTGTCTGCAAAAGTTGATTCTAAATCTTCACTTCTGTTTTCTTCACGAGTTCTTTCAGCTCTAGAATCATTTAAGATTTTTTGCTGACTATTCCTATCAGCTTGAAAACGAGCTTCTCTTTTTTGAGCTTCAACAGAATCTCGTGCTTGACCTTGTTCGATTTGTTTTAATAAATCACCCATTGAAGACGCATCTTCTTGTGCATTTGCGATACCAATTGATCCTATTAGTATCAATGTATAGGTTATAAATTTATTCATTTTAAGATGTCTCCTTTGCAGCTTGAACCGGAATTAGCATTAACTCAGGTGCAATCAACTGTCTTGCCATTCTTAGTCCTTTTCGAATTTCTGCGCGATGCTCATCATCGACTACCCAGTCATTTTGATTAACATCCCAAATGCCTGTAATTGAAGAGTCATCGGATTGGAAATAAAGACCAATTCTCCCAACTCTCAACATATTATAATCACGAACCCCATAGTCACTTCCAAGATCCAATGATTGCTTATAGTATTCTGCAGAAGAGCCATAATCTAATTCAATTTGATAAGATTCCATAACTTTTCGAAATTTTTCAGCAACGCTAACATCTGAACGAGACATTAGTAGCTTCAGAGCATCTATGCGCTTAGTTCTTTCTTCTAATAAGAAAGGAATATCCAAAGCTACAGACTGATCTAAACCATCGATCATTCTCTCCATCAATGGAAAAATTTGTCGATTTATGACGTCGACTTGGTCCATGGATATTTGAATATCTTCTAGTGTAGCTTCTTGACCTTGCACTTGAGCAGCCATGAGCCGGTTATAGACTTTTAGCCCATCGATTTCTTTATTAATGGCACGATATTGATCGGTAAGAGTTCTCGTACCTTCAACTTTCTCATTAATTCTTTCTTGAGAAGCTTGAGCTAACTGTAATCTTTTAGCATCAGCTCTAAGAACATCATCGACCGATTGAGCAACTAAATTACCAGACATTAATACAAGACCAATTGTCATAGTTACTAATTTAACTGCCAAGCTATTATTTATGCACCGTTTCATGGGCACTCCTTAAAAGTTTATTTAAATTACTTTTACACTATCCCCGATAAAAAAGGAATGATGCACTTATTTCATTGCCAAATTATATTATGTTTTTTTTTGATTAAAAATCAAGTTCTGTTGGGTCTTATTAGTATTTAAAACTATACACTTGTTGAGCCCCCATCACTACTTAATCTAATTTAAGCGTGGCTAAGAATACCATAATAAAAAAATATCGCTAGTCCTTATAAAAGTTACTTTTTCAACAATAAATGTGAAGAAAGCTCAAGCTTTGCAATTTGTGATAAATGCACCTCATCAGGTCCATCTGCCAACCTCAGAGATCTTGCGCCTGCCCATGCTGAAGCTAGGCCAAAATCTTCGCTAACACCACCACCACCATGAACCTGAACAGCCCTATCAATGACTCTTAGTGCCATATTGGGCGCAACAACCTTTATCATTGCAATCTCCTTGCGCGCCAATTTATTACCCTGTTTATCCATCATATCAGCAGCTTTTAATGTAAGTAACCTAGCTTGTTCAATATCTATTCTTGAATTTGCAATCATTTCTTTAACTACGCCTTGACGAGATAATTCTTTGCCAAATGAAACTCTCTCTGCAGCTCTTTTACACATCTTTGATAATGCTCTTTCAGCCATTCCAACAAGGCGCATACAGTGGTGAATTCTTCCTGGCCCAAGTCTTCCTTGAGCTATCTCAAAACCTCTCCCCTCCCCCAAAAGTATATTACTTTTAGGGACACGGACATTCTTAAAAATAACCTCTGCATGACCATGTGGAGCATCATCATAACCATAAACAGTTAAAGGCCTAACCACATCAACGCCAGAAGAGTCCATTGGGACTAGGATCATTGATTGTTGAGCGTGTCTTGCAGCATTAATATCTGTTTTACCCATAAATATAAGAATTTTACACCGAGGATCCATAGCCCCTGAAGTCCACCATTTGTGCCCATTAATTATGTATTCATTCCCATCAGAGGTGATGGTTGATTCGATATTTGTTGCGTCTGAAGAAGCAACCCCAGGTTCTGTCATTGCAAATGCCGATCTTATTTCTCCATTTAATAAAGGTGTCAACCATTGATCTTTTTGTTCTTTAGTGCCATACCTAACTAGGACCTCCATATTTCCTGTATCAGGAGCTGAGCAATTAAATACCTCAGAGGCAATCAACGATCGACCCATTATCTCAGCAAGTGGGGCATATTCGAGATTATTAAGTTGTGCACCATGCTCACTATCAGGCAGAAACAAATTCCATAAATTATTTTGTCTTGCTTGACCTTTTAACTCTTCCATAATTGGTGGGATTTTCCAGCGTGAATCGCCGTGATTCAGCGTTTCATAAAAAACACTTTCGTTTGGATAGATATACTCATCCATGAAGCTAATTAATTGTTTTCTTAACTCAAGAACTTTCAGAGAGTAGTCAAAATTCATTATTTTATACCTTACAAATTAATCATTTTATTTTGCTAAGCAAATACTCCAAAATATTAGAAATTACCTGCCATTTTGATTTAGCATCTTAGAGAAAAAATTCAATCATTAAGTTATCATTCTATCGCTAGAAATACCAAATAATGATTTATGCAATAAAATATTAAAGGTCAATATATTCGAAAGACGTAAAAGAATATATGTATTATAATACTGCAATGTTATAAATACATCCTTAAACACAGTTAAGATTGTTATGAAAAAAATAAAAATAAAGTCAAGAAACGAGAGCTCCTTTTTATTTTCACTGTTATCATTGTTAATTAGAGGATCCTAGGGAATATATAATATCTCATACATTATTATCAACCCCGCATTCAAAAAACGAATAGTGGGGTTTTTTTTAAGACAAACGTATATTTAAAGCAAAAAACATAAGAGGAAACGTAGGCAATGCAAATGTATTCAGAAAAAGATGTAGATTCATCAGTATTAATGGGTAAACGTGTCGCAATAATTGGATATGGCAGTCAAGGTCGTGCTCACGCACTTAATCTTAAGGATAGTGGCCATAACGTTATTGTTGGGTTGCGCAAAGACGGACCCAGCTGGAAAAAAGCAATTGCTGATGGGCTTGAGGTAGCTGAGCCATTAGATGCAGTAAAAGGTGCAGCAATTACTGCATTTCTAACGCCAGACCTTACTCAAGAAAAACTCTATAAAAGCATCGAAGGCAATCTAGAGCTAAACTCTGCAATCTTATTTGCTCATGGATTTAATATTCATTACAAGCAAATTAAACCTCGTAATGATTTGGATGTTTTTCTGATCGCTCCAAAAGGACCTGGTGGACTTGTTCGTCGCCAATATGAAGAAGGTCATGGTGTTCCATGTCTTGTAGCGGTAGAGATTGATCACTCAGGCTCTGCTCTTAAATTAGCGCTTGCTTATGCGCATGGAATTGGTGGTGCCCGTGCTGGCGTTATAGAAACAACTTTCAAAGAAGAAACTGAGACAGATTTATTTGGCGAGCAAGCCGTATTGTGTGGTGGAGCGACAGAATTAGTAGTCGCAGGTTATGAAACTCTCACTGCTGCCGGATATCAGCCAGAGGTGGCATACTACGAATGCATGCATGAATTAAAACTTATCGTAGATTTATTGCATGAGGGTGGACTTAAAAAAATGCATGAATTCATTAGTGATACTGCGGCTTACGGTGACTTGGTTAGTGGACCTAGGGTAATTGATGAGAATGTAAGAAATAAAATGAAAAAAATTCTAACTGAAATTCAAGATGGTACTTTTGCAAAAAATTGGATTGACGAAAATAACGCAGGCCAGCCTGAATTCAAAAGAATGATGAACGAAGATCTAAATCATTCGATAGAGAAAGTAGGTTCTGACCTTCGCAGTCGAATGGATTGGTTGGAGAACTAATCTTTGTGATAATAACTATGAGAGGAACAACAATTATCAATTGATCTATATTTTTTGGTAAGAATTGAACTTTAATTCAATGAGGGCAGTAAAATGAGTTATAAGGGCGGCAAATTTATTTGGCATAACGGTCAAATTATGAACTGGGATGAAGCAAAAGTTCATGTACTGACTCATGCCCTTCATTATGGATCATCAGTATTTGAGGGAATTAGAGTATATAAAACACCGAATGGTTTAAAAGTTTTTCGCTTAGCAGATCACATCAAGCGTTTATATAATTCCGCTAAAATTTACAGAATGCCAATTCCCTTTTCAGAGCATGAGATCATTGACGCCTGCAAAAAACTAATTACTGATAATAATCTCGAAAATGGTGCTTATATAAGACCAATTGCTTTTCGTGGTTATGGTGACATCGGATTAGCACCTAAAAAAGATCACCCAGTAGATGTTTCTATAGCAGCATGGGAATGGGGCACTTATTTGGGTGCAGAAGCACTTGAAAATGGTGTTGATGTCTGTGTTTCTAGCTGGCAGAGAGTTGCACCAAATACTATTCCAACTCAAGCAAAGGCAGGTGGAAACTATCTCTCGAGCACTCTAATAAGTACTGAAGCAAAACGACTTGGCTTTGATGAGGGTATTGCTTTATCTACGGATGGCATGGTGAGTGAAGGTGCTGGTGAAAATCTTTTTGTAGTAAAAGATGGTCGTTTATATACACCTCCTGCATCATCAGGAATTCTCACAGGCATAACCCGAGATTCAATAATTAAGCTTTCTGCAAGACTGGGATTGTCAGTAAGTGAACAAGCCATCAATAGGGAGTCCTTGTACCTTGCTGATGAAATGTTTTTTACTGGTACAGCTGCCGAAATAACTCCTATTAGTTCTGTTGATAGAATTGCTATTGGTTCAGGAAAAAGGGGCGTAATAACCGAGCAACTTCAAAATCAATTTTTTGGTCTATTCTCATCCCAGACTAGTGATGATGATAATTGGCTAGACAGTATCCAATAATAGTTTATTCGGTAATCTAGAAAAACTAACTTATTCAATGAAAATAAATAAATCAAAAACACTCTTCGAAAAAGTCTGGATGGAGCATGAAGTCAGTCATGAGACTTCCTCTAGTCCAGCTATACTATATATAGATTTACATCTCGTTCATGAAGTTACTACACCCCAAGCATTCTCTTTACTTAAAAATTTAAACTTAAATGTAAGAATGCCCAACTTAACAATAGGCACAATGGATCACTCAACTCCAACTGTTCCCGTTCGCTCATTCAAAGATATAGAAATTGCAGGAAAAAGTGCAGCAAATCAAGTCAGGACCATGATGAAGAATTGTGAAGAGTTTGGCGTTGAGCTCTTTGGTTTTGAAAGTCATAACAGAGGAATTGTTCACGTTATTGGTCCTGAACTTGGGCTTACTCAGCCAGGAAAGACTATTGTTTGCGGTGACAGTCATACCAGCACTCATGGAGCATTTGGTGCACTTGCCTTTGGAATAGGCACAACAGAGGTCGGGCATGTACTGGCTACGCAATGTTTATTGCAGCGAAAACCAAAAACATTACTTATTGAGGTCAATGGTCACCTTAAAAAAGGTGTCACATCTAAAGATCTTATTCTGGCAATAATTGGACAAATAGGTGTTGCTGGTGGTACCGGGTATGTGATGGAATTTAAAGGCGATGCTATAACTAAAATGAATATGGAGGCACGACTAACTATCTGTAACATGTCTATCGAGGCAGGCGCTAAATCAGGGATGATTGCACCCGATGATACAACATATAATTATCTCTACGGACGGCCGAGATCGCCAAAAGGAAATGATTGGGACAGTGCTTTGATGCGCTGGAAAGCACTCCCTAGTGATTCCGAAGCGATCTATGATAAGAAGGTTTCAATAGATGCAAGTAAATTGACACCAATGGTCACATTTGGAACAAACCCGGGAATGGTCATCGGTATCAATGACCCTGTTCCTCATAAAAATAATGACAAAAGTTTTGATAAAGCACTCGAGTATATGCAGGTTTCGCCTGGTAAACCACTTTCAGATAATGAAGTTGATGTCGTATTCATTGGAAGCTGCACAAATTCAAGGATTAATGACCTGCAACAAGCAGCTAATATATTAAAAGGAAGGAAAGTTTCTAAAAATGTTAAGATGCTGGTTGTTCCAGGTTCGCAAAAAATCAAAAAAGAAGCTGAGGAACTTGGTCTAGATAAAATATTTGTATCTGCTGGGGCACAGTGGAGAGAATCTGGATGCTCAATGTGCTTGGGTATGAATGGAGATACAGTGAGTTCTGGCAAATTAAGTGTCAGCACAAGTAACAGAAATTTTGAAGGGCGCCAAGGAAAAGGTGCTCGAACAATATTAGCAAGTCCATTGACTGCTGCTGCTTCAGCGATTGAAGGGCGAGTGGCAGATCCACGAAACTATTTATAACAATATAATGAAACCATTAAAACTCATTGAGTCCAGCACTATTGCCCTACCAACTACAGATATAGATACAGACCAAATTATACCTGCTCGCTTTCTAACAACAACTAGTCGTGAAGGTCTAGGTGATAATCTATTTCATGATTGGCGATACACAAATGATGGTAAGCAAAATCCAGATTTTTTACTCAATCAAGATAGCAGTAAAAACTGTCAAATCTTAATTGCTGGTGATAACTTTGGCTGTGGCTCATCTAGAGAACATGCGCCATGGGCGCTTATGGATTATGGGTTCAAAGCAGTAATAAGTACTAAAATTGCAGATATCTTTAAAAGTAATTCTCTGAAAAATGGCCTATTACCTATTGTGGTGAATGAAAAAATACTCAGGGCTTTAATGGATAATTCAGGAGAAAAACTTACAATTAATGTTGAAAAATCTGAGATACAAACATCGACCAAGAAAATCATTAAATACGAAATAGATACATTTTCAAAGTACTGTCTTGTTGAAGGCATAAATCAACTTGGATATATTCAAAGACATAAAAACGAAATTAAAAAATTTGAGGAATTAAGAACATGGACGCCCTAATTACATTATTGCCAGGCGATGGCATTGGACCTGAAGTTACAAAATCTGGACAAACTGTATTAGATACAATTGGTGAAATGTTTGGTCATAACTTTAGTTACTCAGAACAATACATTGGTGGCTCAGCCATAGATCATTGTAATGACCCCCTGCCCTCAGATACGATTGCAAGTTGCAACGAATCAAATGCCGTTATACTTGGTGCAGTAGGAGGACCAAAATGGGATAACCCAAATGCCAAAATAAGGCCAGAGCAAGGATTATTAGGTTTGCGAGCAGCACTAAAAGTCTTTGCAAATATACGGCCTGTTCAAATAATACCTTCCTTAGCAAATGCCTCGCCATTAAAAAATCATCTTCTTGAGGAAGTTGACCTCCTTGTGATTCGAGAGCTTACAGGAGGAATATACTTTGGTGAGAAGCATCGCAATGAATCATCTGCTAGTGATCTTTGTGTCTATCATGACTATGAAATCGAGCGAATCATAAGAGTGGCGGCTAAACTGGCAAAAACAAGAAAAAATAAATTATGTTCTGTAGATAAAGCTAATGTTCTAGAAACATCCCGTTTATGGAGAGATATAACTACGAAAACAATGGCTTTAGAATTTGCTGATACAGCTATAGAGCATATTCTTGTAGATGCAGCAGCCATGTACCTCATCAACCGCCCTGCTGATTTTGATGTCATAGTAACTGAGAACATGTTTGGAGATATATTAACTGATGAAGCCTCGATGTTATCTGGATCGATGGGTATGCTGCCATCTGCATCATTAGGTGAGAGTAGCGTTGGTTTATATGAACCAATTCATGGGTCTGCACCAGATATTGCTGGCAAAGGAATAGCTAATCCGTGTGGCATGATAGGCAGCATCGCCCTATTGCTAAGACATAGTTTAAATCTTAACGAAGAAGCCGATTTATTAGAGGTAGCGATTTACAATGCAATTGAAAATGGTGCGAGAACAGCTGATATTGCTATAAATAATGAAAATATACTCACTACAATGGAAATGACTGACGTCATTTTAAATCAGTTAAAAAAATAGATTTTTTTATAAGAAATATATGAAGATAAAAGACCACGTTAGACCTGAAATTCTAGATTTACCAACCATAAACGCACCAGAGGTAAGTCATGGAATGATTCGTATGAATGCAAATGAATCTCCCAGCTCTCCTTGGCAAAAAAGTAAAGCCATACCACTCAATCGTTATCCACCAGTACGGCCAAACTCTTTAACCCAAGAGATGGCAAAATTTTATGGCATCAATGCCGAAGAAATACTCTTATCAAGAGGTAGCACCGAAGCTATTGATATAATAATGAGAACATTTTGCGTCCCAAATAAAGACAGCATTTTAATTTCACCACCAACTTTTGATATGTATCAATTTTTTGCTAATTTAAATTCAATTTTTATCGATAAGGCGCCCCTTAAAGCTGAGAATAATTTTATCTTAAAAATTGAAGACTTAATTGATACTATAAGTTCAAAAACAAAACTAATTTTTATATCTACGCCTAACAGTCCTTGTGGGTCATCTGTCACGACAAAAGACATAATTTCAGTTCTAGATATAGTAAGTGATAATGCTATTGTTGTTGTCGATGAGGCCTATATTGAATTCAGCCCAATTGAATCAATGGTCAAAGAGATTCAAAATTATGAAAATCTTATTGTTTTGAGGACATTATCAAAAGCTTTTTCTCTGGCGGGAGCTAGGTGTGGCGCTCTGATTTCAAGTACTGAAGGAATAGAGCTATTAAAAAAGACAACTCCACCATTTTCTTTTTCAACACCCACCATAAACCATATTGAATCAGTTTTATCTTTGAGTGATCCAAGGTTAAATAATAGCCACATAAATAATATAATCACTCAAAGAGAATACTTAAAAGAGATGCTGCTAGCATTAGCTTGCACAGATAAAATCTGGAAAAGTGATGGTAATTTTTTGCTTGTTCGTTTCAAAAATATCAATAGCATTTTGAGCGTGCTTGAAGAAAACCAAATATTGGTTGGGCAAATAAAAAACAATGAAGACTTAAAAGATTGCCTAAGAATCACTATAGGAAATCCAGAAGAAAATAAAAAACTACTTAAAGCTATCAGCTCTTCCTTATAAACTAAGACGGAAAAATATTAAATGATAACTTCTTTTGGAATTTCTCTTAAATTATAATTTGATGCCATAGATCTAACATATGCGCCCGTATTTCCTATGAGGATCGTATCGCCTTCGAAGGTCAATGGAAAATTTCTATTAATTCCTAATTTATCTCCTGACTCACATACAGGGCCAACAATTGTTACATTTTGAATATTGGATTTATGATATCTAGATATATTAATTATTTCATGAAATGCATCATATAAAGCTGGCCTAATCAGGGTATTCATTCCAACTTCGACACCAATATAGTGATTATTTCCTTTTTCTTTTAATTGGGTAACTCTTGTAATGATAATACCCGCCTCACCCACAATATATCTACCTGGCTCAAGCCAGAATTTATACCTAGAATGCTTTGCTCTTAAATCTAAAAGTAAACAATTAAGCTGTTCAAAATCAAATGAGCTATCTTTTAATCTCTCTCTAACTGGGATTCCCCCTCCTAAATTTATAATTGATACTGAAGGTAGATCACCAGCAATATCAACTAGTTTATTGGCTATATCTATCCAGTTCGACGCATTCCTGATGCCACTTCCACTGTGCGTATGTAAGCCAATAATATTAATATTATTGGCTTTTGCTAAATGTTTTAGCTCTGAAATTTGATTGAGAGGTATGCCAAATTTCGAGGAGTCACCACCTGTATTAACATGCTCATGATGTCCATCACCAACATTAAGGTCAATACGAACCATTATTGTTTTGCCGACAAAAATCTTTGGCCAGACCTTCAATGGGTATAAGCTATCCACCGTCACCATAAGATTTTTATTCAAAGCAAAAATATAATCTTCTTTAGGTGAAAAATTAGGGGTAAATATAATTCTTGCTGGTTCAATATTTGGAAATAAACCAAACAGATGATTTACTTCTCCAGGAGACACGCACTCAAAACCAATATTTTTCTTTATTATTTCTTTCAAAATATCAGCACTATAGTTTGCTTTCATTGCATAAAATAATCCATCAATAGAACTTAAACTAGAAAGCCTATCAATATTTTCATTTATTGTATCAATATTATAAACAATGGAGTTTCTGTGAATTTTCGAAAGCTCAAGCAATTGAGTGATTTTTCTAGTCCACCATATAGGACCTTCAGGGGAGATATTATTGATCACGTTGAAAAACTACCAATCAGGTGCTTCAGTTGTTGCCCCAAGTGATGCAGATGTTACTGAAGATCGATATTTTGCTAATGCTCCTCGCTTGACATCCGAAGAGGGCCGACTCCAAGCAAGCCTTCTCTTATCCAAGATATTTTCATCTAACACTAGATCGATACATTTATTCTCAGCATCTATTCTAATCTTGTCCCCATCCTCAATCAGAGCTAATGGTCCACCAACCATTGCTTCAGGAGAGACATGACCCACTACAAAGCCATGACTGCCACCAGAAAACCTACCATCTGTTATAAGTGCAACATCTGAGCCCAAACCCTTTCCTATAATTGCACCTGTTGGGCTGAGCATTTCTCTCATACCAGGACCACCTTTAGGGCCTTCATAGCGAATCACCACTATATCTCCAGCGACTATCTCATCATCAAGTATAGATTTTAACGCGTCCTCCTCAGAGTTGAATACTCTAGCAGAACCCTCAAAAAAAAGACCTTCTTTTCCAGAAATCTTCGCAACGGAACCTTCTGGAGCAAGATTACCATATAATATGC
>CAXYCT010000011.1:0-21873 GCA_964275745.1 uncultured Woeseiaceae bacterium | reverse complement strand
GGAGAGCTTAAAAATATGGAAAATCTTCGTTGGGTTTTATTATTACTTGTAATAGTAATTTCATTCATGCAGATCAAGATTTGGATCTCAGAAGATGGTTATAAAAGAATGACTGTTTTACAAAATAGTGTTAATAATCAAATTAAAAATAATGCATTTCTCAAATACAGAAATAAAGCATTAGAAGTTGAAATTAAGGACCTAAAGGATGGAACTGAGGCTATTGAGGAAAGAGCCAGAAAGGATCTAGGTTTAATTGGTAAAGATGAAGTTATGTATATAATTGTTGATCCAAATGAAAAGTAAGTATTGAAGTTACTAGTGATTCTTCTTTAATAAAACATAAATAGCTCCCGTCCCACCATCAATTTGGCGGGCTGATATAAAAGCCAATACTTGGTCCCATCTCCGAAGCAATCTATTTACTTGTTGTTTTATAACAGGACCTCTCGGCCCAGAACCCAAACCTTTTCCATGAATTACTCTAACGCACGTCAATCCATCTTGAACAGACCCGTTAATAAATGATCTTAAAACCAAACTTGCCTCATTTGATGTCATTCCATGGAGATCAAGTTCAGATTGAACACTGAAGAATCCTCGTGAGAGTTTTTTCATAATTTTTGATGTGATATTAGGACGTTGGAATCTTAAAATATCACTATTATTTTCTTCCTGAAGATCGATATCTACATTCAAACTTTCTGTGAGTACGTTTTGGTTATCTTTTTTTGTGAAATAAGCCCTAGCAGTTATTTTTTTTCGAAAAGGCGGGCTTTTTTTGCTTTCTATGGGCTTTGTGTGCTCGAGTGTATTTCGAAACAAATCGATTTCATCTTTTGTTATTTTTGGCAGACCGTTATGACGGTCTTTTTTTTCTGTCATTACTTAAGTTTATCAAAAAAATAAAGTGAAATTATTATCTTAAATTATACAATAAATAATAAATATATAGCTGCTTGATGTTGAAAAATGTAAAATTTAGTAATGGTTATTTTATTGAGCAACGATGATGGTTATCAGGCAGAGGGGATTAATATCCTCGCTTCTCATTTAAAAAAAATCGCAGAGGTAATAATTTTTGCGCCAAAGATAAATCACTCCGGTTCTAGTAGTGCACTATCTCTTCGTTCAAAATTAAAAATTGAAAGAATAGCCAAGAATATATACTGCGTCGATGGTACTCCAGCTGATACAGTTTATCTTGGCTTATCGGGGTTTCTTGATAAAGTACCTGATATGGTTATTTCTGGAATTAATCATGGAGCTAATCTAGGTGAAGATGTTCTGTATTCAGGAACAGTTGCGGCAGCAATTGAAGGCCGATTCCTGGGTCTGCCTTCCATAGCAATTTCTTCCATTACAAAAAATCTAGATAACTATGAAGTAGCAGCGAAGATAACTATGCAATTAGTTGAAAAATTTGAAAATCACCCATTTCCATCTGATTCTATACTAAACATTAATGTTCCCAATATAAATTATCAAGAATCGAATGGTATGATTGCCACTAGATTAGGAACACGTCATCGCTCAACGCCTATAATTATGAAATCAAATATAAACAATACTGTTGATTATAAAATAGGTCCGCCGGGAGAGGGGAAAGATGCTGGTTACGGAACTGATTTTCATGCTATAGAGAATAATTTGGTCTCAGTTACTCCGATACAGATAGATATGACTAACCATAAGATTTTATCTGATACGAGTGATTGGTTGTTAGGGTGAGTATGGAAATACCTGAGAATAAAGGTATTGGAATGACGTCTGATCGAACTCGTGACAGGCTAATCAAAAGATTAAAAGACCAAGGAATCGTGTCTAACTCAGTATTAGAGCGAATTAGAAATGTCCCTCGTCATTTATTTGTTGATGAAGCACTTGCTTCAAGATCATACGAGGACACCGCCTTGCCAATTGGATTGGGTCAAACTATAAGCCAGCCTTATATTGTAGCAAAAATGACTGAAGCTCTAATAAGTTCAGTTAAAGGTGATTGTATTCTAGAGATTGGTACTGGATGTGGTTATCAAACAGCTATTCTTAGTTCATTTTTTAAGAAAGTTTATACGATAGAACGGATTCGAAGTCTCTTGATAAAGGCAAAACAGCGTTTAAGAGATATGAATATATATAATGTTCAATTTAGACATGGCGATGGCTGGAAAGGGTGGTCAAAATATGGTCCCTATGATGGTATAATAGTTGCTGCTGCAGCTCCCGAGTTACCTGATGATCTTCTAGAGCAATTAAATATAGGAGGAGTATTAATTATTCCGATCGGCTTACCTAGAGAACAAGAGCTCATACTCATAAAGCGAAACTACGATCATTATGAGACTAAAAAATTAGGTTCTGTTAGCTTTGTTCCATTGGTAAAAGGTGAATAGAATGATTGCAGGCATTTATATACGAAATATCGGCACATTTTAATCGTATAGGTATGAATATTTTTAGTTACTTATATAAAAAAGTAATCCTATGGTCAACTGACTTAAGGGCAGGTAGATATCTGTTTTTGTTGAGTTTTGCTGAATCTTCATTTTTTCCCATACCACCAGATGTAATGTTGATACCTATGTGCTTGGCTGATAAGAAAAAAGCTTGGTATTATGCTTTTATAACAACTCTAGCCTCAGTTCTTGGAGGAATATTTGGTTATTTTATTGGATATTTTATCTTTGATTTATTAGAGTTATGGTTGAGAAATTCAGGTTATTGGGATTCATTTCAGCTCTCGCAAGATTG
The DNA here is from genome assembly GCA_964275745.1 of uncultured Woeseiaceae bacterium. Taxonomy (GTDB): domain Bacteria; phylum Pseudomonadota; class Gammaproteobacteria; order Steroidobacterales; family Woeseiaceae; genus SP4260. Next base: position 19,122 of record CAXYCT010000011.1, on the reverse strand, counting down.
GTTTCAGAACTGGGGTTTATGGGCTGTTCTTCTGGCAGGAATTTCTCCCATACCATATAAAATATTTACGATCGCGGCTGGAATTACAGGAGTTAATCTAATTGGATTTATTCTTTTTTCTATATTAGGTAGAGGTGCAAGATTTTTTTTAATTGCAGCTATGATATCTTTTTGCGGTGAGCGTATTTCATTAATTCTGGAAAGCTATATTGAACGAATAGGCTGGTTTTTTGTTTTGCTTATAGTCGCAATTTTAATGTATTAATTATTTTATAGAATGAATTTAATTATATTTAAATGCATACTAAATTTTTAGAATCTCTTGTTTTAAGGAAAATTAGAATATTGATGGATTTAAAAAAAATTATCGCTTTTATTTATCTATGTATATTTCTTTTATCTTGTAGCTCTACTCAATTAGAAGAGGTATCAGAAAAAAGGCATTTCGTGCGCTCTGGCGAAACTCTATATGTTATTGCTTGGCGTTATGGCCTGAATTATCAAAATCTCATTAGTTGGAATAAAATTTCATCAGATGGCTTGATTTACCCTGGTCAAATATTAAAGTTATCGGCACCGATCGGTTATGTAAAAATAAAAAACGCCCCCGTCAAATCTACAAAACAAAAGATAGCAAGGTTAAATAAACAGGCAAGCGTCATTGAAGATAACAGGAATTTAAAATGGACTAGCCCTACCAGAGGTAAAGTTATTAGGAGGTTCTCCAAGAGTTCTAAATTGTTTGGCGGGATTTTATTGGGAGGAAAACTAGGGCAATCAGTTAATGCCGCTTCTGATGGTCGAGTTGTTTATGCCGGTAATGGGCTGGTGGGTTATGGTCAATTAATTATAATAGAGCATAACAATACTTATCTTAGTGCTTATGGCTATAATGAAGGGCTGGTCGTTAAAGAGGGTGATTGGATTACTAAGGGTCAAAAAATAGCCACTATGGGTATAGGCCCAGAACAATTACCAAGATTATATTTTGAGATACGACGTAATAGTAATCCAGTTGACCCACTAAATTTTATTGGAAATTCTTAAGTGCTGATTTATAAAATTAGTATTGCAATTGGGCTTCTATCTTCAGATATTAAAATATTAAAGGTTCTGCAAGCCGCAGCAGTTGTCATTACTTCTAGCCCTATATTTTTCTTTGCTAAATCAAACACTAGATTACGATTAGGGAGTACTGCTTTTTCACCAGTGCCAAATATTAATATATCTGGCTTCTTTTTTAGAATAAACTCAAGATCATTATAAGTCGTAACATCCACATTTTTATTACCCCATTCTCCAAGTATTTCATCTGAAGTAACTATGCATGAATAATCGATAAAATTATTACCTATCTTAATTCGATTATTCTCAATCTGTCTAATTGTAACTTCAGAACCTTGGTCTTTTGTAAATTTCATTTTATGCTTACTTTTCTGATACGTTATGAAAACAATTAATATTTTTATGCGATAATATTTAATAATAATATGTTTGGTCTCATGATGCCATCAGTCAAAAACTCTTTTTCTATAATAGTATTACCTGCGCTTGGGGAATATTTTGATATAGGTCTTAAATTACAAAACTGGCTTGCCAGATCAAATCTTACATATAACAAGCCCTCTAAAAAGATATTAAATCGTATTTTGTATTATCTTGATGTTCATAGTGATATTGGTAGCATAGGTGCACTTAGATATTATGGAGAAACAAAAATAAAACCAAAGCATTGGATCGCTTCAGCCGACCCAGTTTTTATTCAAGCGCATTTAGATCGAATGCTTGTTAAACCAGTTAACCAAAACCTGATAGATAAAAAAGATATGGTATTTGCTTATAACGAAATTAATAATACTTTAGAAAAAGATTATTCAGTGGATCTTATGACAAACGGTATTACGGGTTATATTCAATCAAAATATTCCATACCAACGAGCAATTATTCACCTTCTGAGATTCTAAATTTAAGTATCAATGAAGTTTTTCCAAGTGAGGATCAATCAGGTGTTTATGGGCAATTAAATAACGAAATTCAGATGTTTATTCATGGCTGTGCATCTATTGATAATAACTTATTTAATTCATTGTGGTTATGGGGCGGTGGCCACCTCAATTCAGTTGAAGCAAAAAAACTACCTATTTTGTACTCAAATGATTATACGCTCAAAGGTTACTGGTATTCATCTGACTCAGAAACTAAGCCATTTGATATAAACTTGGAGGATTTATTAAGTCAAGATCTAGGTTCATTTGTCGCAGTTACACCTGACGATAATGACTCTCAAAATTCAAATACCAAAAAATTAAAGAGTTTTTTAACTTCGATCCATCAGTACCATAATAAATATAAGCCTGAACGTTTAATTTTGATTTTTAGGGATGGTTGGACAGCTGACATAAGTCTTTACCACAAATATAGAATATGGCGTAAACCAAATTTTATGAAAAAAATTGGACATTATTAGTGAACCAAAAAAAACCCAATATATATGAAAGAAAATATAAAAATGTAAATTTATTGGGAGATATTGATCCTATAATAGCTAAAGTGCTCTCTGCGAGAGGTGTTAAAAGTAAAGTTGAGTTTGATTATAAGTTGAGTGCTTTAGCACCTATTAGTTCTCTAGAGAATCTAGATGAAGCAATAAAGCTTCTCCTAAGATATAAGAATAAAAATATCCTTATAGTGGGAGATTATGATGTTGACGGTGCAACGAGTATAGCTCTCTTGATGCGTTGCCTTAGTGACTATGGCTATAAAAAAATCAGTTATATTGTGCCTAATAGGTTTCATTATGGTTATGGGCTAACGCCAAAAATTGTAGAAGATGCAAAGAAATTTGACCCTCAGCTTTTAGTTACTGTTGATAATGGTATTTCAAGTATAGACGGCGTGGAAAAAGCTCGTCAATTAGGTATTGATGTGTTGGTAACCGACCATCATTTGCCTGGTTCTATTCTACCTAATGCTAATGTGATTGTTAATCCCAACCTAAAAGACAGTAAATTTATCAGTAAAAATCTAGCAGGTGTTGGTGTGGCTTTTTATCTTATGGCTGGTCTTGGCAGGGAGCTACAGGCAAACGGACTGATTGATGCAGCAAAGACTGCTGCCCGCTACTTAGATTTAGTGGCATTAGGAACAATTGCGGATGTGGTGAAACTTGATTTTAATAATAGAATTTTAGTTAATGAGGGCCTGAAGAGAATTCAGAATAAATACTGTATACCAGGTATCTTAGCCCTTATTAAGCAATCTGGAAAAGACTATAATAAATTAACAAGCACGGATTTGGGATTTTCTTTGGGACCAAAAATCAATGCTGCGGGTAGATTAGATGATATCTCAGTTGGAATTGAGTGCTTAACAACTAACGATTATTCCGTTGCAGAAACATGTGCTGCCACCCTTGTTGAAAAAAATAAAAAACGCCAAAATATTGAGCAAGTAATGCAACGTGAAGCTCATGATTATATAGATAAGTTCAATGAAATGAATTTACCAGCATGCTTATGCATTTATGATAAAAAATGGCATCAGGGACTAGTTGGTTTGGTTTCCTCTAGGTTAAAAGATCATTGTAATAGGCCTGTGATTGCTTTTGCTAAAGAAGGTCAAAATATCTTCAAAGGGTCAGCTAGATCTATACCAGGAATTCATATTAGAGATTTACTTGAATCAATTGCTACTGAAAACCCGAATCTAATTGAGAAATATGGTGGCCACTCAATGGCAGCTGGTCTTACGATAAAAGAGAAGAATTTTGAGGAATTTAAGATTCATGCATCCACTCACATAAAGAAACTTTATCCGATGGCAGATTTTACCGGTTCGATATATATTGATGGCCAGTTACCCCATCAAAAACTCACGATTGAATTTGCTCAAATGATTAAAGATTTTGGACCATGGGGCGCTGGATTTGATGAGCCTTTATTCAATGGAAAATTTTATTTAATAGATCAACGAATTGTTGGTGAAAATCATCTTAAAATGAGGGTTAAATCTATAAATAGTGAGATGTCTATGGAAGCTATTGCTTTCAATCAAGGGAGTATTGTAGCAAGAGATGCGATAGAATTAGTTTACAAGTTACAGCTAAATGAATTCAGAGGAAAAACTTCCGCTCAATTATTAGTAGAAAAAATCTATATATCCTGACGTTATGATTGAAATTAATAGTTTAAAACAAAAAATAATTAATATTCTCGAGCGAATAGATTCGCTAAGGGGGTATCTTTGACTATGAAGTTAAGTCGGAGAGGCTAGCTGAAGTTCGAAGAGAGCTTGAAGATCCAAATGTATGGAGTAATCCTAATAAAGCTCAATCTTTAGGCAAAGAACGCGCATCCTTGGAATCGATTGTAGATGGATTGGATGCTATGCAATTGTCATGTAATGACTCTAAGGAGCTAATGCTAATGGCGGTTACAGAAGAAGATCAATCGACCATTTATGATATTTTTACTGAAGTTGATAATGTAGAAAAGCAAGTTGCTTTATTAGAATTTCACAGAATGTTTAGTGGTGAAATGGATGATTCTAATGCATTTATTGATATTCAATCTGGAGCTGGAGGCACAGAAGCGCAAGATTGGGCTGAAATGTTACTAAGAATGTACTTAAGATGGGCAGAAGCTCATGAATATAAAGTTGAAATTATTGAGGTCTCAGCTGGAGAAGTCGCTGGCATTAAAAGTGCAACTATTCAGATTTCTGGTGAGTATGTTTATGGCTGGCTTAGGACCGAAACAGGAGTTCATAGACTGGTTAGAAAATCACCTTTTGATTCTGGAAATAAAAGACATACCTCTTTTGCCTCCGTTTTTGTAATGCCCGAAGTGAATGATAGTATTGAAATTGAAATAGATCCATCTGAACTCAGAATTGATGTCTACCGAGCGAGTGGTGCAGGCGGGCAGCATGTAAATCGAACAGAATCTGCTGTGAGAATTACACACTTACCGACGAATGTAGTAGTACAATGTCAGAATGATAGGTCTCAGCATAAGAATAAAGCTACTGCGATGAAGCAATTAAAAGCAAAGCTCTATGAGCTGGAGTTGCAAAAAAAGAACTCAGAAGCATCTTTGCTTGAAGACTCAAAAGCAGATGTTGGCTGGGGAAGTCAAATAAGATCTTATGTCCTCGATCAAAGTCGTATAAAAGATCTTAGGACAGGTATAGAGACTGGTAATACACAAGGTGTATTAGATGGAGATCTAGATAAATTTATTGAGGCTAGTTTAAAACAGGGATTGTAAGTGGAAAATATAAATAATAATGAAAATGAGTTAATTAAAGAAAGAAGAAGAAAGTTATCTCTTTTAAGGGAAGATGGGAATGCATTTCCAAATCATTTCCGTCGAAAAAATCTCGCTTATGATTTGCATTCAGAATATGACGCGTCTGATAAAGAGAGCCTCGAGAGCGCTCAAATTGAAGTGACTGTTGCTGGACGCATGATGATAAAGCGTGTCATGGGCAAAGCAAGCTTTATTAAGATACAAGATGTTAGTGGGCTCATTCAAATTAGAATGGAGCGAGATCGATTGCCAGAAGGGCATTACCAGGATTTTAAAAGATGGGATGTGGGTGATATCCTTAGTATTACTGGAATCTTATTTAAAACGAATACAGATGAATTGACTGTCGTTGCGGATCAAGCGAATGTCTTAACAAAATCACTCAGGTCACTTCCAGAAAAATTCCATGGCTTGGCCGATCAAGAAACTCGATATAGGCAGCGTTATGTTGATCTAATCATGAACAAGGATAGTCGTGATGTTTTTTTGGTTAGAACAAAGATTGTATCATTTATTAGATCCTTCTTAGATTCTCAGGATTTTATGGAAGTTGAAACTCCAATGATGCATAGTGTGCCGGGTGGAGCAGTTGCTAAACCATTTGAAACTCATCATAACGCACTTGATATGAAGCTTTACCTGAGGATAGCACCAGAACTTTTTTTAAAGAGATTGGTAGTAGGTGGATTTGAGCGAGTCTATGAAATTAATCGAAATTTTAGAAATGAAGGTGTATCCACTCAGCATAACCCTGAATTTACCATGTTGGAACTTTATAGGGCCTATGCTGATTATGAAGATTTTATGAAATTAGTTGAAGATTTAATGCGTGGAATCAGTGAAGTAATTCATAATTCTTTAGTAATAAACTACCAAGAGCAATCTATAGACTTCTCAAAACCATTTCAACGCTTAACGATGGAAGAAGTTATTTGTAAGTATAATGAAGATATTCAAAGTGAAGATATTCGAGATCTAAATTATATGAAAGCTTTTGCTAAAAAGATGGGTATTAAAGTTCAAGATAATTATGGCTCTGGAAAAATTCAAGCTGAAATATTTGATAAAACATGTGAACATCATTTGATCTCGCCAACTTTTATATATGCTTATCCAACTGAAGTCTCACCATTATCTAGAAAGAACGACGATGACCCATTTATTACAGATCGATTTGAGTTTTTTGTTTCAGGCAGAGAATTAGCAAATGGTTTTTCTGAATTAAATGACTCGGAAGATCAATCACAAAGATTTTTACAGCAGGTATCGAATGCAGCTGCAGGTGATGAAGAGGCAATGTCTTTTGATCATGATTATATCAGAGCGCTTGAATATGGTCTACCACCCACGGCAGGCCTAGGTATTGGTATAGATAGACTGATTATGCTGTTTACTAATTCCGCTTCTATTAGAGATGTTCTACTTTTTCCATACATGCGGAATGAGAATTTCGATAAAGCGTAATATTTATCATTTTAAATTAATGGGTGATGCAATCCCTCCTGCATAAATTAAATTATCGGCAGCAAAGGATGTGTTTACTAATGCAATCATCATGTTTTCGCTGGTAGAGAGGATATCAATTGCGACTTTATCTTTACCCAGAAATAACGGTTCGTGGCGTGAGGATATTTTTTTTGATAATGAATAGATCACAGCACGTCTTTTTACCTTTCCTATATATTCTGTTCTAGCGACAATTTCTTGTCCCACATAACAACCTTTGTTAAAACTTACACCATTTAGTGTGTCTAGATTTAACATATGAGGAGTATATTTCTCAGATATTTCAGGAACAATATCAACAATTCCATTTGCGATTCTTGCTGTTTGCCATTGTTCTCTATTTAAGTGCGTTTCAGAAGCTTTAATCATCGATTTAGAGTCATTCAGATAATTAAAAAATTCCCTATGGCTAGTCTTTTCTAGATAACGAGAGACATAAGAATTCTCCAAATAATCATTATTTTTAACTGTTGACTTATTATCTTGTTGTTGAACGCAAAAGCAATGAGCATTGTTATTTTTTTCGAGGAAAACATCAGATCTAAGCTTATAAAGATTAAGTCTTTGCATGACGATATCTGTCATTTGCGAAGGCAAAATAATATGAATAGTTTCTTTGGTGGCAAATAATTGACACGATGCAATTACACGACCTTTTGGGCTACATAAGGCACCAAAATGGATATTAGACGAGCACAACAACGCAATATTTTGCGTTAATTGTCCTTGGAGAAAGGCAACACGATCCGAGCCAGATACGTTAATTATGTCAAATAAATTTTTCATACATTCTTGTATGCATTTGTAACATTAGATGAGTTAATAGTCTACATCAGACTGATTATTCTGGCATAATTGAGCCATGAAAAATATATTAGAAAAAAATATTAAAAAACAAGAAAAAAATAATAAATTAGAACAACGTCACAATAAAAAAACGATCTCTGCTGGCTCAAAAATTAAAAAAGAAATTGGTGGAAGAGGTGGTTTAGACCCAGCCAGATTCGGGGATTGGGAAAAAAATGGACGCTGTATTGATTTTTAGTTAAACGATTTTTTTCATTGAGAAAATTATAAATATGGCTACTCGCCCAAGACCACTATCACCGCATCTAACGATTTATCGTTGGCCCATAACTATGGTTTTATCGATCTTGCATCGTGCCACAGGAGCTGCTTTATCATTAGGAATGCTGGTTTTTATTGCATGGATAGCAGCAGTTGCGCTTAACGAAAGTGGGTATAATTTTTTTCTATCTATTTTAAAATCATGGTTAGGGCAATTAGCTCTTTTCTTGTGGAGCTTCGCTTTTTTTCTTCATTTTTGTAACGGTATTCGCCATCTTTATTGGGATACAGGACGAGGGTTTGATAAGGGTAAGGTCGAGTTTTCTGCTCGATTGGTGCTTCTTGGTTCTGTGGTCTTAACGACAATTTTTTGGTTAATCAAGTGAACTATAAATCACTCATAAGTATTCTATTTAATAATAATTTAGTTAAAGGCGCTTCAGCGCATTGGTTGTCTCAAAGATTAACGGCACTTTGCCTAATTTTTTTTGGCAGCTGGTTTATAGTTTCTTTAGTAATGATGGATAATTTTCAATTCTTTTATATTAGAGACTGGATATTACGTCCATTAAATTCCATCATTTTAGTATTGTTTGGTTTGTCTTTAACTTATCATTCTAGCCTTGGTTTAGATGTAATAATAGAAGATTATATGCACCAACCCTCTCAGAGAAAGTTATGTTTGAATTTGAATAAAAAAATTCATCTAATTTTATCTTTTATTCTAATCTTTTCTCTGGTTGCCGTTAATCTGGAGTTATTTAATGGATGATTATGAATTTATAGACCATGATTATGATGTCGTAGTTGTTGGTGCTGGTGGTGCAGGCTTAAGAGCTACTTTTGGACTTGCAGAAGTTGGTCTAAAGACTGCATGTATAACCAAGGTATTTCCAACTCGAAGTCACACTGTGGCTGCCCAGGGTGGTATCAGTGCAGCTTTAGGTAATATGGGTGAAGATGATTGGCGCTGGCATATGTACGATACGGTTAAAGGTGGAGACTGGCTAGGTGATCAAGATGCTATTGAATATATGTGCAAAGAAGCACCTGATGCTGTCATTGAGCTTGAACATTACGGTGTACCTTTTTCTAGAACTGAAGATGGATTGATCTATCAAAGACCTTTTGGTGGAATGACCACTCATTATGGTGAAGGGATCGCACAGAGAACATGTGCGGCAGCTGATCGAACTGGACATGCAATGCTTCATACCCTTTATCAACAGTCATTAAAAAACTCAGCAGAATTCTTTATTGAATTTTTTGCGATCGATCTGATTATGGAAAATGAAGAGTGTCACGGTATTGTTGCTCTTGAGATGTCAACTGGAAAACTACACCGATTTAGGTCGCATCAAGTAATTTTAGCCACAGGCGGTTACGGAAGGTCTTATTTTTCTTGTACCTCTGCCCACACATGTACTGGTGACGGTAATGCCATGGTATTGAGGGCGGGATTGCCAGTACAAGATATGGAATTCGTGCAATTTCATCCTACAGGAATATATGGAGCGGGAATGCTAATAACCGAAGGAGCTAGAGGTGAAGGTGGTTATCTCACTAATTCTGAAGGAGAGAGGTTCATGGAACGTTACGCTCCTAATGCAAAAGATTTAGCTTCCAGGGATGTTGTAAGTCGATCAATGACAATTGAAATTCAAGAAGGCAGGGGTGTTGGACCAGAAAAAGATCATATAAATTTACATCTTGAGCATCTTGGACCTGAAGTTATTGATGAGAGATTACCAGGAATTGCTGAGTCTGCCAGGGTCTTTGCTGCAGTTGATGTAACTAAGGAGCCCATACCAGTTTTGCCTACTGTGCATTACAATATGGGAGGAATACCGACTAATTACAAAGGCGAAGTTGTGACAAAACGTAATGATGATCCAGAATCAATTGTTAATGGTTTGATGGCTGTTGGTGAGGCAGGCTGTGTATCAGTACATGGAGCAAATCGTTTGGGTTCGAATTCACTATTAGATTTGGTTGTATTTGGTCGTTCTGCCGCTAAATATTGCGCTGAAATTTTAAAAAATAAAAAGACATTCAGGCCATTACCTCACGACGCTGGTAAAAATAGTATATCAAGAATAGATAAACTCAGAAATTCAAATGGATCAAGATTAACGTCAGAAGTTCGCCTCGAAATGCAAAAGATTATGCAAAATCATGCCGCTGTATTTCGAACTGGGCAATCTCTTGATGAGGGTGCTAATTTACTTAAAGAGTCTTACAAAACATTTGCAGATATTTCAGTGGCGGATCGTTCGTTAATATGGAATACAGATCTAATAGAAACAATGGAGCTTGAAAATCTAATTGTTAATGCTACTGCAACTATTGAATCTGCCGCAAACAGAAAAGAAAGTCGTGGTGCACATGCGCGTGAAGACTTTCCTGATCGTGATGATAAATTATGGATGACGCATACGTTATGTTGGGTTGGTAAGCCAGGTGAAGTAAGTTTTGATTATCGCCCGGTTCATCAGGAGACTTTATCTGATGAAGTTGAAGCTATTCCTCCAAAAGCAAGGGTGTACTAGATGAAAAAGATACATGAGGTGTGTTGTGGCTGAATTTAGATTACCTCTTAAATCAAGGGTAAAGAAAGGCAAACATTTTGAGGCACCTGATGGTGCTGAAAATACCAAACGATTTGTTGTTTATCGATATGACCCTGATCTTGGCGACAACCCAAGAATGGATACATTTGATATTGATATGGATAATTGTGGGCCAATGGTACTCGATGTTTTAATTAAAATAAAAAATGAAATTGATCCAACTCTAACGTTTCGGAGGTCCTGTAGGGAAGGTATCTGCGGATCATGTGCGATGAATATAAATGGTGGAAATACTTTAGCCTGTACAATACCAAATGATTCTGTGGTCGGTGATACAAAAATATATCCATTACCACATATGCCTGTTATCAAGGATTTGGTTGCTGACCTAACAAATTTCTATGCGCAATATGCTTCTATTAAGCCTTGGCTTCAAAATAAAACTAATCCACCAGAGGATAGTGAGAGAATTCAATCAAAAGAGGATCAAGAAAAGATAGATGAGCCTGCTGCTTGTATATTGTGCGCATGTTGCTCTACCAGTTGTCCAAGTTACTGGTGGAATAGTGATCGATATTTGGGACCAGCTGCACTATTAGCATCTTATCGTTGGTTAGTAGATAGTCGTGATGATGCTCAAGAAGAAAGATTGGATGACTTAGAAGATTCCTTCCGCCTTTACCGATGTCATACGATTATGAATTGTACAAATACCTGTCCAAAAGGCTTGAATCCAGCTGAAGCTATAGCCAATACAAAGAAAATGTTAATTGAAAGACACACTTAATTTTTTTTTAAATAATAAAGCTTATGTCTAATTCTAAACTTCGTTGGCAGTGTCGTCGTGGTATGAGAGAACTAGATGAGTTAATGGTTAGCTATTTGAATGATCATTATGACGTATCTTCTGAAAAAGAAAAAAATGCTTTCGAAGAGTTGCTGGAATTAAGTGATCCAGAGCTAATTAAACTATTATTAACTGCATATAAATCTGAAGTTAAATCAATTAACTTGATTGTTCAAAAGATCTTAATTACCCGCTCAATCAATTAGAAGTGAACGTATATTGAAACCAATTATTGAAGTCTATAGTAAAAAGGGTTGCCATCTTTGTGAGATATTGATTGAGCAATTAGTTGAATTGGTAAGAGATCGGGCGGAAATTAAGATTAATGATATTGAAGAATCAAGTTATTTGCTAGAAAAGTATAAAACTAGAATTCCAGTTGTGAGATATCAGGATCGAACTCTATTTCAATATCATCTTGATACTTTCATCATAGAAGAAATATTAAATCAGCAATAATTTCATCGCTAAAGCATATAACGTATATAATTTAAATAATTTTTGATATCTGGCCCATATGAAACACATAAGAAACTTTTCTATTATCGCTCATATCGATCATGGTAAATCTACCTTAGCGGATAGGTTTATCCAGATTTGTGGTGGCCTACAAGCAAGAGAAATGTCTGAGCAAGTCCTTGATTCAATGGATATTGAAAGAGAGCGGGGCATTACTATTAAGGCGCAAAGTGTTTCATTGGAATACACGGGAATTAATGGTCAGATCTATCAACTGAATTTAATTGATACTCCTGGACATGTTGATTTTTCATATGAAGTATCTAGATCTCTAGCGGCATGTGAGGGTGCCTTACTCGTCGTAGATGCCGCGCAAGGAGTAGAAGCACAAAGTGTTGCGAATTGTATTACTGCTATTGATCAAAATTTAGAAGTTCTTCCAGTACTTAATAAGATAGATTTGCCTGCAGCGGAGCCCAAACTTGTCATAGATGAGATTGAGGATGTAATTGGTATTGATGCGAAAAATGCTGCTTTAGTTAGTGCTAAGACTGGTCAGGGGGTAAATGAATTATTAGAGCAACTTGTCGCGGTTATACCTCCTCCAGAAGGTAATGCAAATGCCCCTTTGCAGGCGTTAATAATAGATTCGTGGTTCGATAATTATGTCGGCGTTGTTTCTCTGGTTAGAATTGTAAATGGCGAATTAAAAAAAGGCAGCAAGATGACTGTAATGTCCTCACAACGCTCTCATACTGCAGATCGTGTTGGCTGTTTTACCCCAAAAATGGATGATCGAGATACTCTTAAGACAGGTGAGGTAGGATTTGTAATAGCTGGAATCAAAGACATTGATGGAGCTCCTGTTGGTGATACCCTGACATCAACAAAAAATCCTTGTAGCAAAGCATTACCAGATTTTAAACAAGTTCAACCGAGAGTATTTGCAGGTTTGTTTCCAATAAGTTCGGATGATTTTGAAGGTTTTCGCGAAGCTTTAAAAAAACTCCGTCTTAATGATGCTTCATTACATTTTGAGCCAGAAAGCTCGACTGCATTAGGCCTTGGTTTTCGTTGTGGCTTTCTTGGGATGTTGCATTTAGAGATTATTCAAGAGCGCCTTGAAAGAGAATATAATCTTGAATTAATAACAACAGCTCCAACAGTAATTTTTGAAATTCTAAACAATAAAAATGAGGTTATTTTTGTTGATAATCCGGCAAAATTACCACCTCCAAACGAAATAATTGAATTAAGAGAACCGATAATTTTAGCTAATATTCTTGTCCCTCAAGAGCATGTAGGATCAGTTATTAAATTGTGTATTGAGAAAAGAGGACAACAAAAACAAATCAGATATCTTGGTAAGCAAGTGTCATTAGAATATGAAATGCCTCTGGCAGAAGTGGTATTGGATTTTTTTGATCGTCTTAAATCGGTAAGTAGAGGATACGCTTCATATGATTATCAATTTTTAAGATTTCAAGCTGCTCCTCTTATTCGTCTTGACATTCTTATTAATGGAGAGCGCGTAGATGCTTTAGCGGTAATTATACATCGTGATAATTCGATATTTCGTGGTAGAGAAATAGTTGAAAAAATGAGAAAGTTAATCCCAAGACAGATGTTTGATGTCGCAATTCAAGCGGGTGTTGGCAACCAAATACTAGCACGTAGTACTGTTAAAGCTTTACGTAAAAATGTTACTGCCAAATGCTATGGAGGAGATATTAGCAGGAAAAGAAAATTACTTGAAAAACAAAAGGCAGGTAAAAAAAGAATGAAGCAAATTGGCTCTGTTGAAATTCCTCAGGAAGCTTTTTTGACAATATTAAGTGTTGATGGAAAAAGAGGGAAAAATTAATGAATTTAGCTTTGATACTTGTTTCTTTAACTTTATTTAGTGGTTTTTTTATCATCATCGATATTTTATTCTGGAAAAAAAAATCAGATCAAAATAAATCTAATAGTAACCTTAAGAGCACGATCCTAGAATACTCATATGCTTTTTTTCCAGTATTATTTTTTGTCCTTATCATTCGCTCTTTTATTTTTGAACCATTCAGGATTCCATCAGGATCCATGAAGCCTACTTTATTGGTTGGTGATTTTATATTTGTAAAAAAATATTCTTATGGACTTAGATTGCCTGTGCTTGAAACTAAGTTCTGGGAAGTTAATAACCCAAAAAGAGGAGATGTAGCAGTATTTCGTCTTCCATCCGATCCAAGTATTAATTATATAAAACGTGTAATCGGACTACCTGGTGATAAAATTATTTATCAAGACCACAGATTGACAATTAACGGACAGTTGATAGAGATGGACCGCGACCCGATTAATCCATTTCATGAAATGAAACCACAATTTATAGAATCAATTGATCAAAGTATGCATACAATTCTTGTGGCTAATAATATGAACGTTATGGGAGAAGGCTATTATGTCGTTCCAGATGATAGTTATTTTATGATGGGCGATAATCGTGATAATAGTCGTGATAGCCGCTTTATTGAAGCCATTCCTGAAACCTTTTTAGTTGGTAAAGCAGCCATGATATGGATGCATATGGATGGTTTTGAATGGCCAGATTACAGACGTATTGGGCAAAAAATTAATTAACCTAGAAAAAAATATTTATGAGTAAAGTTTCAAATGAAGTGGAAATATGGTTTAGCCATAATCTACAATATGAGTTCCAAGATCGCTCTTTGCTTATTTTGGCTTTAACTCATCGGAGCGCCTCATCGTTAAACAATGAAAGATTGGAGTTTTTGGGGGACTCTATTTTAGGTTTTGTTATCGCGGATCTTGTCTTTCAGCTAAAACCAGAGATGAATGAAGGAGATTTAACAAGATTGCGCGCTCATTTAGTACAAGAAGCAACTCTGCATAAAATAGCCTTAAATATCAATTTGAGTGACTTCATTCTATTGGGCTCAGGTGAAAAGAAGAGCGGTGTTAAATTTCGTGCTTCAGTATTATCAGATACTTTAGAAGCTCTTATTGGTGCTGTTTTTCTTGATAGTGGCTATCAACAAGCAAGAAACATAATTAAACGTTTATTTGCTGCTTTGTTCGCTAGCTTACCTGATTTAAATCAATTGAAAGATTCAAAAACTCAGTTACAAGAAATGTTACAACATGATGGTGATATTCTTCCTGCATATACCTTGGTAAAAACTTTAGGTGCAGATCATGATCAAGTATTTTATGTTGACTGTAATATTGAAAAAAATAATCTAAAAACTAATGGTAAAGGATCATCAAGAAGAAGTGCAGAACAACAAGCAGCGAAAGATATGCTTAATAAATTAAATGAGATGGGTACTTAACTGCATGACTGAGGGACATAAAAGTGGTTTCATATCAGTGGTTGGCCGACCAAATGTTGGTAAATCGACCCTCATAAATACAATACTTAAAAGTAAAGTGAGTATTGTTACTAGAAAACCACAAACGACCCGACATCGAATTCTTGGTATTTATACGCAATTAAATTTTCAAGCAATATTTGTAGATACTCCAGGACTGCATCGAAAAGCCAATAAAATGATGAATAAAATGATGAATAAAACGGCTACTAATGCCCTTATGGAAGCTGATTTAAATTTATTTCTTTGTGAGGCTAAATCCTGGACCGAGGAAGATCAAGACGTCCTTGATCGAATTAAAAAAAGTACGGTACCTACTATTATGCTGTTAAATAAAATTGATCAAGTTCATCCAAAGGAGATTTTATTAGAAAAGCTAGCAGAAATATCAGCTCGTCATAATTTTCATGAAGTAATACCTGTAACAGCAAGGAGGCGAGATTCATTAAAGATTCTGATAGATCTAATTCCTCATTACTTGCCCCTATCTCCACAATTATATTCAGGCAAAACAATCACTGATCGTGGCCCCGCATTTACTGCATCAGAGACTATTAGAGAAAAATTAATTTTAGAGTTAAGACAAGAAATTCCTTATGGCCTGACTGTTGAGATTGAAAATTTTGAAGAAACTAAAAAAAATATTCTTATACAGGCCATAATCTGGGTAGAAAGGGAGACTCAAAAAGGAATTGTTGTAGGAAAGAATGGCTCTCTTTTAAAGAGAGTGGGTACTGCAGCAAGGATGGATTTAAAAGAGCGTCTGCATAAATCTATTCATCTTAATTTATGGGTTAAAGTTAAAATTAATTGGGCTGATAGTGAGAAAGATCTCCAAAGTTTAGGTTACGACCTCTAGGGATTAATTATGCCCACTAAAAAACGTATTCAAAATCAATCAGCATGGATTTTGCATCATCGCCCATTTAGCAACTCAAGTATGATTCTTGAGATCATAACTTTCAAACATGGTCGAATCTCATTAATTGCGAAGGGTAGTCGTTCGGCAAAATCAAAATTTAGAGGAATATTAAGGCCTTTTATGCCTTTAAATATATCTTGGTTTGCACGGACGAATTTAGGTACTTTGACAGAGGCGGAAATTCAAGACGCACCAATCTCCCTAACTGGTGATGCGTTGATATCCGGCTATTATATGAATGAATTACTACTAAAGTTGTTACATAAGGATGATCCCCAATTAGATGTATTTTCGCTATACTCTGAGACAATAAAGAAGCTCAGTTTAACGAACCAGATTGCACCATTGTTACGTCAATTTGAAATTAAGTTACTTGAGTTAATAGGTTATGCATTAAATTTGATTGAGGTAGTTGACTCACAAATAGCAATTAATTCATCGTCATATTATGAGTACAAGCCTGATATGGGACTTTTTATGGTAGAAAATAACCAAGGCGCGATGACGTTTCTTGGGAGTCAACTTCAATCAATTCAGAAACAAAATTTCGAATGCGAAGATACATTAAGATGTGCTAACCGCTTATTAAAAAATATTATTTCCTATCAGTTAGGCGGTAAGAAATTAATGACTAGGAAGGTCATAGAGGAGATGAAAAGAAATGGAAAATAAGCACCTAGGTAAAGTTAATCTTGGGGTTAACGTCGATCATATTGCGACTTTACGTCAAGCGAGAAGAGGTCTATATCCAGATCCTGTGGAGGCAGCACTTAAGGCGGAAAAAGCTGGTGCTGATAGTATTACTATGCACTTAAGAGAGGATCGACGGCATATTCAGAAAGAGGATATTTATAATTTTTCTGAATTAATGCAAACACATTTAAATTTAGAGATGGCAGTAACTGATGAGATGTTAGATATTGCTTGTGATTTAAGCCCTCAAGATTGCTGTCTTGTTCCTGAGAGTAGGGAAGAATTAACTACAGAAGGTGGTCTAGATATCTTAAAAAATATAGATTCCATAGCTGATGCCTCTCAAAGACTTAGCGATCATAATATACGAGTATCTTTATTTATTGATCCTGATATTCGTCAAATTGATGCAACCCGGAAGATAAAAGTACCAGTAATTGAATTGCACACTGGTACTTATTCGGATGCCACTGGAGCAGCAAAAGAGAAGGAGCTTCAAAGATTGGCAGAAGCCGCGTATTATGCCCATGAACAAGGTTTGATTGTGAATGCAGGTCATGGCTTGGATTACCAAAATATAGCACCTATATTGCAAATTGATGTGATAAAAGAATTGAATATTGGGCACTCTATTATTGCTTGTGCTGCTTTTGAGGGTCTTGATCATGCCATTAAAAAAATGATCATATTAATGAGTGAGGTACGAGTTTGATTTCAAGGATATTATGATTTTTGGTATTGGCACTGATATTGTTGAGTTTGAGCGAATAAAAAAAACTCATACTCGTTTTGGCGAACACTTTATTAATAGATTGTTAATGCCAGAAGAGCTAGCTTTGTATTATAAGTCAAATCACCCGATTCGTTTTCTAGCGATGCGTTTTGCAGCGAAAGAAGCTATTGTTAAAGCTATGGGCACAGGATTTGCAAATGGCATTTGGATTAGAGATGTTGGAGTTATAAATAATAAACTTGGAAAACCTTTGGTAATTTTTTCCGATAGAGGTAAGTCTGTTTGCAAGAAACTTGGTATAGGTGAGGGGCATATCAGCTTAAGTGACGAAGCTGGTTTAATTTTGGCGTTTTCTGTAATGATGAAGGGTATATAAATATTATGAATTGTTTTGCATTTGATATTGAAACTATTCCAGATGTTGAATTTGGAAGAAAAATGTGGGATCTAGACGGTCTCTCTGATGAAGATATAGGGAATACTATGATGTTCAAACAGAAGCAGAAAACAAATTCTGATTTCTTGCCTCTTCATCAGCATCAGATTGTTGCTATCTCTGTTGCGCTTAGAACTGAAAATACATTCAAAGTATGGAGTCTTGGTGAAAAAGACGCTTCTGAGAAGGAAATAGTACAACGATTTTATGATGGTATTGAGAGATACACTCCAGATCTCTTATCATGGAATGGCGTAGGCTTTGATCTACCAGTACTTCATTATCGAGCATTAAAACACCAAATTCAGGCTCCAAAATATTGGGATTCAGGCAAAATTGACAATAATTTTCGCTACAACAACTATCTTAGTAGATTTCATGCTAGACATATTGATTTAATGGATGTGTTATCAGGCTACCAAATGAACGCAAGAGCTAGTCTAGATCAAATTGCAATTATGCTGGGATACCCAGGTAAACTCGGTATGAGTGGAGATAAAGTTTGGCCTTGTTGGCTGAAAGGTGAGCTTACTGCAATTCGTAATTATTGTGAAACTGATGTAATTAATACATATTTAGTCTATTTAAGTTTTGAGTTCATGCGTGGTAATTTATCTGAGATTGAGTTAAAAAAAGAAATTGATTTAGTAAGAGCTACCTTAGTTTCTGATAACGAAGAGCATCTCAATGAATTTTTGTCAGCTTGGATCTGATATAAAGCTATTAATTCTATGGGTAAAAACATATCTGAGGTCGCTTATATAGTTTCATCCACTCATGATGGCAGAGGAATTGCTGATATGGATGGAAAAAAAGTCTTTGTAGCGGGGGCTTTGGAAGGTGAAAAAGTCATGTTTCAGCGTCGTAAACGACGACGGAAATACGATGAAGCTGAACTACTTGAGGTATTGGAGCCAAGCTCCTCACGAATAAAACCACGCTGTGATGTATTTGGTCGTTGCGGGGGTTGCTCTTTACAACATCTGTCATCCGACGCACAACGTGACTTAAAATTTCATACCTTGAAAGATAATCTCTCACGTATAGGTAAAGTTACTCCTGCTGAATGGTTTAAATCTATATATTCAAGTGGTGAAAACGGGAGCTGGAATTATCGTCGTCGAGCACGATTAGGGGTTAAATATGTAACAAAGAAAGACAGAGTACTAGTTGGTTTTAGAGAGAGATATGCGCCCTTCATTAC
>CAXYCT010000010.1:0-35798 GCA_964275745.1 uncultured Woeseiaceae bacterium | reverse complement strand
ATGTCAATTGCATTGCTTGAAGAGGATGCGGCACTCTCTTTTAATGATACCCTCCAACAGCATATCCCAGATCTAATAGACTACGAAGAAGAGGTGACACTTAATCACATCATTCATCATTTTAGTGGTCTTGGTGACTATGAATATACTGATTATCCAAACCGTTTTTTAAATGCAGTTGGTGAGGAGTTTCGCTGGGGTAATGAAGATTATATGTCTAATGAAGAGATATATGCATTATTTAAAACACTACCACTTATAATGAGACCTGAAACTAAATTTTGGTACAGTAATATAGGCTATGGCCTCTTATCAATGGTAGTTGAGAATACTAGTGGTATGACCTTAAGGCAATATGCAGATAAACAAATCTTTAAGCCATTAGGCATGAATGCTTCTTTTTTTAATGATAATGTTAATTTGGTCGTTACGAATAGGGCAGATGGTTACTCCCCAAGAGAGGAGTATCCGATGAATATGAAATTAATATGACTAATCTGAGTAATGTTGGTGATGGAGGTGTTTATACCTCTATCAATGATTTTATAAAATGGGATCAAAATTTTTATAATAATAAACTGGGTAAAAAATCAAATGACTTGATTCAAACTCTGGAAAAAAATTACTTTGATACTACTGGAACTGATCTTAATGTAAGTCAAGATATTAAGAGGGATGAATACTCGTATGCATTTGCACAGAACATAGATTATAGAAATGGTTACAAAAGATGGTCACATAGCGGTTCATGGGTGGCCTATACAGCTCAATATTCTAGATTTCCACAACTAGAATTTTCAGTGATTGTACTATGTAATAACGAGTCAATTGATGCGAGTGATATTGCTAATGGGATTATGGAAATTTATTTTCAGCAACATAAACCACTATAACGATAAGCCTAGTCTCTTTGATTATTTTTATTTAATAATTTAAATTTCCAGAAAAGTAATCGTGAGATTATTGCATATAAAAATACTGCGATATGCTTCACTCCAGGAAGATTTATTACCGTTGCTAACCACTCGTAACCATTAGTTTTCCTCCAGACATAAATGAATGCATCTACGCCTGATAATTCCACATTACCTGGCAGAATTACATGAAGTCTTTTCAGATATTTATCTTTCATCTCACTACAATCAACAAAGTTTAAATTTGATCGCTTTTTGTAATGTTTAATCTCAAAATTACATAAAGAACATTTTTCATTGAATAGGACTTTTTCTATTGGCATAAGTTTATAAAAAACAGTTATTTATTTGATAAAATTAAGACTGTTTATTGCTAATTAGCGAATGTAACGTTTTTTGTTGGTGTCATGATCATGACACCAATCCCAATCATAAAGAAAGAGAAAAATGGTTCAAATGGCCAGTAAGGTAGCCATAAATATAGCTCTGATGACCAAGCTGGACCTAGTAAGTATAAATTAACCGATTCTCTCCAATAAAGACCCGATGCAGCAACAGCTAGACCTAAAGTGACAAAGGTACCACCTGTTATTAAATTTAAAGAATTAATTTTAGTCGTTATAGTTTTATGTCTTTTTTTACCCCAGGCAGCAATTCTTGAGGCAAACGCAAAAAACCCCATCCAATGGAGTAGATGATCAGACATTACTGGGTTAGGGTAATAATAGAGATTCCACCAATACACAGTAAAGGCATAAGCCCACAGAAAATAAACAGCTATTTTATGGACTAATTTCCACTGTTGAGGGTTTAGATACTTACTGCCAGTTTTAAATGATGTCACGATCATCGCTAGCAAAAATATATAACCAATGCTCCCTTCTATTTCATTTCTAAGCAAATACACATCTTCAAAATAATAGTCTCGATACATAATTGACATAAAAAATATAAAAGAGCCTTGCCACATCATGGCAACAGCAAAGCACAGACCTATATATTTGCGATTTCTGAACCACCAGAGTGTAAAAGCATTTGAGTGAAGCGTTTTAGCGGCAGAGGCGGCTGTTACAATAAAGATCAAAGGTACAGCCCATCGGACAGAAAAACCTATCATTTCAGAGACATCATTTGGGTCAGACATATCATGTTGAAACATGACTACAGCAATAATAAATGACATAGGTGCAGATATTAACCAGAATAAATTCCACTTATTGATCATTCTATTTGTCATTAAAGTATTGATTTATTTGCTCATTAACCTTATTGATTTCGTATTTATATTAACTTCATTGGAAGTTACTATTATCTTTAGTCTAGATTGTGTAATCATTGGTGACAAATATTTATTCCATAATATGAATAATACACTTCATATACTTGATGGGTAGTAAACATATGATACTATTTTTAAATGGCAATAAACCTAATAAAACAAACAGCATGGCTGATGAAAAGTGTTGTATCTTTCTTGCCTTGGATTATCTCAATATATTTTTTTTATTGGCTTGATCAGCATGTTTGGACTATTGACACACCGCATCGAGGGAAGCTCTCAGTGATTATAATGTCAATTGGTATGGTTTTGTCTCTTCTGCTATGGACTTATTTTAAAGAAAAAAAGAAATAATACACGCAATCAATCAATAGCATTAACTTTGCCAAAATCAAGATTATTTTCAGCTGGAGAACTCTTTATATTGGTCACAATATTTCGCTTTGTTGCAACTATATAAATAAGACAAGATACAACTAATCCAATCACAATTGCACCAATCCACTCTATTTCAAGAAAATCAAAGTTGTACATTAGGGCGAGTAAGCTTAATGATAATACGTTTAGGAAAATATACTTACTCTTGCCCAGTCGTTTTGGGGTTAAATTTAGATTGTCAGTATATAGTCTAATCAGCGAATCTAATGAGTTTATAACAAATAAAGTTCCAACAAACATCATAGAATAATTATAAATACCAACCGTATTGATCCCATTTTGATAATAGATGAATATTACCGAAAACCATAAGGCAAGTGGTATTGAAGGGATAATCATTATCATTAAAAACAATTGATAAGTCTTTATTCCACTGACAAATCGGGCTAAGAATTGCCCAATCATTATGTACCATGAATACCACCAGAAGAGGTAGAATTCATGATATAAATTTATAGGTAATAAAAAATTATTTAGATTTACAAAATAATTACCCATTAAATTTATTGACTTAAATATCTCTATAAAACCGATCTGCTCAATAGTGAATGAAGCAACCCACATAGCTAGAATAAGTAAAAAGAATAATATTGTTGAGGCCATGCTTAATATTTTTACATAACGAATACTAGAACTAGAATAGACTGCTATTGATATAACCAGAAAAACAATAAAATAAAATATTGCATTTAAGTTTTTACCATCACCTAGCTCAGGCAGATAAATTGGTAAGTTAGATAAAAATAAATAAATGGTAAATGAGCACGTCACAACGATAACTATGGTGTTGATAAAATTAATTAATGGAATTTTAAAAAAACGTACTTTTGGTTCGATTACACAAAAATAAAAGCAAGTAATAAAATACCCCGACCAGATTGCAAAACCCATGGAAGCAAACTCCATGGCCAGGGGGTTAGTAAAGCCATATTCTGGGTAATTGATAAGGTCCTCAAACATAGGAAAATCTATCATTGGGAGCATTATGACCCCAACTTCCCATCCTGAAGTAAATAGAATAGCCATGAAGACAGGTGTCTTCATGGGTGTTTCGCCAATGCAACGGATATTACCCCATTTTATAAGAACATAAGCTATACAAATATAATTTGTTACAAGCCCAAAGATTAACCAATTAGACATATATCAAGTCTTTTGTATTGTTAAGGATAATGTAATGTTTTTGTTTCAAGATAATCCTCTAGCCCCATGACACCACCTTCACGCCCATTGCCAGATTGTTTATAACCACCAAAAGGAGACCCATAATTAAATTCACCACCATTGATGTGGACCGCTCCGGCTCTTAATTGTGAGGAAACCCTTTCAGCTCTGTCTTTGCAGCCTGTTTGCAGATAAGCAGCTAAACCATAAGGAGTATCATTAGCTATATTAATGGCTTCTTCTTCATCTTGAAAAGGAATTATGACCAAGACCGGACCAAATATTTCTTCTTTGGCGATTCGCATATCACTTGTGACATCAGCAAATATAGTTGGTTTGACATACCAGCCAGTCTCAAAACCTGGTGGTTTACCAGCTCCGCCTACAAGAATTTTTGCCCCTTCTTTGATACCCATATTGATTGATGCTTGCACGCGATCATATTGGATTTTATCAAATAATGGACCAAGATGATCGCCTTCCTTGGAGGGGTCATCAATAATAATATT
The DNA here is from genome assembly GCA_964275745.1 of uncultured Woeseiaceae bacterium. GTDB lineage: Bacteria > Pseudomonadota > Gammaproteobacteria > Steroidobacterales > Woeseiaceae > SP4260. The sequence continues at coordinate 31,494 of CAXYCT010000010.1, read as the reverse complement.
CGCTCCGAATTCACTTGCTATAGAGATGACTTCGTCATAACAATCACTTTCAACCAATAGTCGAGTTGGAGCATCGCATGATTGACCAGTATTAAACATGCACTCAGCTATAGCCGCTGGTACTTGCTCTTGTAAATTACAATCTGCAAAGACTAGATTAGGGGATTTACCGCCCAGTTCCAAGGTCACTCTTTTGATGGTATCCGCCGCATCATGAGTGACACAGATTCCAGCACGAGTGGAGCCCGTGAATGACATCATTTGGATATCAGGATGCTTCGATAGGGCGCTGCCTACTGTTTCGCCATCACCATTAATTAGATTGAAAACACCTGGTGGGTAACCTGCCTCATGAATGATCTCAGCATAAATCATAGCTGATAATGGGGTGTATTCTGAGGGCTTTAAGATACAGGTACATCCTGAGGCTAGAGCGGGAATAACTTTTAATGAAATTTGATTGATAGGCCAGTTCCATGGGGTGATGAGACCACATACACCAATTGCCTCTCGAGTAAGAATATCACCATTGCTGAGTGTAATTCTTGCTTCGAGCTTTTCGAGTGCTTGAATAAAGCCATCTAAATGACCTATGGAAGCATCTGCTTGTGCATCACGAGACATCGTGATCGGTGCTCCCATTTCTAATGTAATTGCTTGTGCAAGCTCTTCAAATCGTCTTTGGGTAACTAATCGTAAATTTTTAAGTAATTCTAAACGCTCCTCTTTACTGGTATTTGAAAACGTTTTAAAAGCTATATTTGCGGCAGAAACGGCGGCATCTACGTCTCTTTTACCACCCATTGCAATAGAACCAATCTGAACCTCTGTGGCAGGATTAATTACTGCTAGAGTATTCGATGATATAGAATCTATCCATTCTCCATTAATATAAAATTTCTTTAGATTATCCAACAAATTCTCCAGTTCTAGTAAATGATTGTGCGTTCTAATTTTATGAGTTTAATCCCAAAATAACATCGCTTATTTTCTCTGCGATCATGATGGTAGGGCAGTTGGTATTGCCATTAGTCACTCTTGGCATAATTGATGCATCTACAACACGAAGACTCTTTATACCATGAACTTTACCATCCTTATCAACAACTGCATTAGGATTATCACTTTTACCCATAGAGGCTGTCCCAGATAAATGCCATTGAGAATAAGTATGGGCATTAATTTTCTTATTAATTTCATCTTCTGATTTTATGTCACCACCTGGGAAAATTTCTTCTCCACACAAATCTTTAAATGCACTGGTTTTCATGAGCTTTCGAACTATGCTAATTCCATTATGCAATGCTACACGGTCACGCTCATCATCAAGGTAATTGACCAGTATTTTTGGTGGCAAGAAAGGGTCTTTGTCATTCAAGCTTATATATCCTCGACTAAAAGCTTGCATTAAGCCAACATGAATCTGAAACGCGTGCTCTTTAAGAGGCTTCCATGTTTGATCATCAACCGCTATCGGGGATACACATAGTTGAATATCAGGATAGGCTATTTTTGGATCTGACCTCACGCATCCAATCACATCAAAATGATTAGTGGCGCATATTCCAGTGTGTGTTATAAACCATCTGATCCCTGCCAATATACGTGGTAATAATTTTGTTTTTGGCCATAATGAAACAGGTTTAGTGCATTTATATTTTAAAACAAAATCAGGGTGATCATTAAGATTTTGCCCGACGCCTGGCATATCAGCTACTACATTAATATGGTTATCCTGAAGATGCTTTTTAGGACCAAGACCAGATAACATCATAATATGTGGTGTGCCAACAGCTCCTGCAGATAAAATAATCTCTTTATTTGCTTGATAAGTTCTTTCAACTCCATGCTTATCTTTAGTGCATACACCAGTTGCTTTGTTGTTATCTATATTAACATTCATAACCGAAGTCTCCGTCAGGATGGTTATGTTATCTTTACGCTTTATTGGGTCCAAATAAGCACGAGCCGAGCTCCATCTTTTTCCGTTATAGATTGAAGAATCGAATACGCCAAAACCCTCTTGAAGGTCACCGTTAATATCATCTGTTTTTGGATAACCAGATTCATTACCAGCTTTTAGGAATGCTTTTGAGATCTCGTCTGAAGGGGTAGGCCGATGAACATTGAGTGGGCCATTATTACCCCGATCTTTGAAACCAGTTGCATCATAGTTTTCCATTTTAATGAAATAGGGTAAAACATCTTCATATCTCCAGCCCTCACAACCCATTTCATGCCAACCATCAAAATCCTTAGCATGACCTCTTATATAAACCATGCCATTTATAGATGAAGAGCCTCCAAGTGTCTTTCCACGATCATGCTGAAAAACTCGATTATTTAGTTGTGGTTCTGGTTCACCTTGAAATAGCCAATTAAATTTATTATTTGTAAGGTTACTTAGCATTGCAGCGGGCATATCAAGTGTATAACTCTTATCTTCCTTTCCTGCTTCAATCAAAAGAATTTGATTTTCAGCATTTACGGACAATCTATTTGCTAAAACACAACCGGCTGATCCAGCACCAATGATAATGTAATCAAAAATCATAGTAGTCTCTTTATAAAAATATCTATTGATAAATTCACTCATCAATCTCGTGCATATTACCAATCTAATTGAGAGTATATATCCATGAGCAATAATTTAATTAATTATATTAATGGTATTGGTATAATTGTAATTATTTTAAATATACCATTACCAATGATTGATTGATTATGACTAATACAACAACTGATATTCAAAATATTTCTGACTGTATAACCTATTGTAAATATCAATATAACAAGGTCATCAAACTTTCATCTGTTCAGACTTTTTTTATTGAGTCATCAAATGCAGAAAATACATGGTCCAAAGGAAAATCATTCTTATTTGTTAAATTAACAACAAATGATGGAATTGATGGTTGGGGAGAAGCCTTCACCGAAGAAGGTAAAGAGATGAATATAATTAATTACATTCATAATTTTGCCGAAATGATTCCTAACATTAACTCAGTGACTCCATGGAATTTTCTTAACCTAATATCAAAGGATAAGAAAAATACTATTAATACATGTCATGCGTCAGCAAGAAGTGCATTTGAAATGGCTTTATGGGACATATATGCAAAGAAAGCGAATAAATCATTGAGTCAATTAATAGGAGTAAAAAGAAAGTCATCAGTCTCTGTCTATGCAAATATCTGGAGTAACAAACATTATTCTGACAATGATATTGTTAAAAAAGCCAAAAATGTAATCAAGTTGGGATACAGAGCCATAAAGATTTACCCACTTCAAAATAGATCTATAAGCCAAGCCGCATCATTAATGAAACTATTAAGATCTAAACTAGGAAAAGAAATACATATTCTATTGGATTTGGAGTGTCCTTCTAGTGTGAATGTTGCGATAAATCTAGAGCCATTGATATCGCCTTATAACCCTTATTGGTATGAAGAGCCATTTGATGGCCTAAATATAAAAAAACTAGCGAGTATTACGAATCAATCGTCTTTTGATATAGTAACCGGTGAACGACAATGCGGCATTGATCATTTTGTGAACGTTATAAATTCACAAGCAGCACAAATTTTAAACCCAGATATATCTATGGCTGGTGGCATTCTAGATATTTTAGTAATAGCAAAATTAGCACATGAAAATAACATAAGAATCTCTCCTCATTGTTGGAACTCTATGACAATTTCTGTTGCCGCAATGCTACAAATTTGCTCGGTATTGCCAAATGCAGAGATGGCAGAATTATTCCCCGATTTTATGACTCATTCAAATCAATTCATGAGCTCTAGGTATAAAATTACGAACGGCAAAATAGAAGTTCCAGATAATCTAGGGCTGGGTATCGATATGAATGAAGATATCATAATTGAGAAATCGTCTAATACACGTCTTTCAAGCATGTAAGTTCATGTTTTATTAAGATTGATTTGCTATATCTATTGGCTTTAAGGGTATTTTTTTGAGAATTAAGTCTGCCGCACGTTCGGCAACCATGATGGTGGGAGCATTTATATTGCCATTGGTTATAGTTGGAAATATAGAAGCATCAACAACATGCAATGCTTCAATCCCTATAACCGCAGTATTTGAATCAACTACAGAAAGCTTATCATTGCCCATTTTACAGGTACAAGATGGATGATAGGCACTTTCAACAGAGGATCTGATAAAAGCATCTATTTCATCGTCAGCATTGATATTAATACCTGGCTGAATTTCATTCCCTCTGTATTCGTTTAAGGCCTCTTGTTGCATGATATTTCTAGTAAGTTTCACGCTTCGACGAAAGCCCATTACATCTGAATCATGCTGCAAGTAATTAAATAAAATACCTGGTGATTCTCTTATATCGTCCTTAATGATATACACATGGCCACGGCTCTTTGGCTTGTTATGACCCACATGCACTTGGAATCCATGACCTGGAAAAGCACTTTTTCCATCATATTGCATTGCCCCAGGCAAGAAATGATATTGAATATCGGGGTAGGGAATATTTGTATTGGATGAAATGAAACCACATGCCTCAAAATGATTAGTTGCGCCAAGTCCTTTTTTTGTAAGTAACCATTGAGCTCCAATTTTAAATTTATTAAATAAATTTAATTTGCCATTGAGGGTAATTTTTTGTTTGCATTGATATTGAAAATTAAATTCCAAGTGATCTTGGAGGTTATCGCCTACACCAGGTAAATCATGCTTTATATCAACACCTGCAGCCTTAAGTATGTTTGCAGGACCAATGCCTGATAATTGAAGTAATTGTGGCGAACCTATAGCACCGGCCGACAAAATAACCTTTTTGTTCGCAAAGACATGAAATTTCTCATTTTGTCTCTCACATTCAACTCCAATGGCAATCTTATTTTTTAGTAATATTTTATTCGTCATAGTATGAGTGAGCACAACAAGATTCTTGCGACTCTTAATAGGTTCTAAGTAAGCCATAGAAGTTGACCATCTAATTCCATTATGAACCGTCATTTGCATGGGCCCAAAACCATCCTGAGTGGCACTGTTATAGTCATTATTAACTTTATATCCAGCTTGTATACCTGCATCTATAAATACTTGGGACAATGGATTACTAAATGGATCTTTTTTAGATACATAAAGCGGTCCATCATGCCCTCTATAATCATCTTTGGTTGACCAAGATTCTCCTTTTTTAAAATAGGGAAGACAGTGAGCATAATCCCAGTTTGTGGCTCCCAATTTATGCCATTCGTCAAATTCAGCTGCATTTCCTCTGACATACACCATGCCATTGATAGACGATGAACCGCCTAGTGTTTTTCCACGCGGGCAAAATAATTGACGATTATCTAAATATGGCTCTGGATTTGATTTGAATTGCCAGGTGTATTTTTTATTATGCATAGGAAACGAGAGAGCGGAAGGCATTTGTATTAAGATATTTTTATCACTTCCACCAGCTTCAATGAGCAGCACGCTATTTGACAGATCTTCTGATAATCTGTTTGCTAGAACACAACCAGCAGAGCCTGCCCCTATAATGACATAATCATATTTTTTACCATCATGTTTCATTACATCTCCAGACAATTACTTTTGTTGTCAGTCAAGATCGACCTTATAAAAGTATATAGACAGTCTCGCTTATTTGGCAGGAAAAGTGTATTTTCGAAATGTATATAGGATTAATTTTTTATGATTAAAAAGCCAAAGAAATTATTATTTCTAATAAATCCCGAAGCTGGAAATGGCAAAGGTGAAATAAAATTCAATAAAATTAAAACTCAATTAAAAGATCATTCTATTGATGTGGATATGTTTATTAGTGATCGACCCGGTAAAATAAAGAAATTCATATATGAAGAAGATTTAACATCATTTGATGGAATTTGTACTATCGGTGGCGATGGAACTATTCATGAAGCTGTTGATGGATTAATGCGGTCTGGTAAATCTAAATACCTTCCCTTAGGCGTATTTCCTGGAGGTAGTGGTAACTCTTTTTGTAATGATTTATCGATCTATAACGATGCCTCAGCACTTACTAATATCATTGAATTTACTACAAGCCCAATTGATATTATGGAGATTCAGCATTTAGATCACATTAACTATTCGGCCAATATAATAGGGTGGGGTATGGCTTCTGAAGTTAATATCCTTGCTGAAAAATTAAGATTTCTTGGCACTATTCGTTACTCGATTGCGTCTTTGATTTGCATTCTCCGGTTAGTGCCTAAGGAAATGAATTTTATTATTGGGGATGAATTCGTCACAGGAAAAGGTCTTTTATTTTTGGCATTAAACACCATGCATACAGGAAAGGGCATGAAAATGGCGCCGAAAGCAAAATTAAACGATGGATTAATAGATATTATCCTATTTCGTAAAGCATCGAAGTTAAGGGTATTTAAAATATTTACGGAAGTCTTCTCAGGCAATCATATCAATGACCCACTAGTGGAATATTATCAAGTAAGTAAGTTTAAAATCAGAACCTCTGAAGAATCTTTGAATTTAGATGGTGAAAATAAAGGAAGAACACCAATCAGTGTCAATATGTTGCCAAAAAGTTTAAATATTTTCGTCAATTTGTAATGCCAAAAATTGATCAACATGACCTTCATATTTGCATATCAGTCACGGTAAATTGCATATAGTGACCATCATGATGTCTTTTTTATGAGACTTATTATATAAAAGATATTGAAATTCACTATTTTGGAAACACTGTTAAACAAAATGAATAAAATAGACAAGCAACTTGGCATGAATGCCGATATCTCAAGACGTGACTTCATCAATGGCGTAGGTATAGCAATTGGTTCAACGCTATCAACTGATGTCATGAGTTCTTCAGATGTGGGTGCACAAGATCTGCCTGGCTATTATCCACCAGAACTATTGGGTATGCGTGGTTCACATCCAGGGTCATTTGAGGGTGCCCATGCACTAAGAGATGGTGTGAGATTTGAAACGGTTGAATCAAAAGAGGAGTATGATTTAGTTGTCGTTGGTGCGGGTATTAGTGGCTTATCTGCTGCATATTTCTATCAAAAAAATATCAAAGCAAATGCAAAAATCCTCATCCTTGATAATCATGATGACTTTGGTGGTCATGCGAAACGCAATGAATTCACGGTTAAAGATAAAACCATCATTGGTTTTGGTGGCACTATGTTCTTAGAGCAGCCAAGTGGTTATCCAGTCAATGCAAAGCAATTGCTCATTGATCTTGGTGTTGATATTCAGCGCTTCTATAAATACTTTCATCATGATCTTTATTCAAGTTATGGACTTACTAGAGGAGTCTTTTTTGATAAAGAGACCTTCGGACAAGATTATCTAGCAGTTGGTGAGATTGATGATGCCAATAAATTTGCTAAGGCACCAATATCAGATGCGGCTAAGAGAGATTTGATTCGTCTTTACGATAACAAAAATGTGTATCTACCTAAAATGCCTTCGGAGGAATATTATTCGTTACTAGAAGGAATGAGTTACAAGGAATATCTAAAAAAATACGCTGATATGGATGATGAGGTTATTAAAGTAATCCAGTCCTCCGCTAGAGGTGTTTGGGCTGTTAATATTGATGCATTCCCAGCTTCTGCTGCCTGGGTTTATGGTTACCCAGGCTTTGGCGATATTAATTCAGTAGATAATGAGATTGAAGGCCCAGGAGTAGATGCCCCAGTCGAGGAGCTTGACGAGCCTTATATTTTTCATTTTCCTGATGGTAATGCAACTATTGCAAGGTTATTAGTTAGAAAGATGATACCCAAAGCGGCAATTGGGAATTCGATGGAGGATATTGTTACCTCCAAGTTCAAATATAATGAACTTGATAACCCATCATCAAATATAAAAATTCGTCTTAACAGTACAGCAATTAGAGCGCATCATCTTAATAATGATTTAAAAAATGAGGTAGAGACGAGCTATCTGAGAGATGGAAAAATATACACAGTGAAGTCAAAAAAAGTAGTTATGGCTTGTTATAACGCCATCATACCAAGACTTTGCCCAGAAATGCCTGCCGAGCAAAAATTAGCATTAAAAAACTGCATAAGAGCACCACTGGTTTATACGAATGTTTTAATTAGGAATTGGCACTCCTTTGTTAAATTGGGGGTTCAAAGGATAACAACACCGGGATTATTACATCATAATATTAGATTGGATTTCCCCGTCAGTATGGGTGAATATGAATTCTCTAAGAACCCAGATGAGCCAATTATATTGCATATGCAATATGTGCCTGGTGATCATGGCAATCCGAGTGCTAGGCAGCAATTTATAGAAGGCCAAAAAACCTTACTGGCCACTCCTTTTGAAGAGTTAGAGAAAAGCATTCGAAATCAATTATCGAGAGTGTTATCACCCGGTGGTTTTGATGTGGCAAACGATATTTTAGCAATTACTGTTAATCGTTGGCCGCATGGCTATGCCTATGGTTATGACCCTGCGTCAGACAGAGTGGCTTTTGATACTGATGCATTCTCAAATGAACAAAAAAACTGGGTATTTAGTAGAAAAATATTTGGCAATATAAGTATCGCTTCATCAGATTCAGCTTCTGATGCGATGACTGAAACTGCAATAGAGCAGGCAAACCGTGCAATTAATGAACTTAGTTTATGATTAAATAATGACGAAGTCTAAAGTTATACTGGTTACGGCTGGTGCATCTGGAATTGGTCGATGCATTGCTGAGACTTTCTTAAAAGACGGAAATACTGTTCATATATGTGATGTAAACTCTGATTACATTAATGATTTTCTTAAAAGCAACCCAATGGCGACCGCCAGTCAAGTTGATGTCTCAAATTTTGATGAAGTGAAAACACTATTCGAGGATATTAAAAAAATCTACGGAAAGATCGATGTGCTAATCAATAATGCTGGAATTCCTGGAGTATCGTCCTTACTTGAGGACGCACCAATAGATGACTGGAAACAAACCATTGATGTAAATTTAAACGGAATGTTTTATGTAACTAAGTTAGCAGTGCCATTCTTAAAAGCGAATAAAATTGGATCTATTATAAATATGGCTTCTACTGCAGGTTTAATGGGAGTTCCAAATCGAGCTCCTTATGTAGCCTCAAAATGGGCTATTGTAGGCCTAACAAAAACTTTAGCCATGGAGCTTGGCCCATTAAATATCAATGTCAATGCAGTGTGCCCAGGTTGTGTTGAAGGAGACAGAATAAGGCGAGTAATCGAAGCAGATGCCAAGAGTCAAGGTAATACTTCTGAGGAGATCGAAGCTGTCTATTTAAGACAGAGCTCAATGCGATTATTTGTTGATAAAGCCGATGTAGCAAATATGGTGTTATTTCTTGCCTCGAAGAATGGTCATAAAATTTCAGGTCAAGCCATTGCTCTTGATGGGAACACGGAAGGGCTCTTTAACTGGTTAGATTCTTAGTTCCATTGAACATTTTTTAGAGCACTCGATGAGAAGAAACGGGGACATTAGATCTAATATGCCTCAGATACTTCTCATCAACTTTGGCAGTTGCCCATCCTGGGCCATCTGATACTTGAGCCACAATATGACCCCATGGATCAATTATCATGGAGTGCCCCCAAGTCTGCCGCATCCCATTCTCACCATCAGGAAACTCCCCACATTGACCTGGTGCAACTACATAGGACTGAGTTTCGATAGCTCTCGCTCTCAGTAAAGTTGACCAATGATCTTTTCCTGTCTGAAGAGTAAATGCAGCAGGTACCATTATTATATCAACTTGCCTCTTTGCTAACTCAAGATATAGTTCTGCAAATCTCAAGTCATAACAAATAGAACATCCTATAGATAGATTTAACGCGTTATAAAAAACAATTTCACTGCCAGGTAGAACAGTATCTGATTCTCGGTAGTCATTTCCATTTGGAGTAGTAATATCAAATAAATGAATCTTACGATACTTTGCAATTATCTCGCCATTAGCATCAAATGCCAATGAGGTGTTGTATATCTTATCTCCAGCTGTTTCAAAGAAACTTCCACCATGGAGATAAACATTATTTTTTTTAGCAAACTCAGATAAGGCCTGTGTTGTATCTCCTAGTGGGATTGATTCGGCAGATTCTTTTTTTTCTTCTTCGGTGCCACCACAAAAAGACAGCATTTCTGGAAAAGCAATGAGATCAGGACTATCTGATTTGATTGCTTCAGATGCAATCAATAATGCATCATTAATATTTTTATGTTTGTCAGTTTGACTGTTTAGCTGGATTACACTTATTTTCATAATTAATCTCTTTCTTTTTTAGCATTCAATTCTTAACGTTTTTCTAAGCACTCAATTAATTCATATTGTATCTTATACCTTACTAAGAAATTACTGAATAAACTAAGCGTGTTTTTGGCTTAATTAATCGAGTCAAAACGAGTCGTTTTTTTGAAATGTATCGATCCAGATTGATATTACCCTAATTGACAGTATTTTTTAATGTAGTCAGTCGATTTTAATATATTCAAATCATAGAGTTACTATTTATAATTAAAGCTGTATTATTCTTTTTGTGGTTATTAATAAAGCGTTTTTTATATTTCTATTTGGGGCTTTTTTCGCTCAAATTTTGTTGGCGCAAGAGAACCAAAAATCAAAGCCTAATAAACAAATTAGAGCTGCTGTTATTCAAAAAATTACAATTAATAACCAAGATGTATTTGATTTGAGCATAACTGAGGAGAATAATGCTTTATATCGGATGTTAAATCGAATTCATGTTAATACTAGAAAAGACGTTATTCGCAGTCAATTACTGTTTCAATCTGGCGATGTGTATTCAAAGAGAATTGCAGATGAAACCGAGCGACTTTTGAGGGCAAATCGATATTTAACGAATGCAGATATTGAAATCATACCAAGAGATGCTGAGAATATTGACCTTGATATTAATACTCAAGATGCTTGGACATTGAACCCTGGTTTTTCTTTTGGTAGAGGGGGAGGCCATAATAAGACTAGTATATCCTTAAGAGAGTATAATTTTTTAGGCAGTGGAACTCGAATTGGTTTGAGGTATAAGTCTGACATTGATAGAGATTCAACAACCTTTCAGCTATCTGATAATAACCTCATTGGCTCACGTTATAATCTGATTTTTGATTATGCGAATAATTCAGATGGCAATAAATACTTATTTGATCTAAAAAAACCTTTTTACTCCTTAGATACTAGGGATAGTCATGGCTTTAGTGTCGCTAATCAAACGAGTGTAGAGTCACTCTATAAGCTTGGTGCTGTTGACGGTCAGTTCACGTACTCTTCTAAAAATCTTAATGTTTATAAAGCCCTCTCAACTGGGCTTAATAATGGTTGGACTAAACGTTATATGCTCGGCTTAACCCTCGATGATCAAGAATATGGCATAGATTCAGTTAGCAACCCATTAGATGTTAATTTGCTTCCTGATAAGCGGCGACATACTTATCCTCACATAGGTATTGAGTATGTCGAAGATAATTTTATTGAAGAGAAGAATCTTGATAATATTGGCTTAGTTGAAGATCGCCATATTGGCTCAAAAATGCATGCTAAATTAGGCTATGCCTCAAAAAATATTGATGCGACTTCAAATGCTTGGTTTGTTGAAGCTGGCTACAACAACTCTTTAATCGCTACACCAGATAAATCATTATTATTTACGTCATTACTTACTGGCAGGCTTGAAGAAAATAAGAAAAATAACATTAAATTAAAGATCAACGCTCGTTATGATGTTCGTTTATCAGCCAAACGCCTTTTGCACTTAGAAATGGATGCAACTATTGGGCAAAATCTAGATATAAATAATCGCCCTTACTTAGGTGGAGACAATAGATTACGTGGGTATCCAGCAAGATATCAAGCTGGAAACTCAAGAATAGTATTCACGGTCGAACAACGTTATTTTACCGATTGGTATCCATTTCGTATAGCAAGAATTGGCGGTGCTATTTTTATGGATATAGGAAAAACTTGGGATGATGACATTTTTAAATCACCACAAATGGGCTGGTTAAAAAATGCTGGCTTTGGACTTAGAATAGCAAACAGTCGATCTGAAATTGGTCGTGTGTTGCACATAGATATCGCTTATCCTCTTGATGGCAGTTCAGATCTAGATAAATTGCAATTACTTATCGATGCAAAAAAAGGTTTCTAGTTTCTCTAGCCAAAAGAAGAGCACTATCAGTTGAATTTACTTTAAGATATTCATTTCTAGGCTCGGATGATATATGGTTCATTAATGAAAATTATAATCTTCTTTTTTACCTTACTCTGCGTTGCATCTTGCAATTCAAATACTCAAACTAATAACCAACAAGTTGGTGAAAACTACTACAAATTATCCAAGCATGCTTTAAAAGATAAAATAAAAGGAGCTTGGGTAGGTCAAACTGTAGGCGTCACCTATGGCTATCCTGTTGAATTCAAATATGAGAGCAGGATGGTTCCTGATAGCCATGAGCTTCCATGGTATGACGGATACCTTAAAGATACATTTACTGAGATTCCAGGCGTTTACGATGACGTATATATGGACTTAACGTTCGTTCAGGTATTCGAAGATTACGGCTTAGACGCTCCTGCAAGTGCATTTGCGAACGCATTTGCGAACGCAGATTATAAGTTATGGTTTGCAAATCAAGTCTCAAGATACAATATATTAAATGGTATAGAGCCACCGCAATCTGGACATTGGTTAAATAATCCTGCTGCTGATGATATCGACTTTCAAATAGAAGCCGACTTTGCAGGTATTATGACGCCCGGTATGGTAAATAGTGCAACCAAGATTAGTGATCGTGTAGGCCACATCATGAATTATGGTGATGGTTGGTATGGGGGTGTTTATATTGCTGCAATGTACTCATTAGCTTATGTTTCTGATGATATAGATTATGTTGTTAATGAGAGCCTAAAACTGATCCCTGAGAAAAGTAATTTTCATAAAATTATTACTGATGTGATAAATATTCATGCAAAACATCCCAATGACTGGAAAGTTGGATGGCAGCATATTCATGATAATTGGACTGATACAGATTTAGGCCCATGGGGTGTTTTTGATACATTTAACATAGATGCAAAGATAAATGCTGCCTGGGTAGTATTGGGATTGCTATACGGAGAAGGTGATTTTACTAAAACAATAGATATCGCTACTCGTGCGGGTGATGACGCAGATTGTAACCCAGCTTCAGCGGCAGGTATTTTAGGTACGATGCAAGGCTTCGATGCGATACCTGATTTTTGGAAACAGGGCTTGGAAGAAATTGAAGGACTTCCGTTTGCCTATACTAGTATATCCTTGAATGATGCCTATAATCTATCTTATGAGCATGCACTCGCTATGATTAACCTTAATGGTGGAAGCATAGAGGACAATTCAGTATCTATTAAGCTGCAAAGCCCTATTGAAGTTCCTTTTGAGCAGTCATTTGAGGGTCACTACGCGAAAGCAAAGAAAGAAATTAATGACAGTGAAATAAATATTACCCATAACTTCTCTTTTGATTTTAATGGCACTGGTTTTGCTCTTATGGGTAAAGCGCTTAGCATGAATGAGGAGGATCATACTTATACTGCTGAATTACTCATTAATGGAGAGTTAATTGAAACCGTTAAATGGCCAACAAGTTTCACTACAAGGCGTTTTTACCTATTCTGGAAGTACCAGCTTCCAAAAGACAATTATAAAATTGAAATTAGAGTAAAAAATCCTATTGATACTGGTGAAATATCTCTCGAATCGATTGTAATTTATGATGATCAACCACTTATCAGTAGCAATACATAATGAATGTGCAAACAAGATAAAACTAGTTGCAAGGATCATGCTCAATATAAATGATTAAACTATTTTTTCTTTTCACAGCCATCATCGTATGCATCCCACTTAAAGCGGAACCTACTTGCAAAGGAAGCCCAATCAATCAAGGTGAGTATTTCAATAAAATGCCACCCAAAGTTTGGTCAGATTGTATTGGTAATTATATTTACTTAAATGGCGTTGGTACATATAAGGGTCTATTTCAGAATGGCCAGCCAAATGGTAATGGTGAACTCAAGTTATATAATGGCAGTTACTATCAAGGTAATTGGCATAATGGGGTAATTCAAGGGTACGGTCTGGTTTTTACCGTTGATAGGATCAAATATGAAGGGCAATGGCACCATGATACTTTCAAGGGCTACGCTTTATTTCATGATGGGACTAGGTACGAGGGAACCTGGCTAAGTGGATATCTTGAGGGAGAAGCAAATTTATATTACTCAGATAAAACTTCATATAAGGGAAGTTTAAAAAAAGGAATATATCATGGTTATGGCGAGCTAATTGATCAAAGCAATAATTACTATAAAGGTAATTGGCATAATGGCTCAAAAAATGGAAAAGGAACACTTATATTCAATGATGGAAAGGAGTATGCTGGTTTTTGGCAGATGGGGCGCTATTTTGGCGAAATCAAGGCCAAACTTTAAGTGACTTAAGATACTGACTTAAAATTTAATTTTTAGGAATAAATATGTGGGGACTCAATAAAACACTTGCAATAATCTTGTCGTGTATTTTTACATTTAATGCAATCGCTCAAGAAAATGAATTTCCAGCTGATAAATGGAAAACTAAATCATCATCTGAATTTAACATTGATCAAATAAAAATTGATACTCTATTCGATTTATCATTTGAAGATTCTGCAACGCAATCAGTAGTTCTCATAAAGGATGGGTTTCTAATAGGAGAACGTTATGCGGACGGCTATGATCAAGAATCATATGGTACATCATGGTCTATGGCTAAGAGTTTCTATGCTGCTCTTATTGGAATATCGCTTGAGCTTGGTGAAATATCAAGCCTAGATGACACTGTTGGAACTTATTTAAGTTATTTCGATGATGAGCGATCAGTAGTTACCATCAGAGATTTATTAAATATGACGAGTGGCTTAGAGTTTCCAGAGCATGAGCATGAAAATATGTTCTTTAGAGATGATCAGATGGAGTATGTTAAGTCTATCGGTATGGAAAAGGCACCTAATACAGTATTTGAATACAACAATGTTAACTCTATGCTAATCGGTGATATTTTGTTGCAAGTAACAGGTAAGAAAGCCGATGCTTTATTGCGTGAAAGGATTTTTGATAAAATAGGTATCAATGATACGACATTATGGCAGGATGGATCTGGAAATGTTATGACTTATTGCTGTATCGATATGACAGCAAGAGATTATTCGAAATTTGGTTTACTGTTCTCAAGAAATGGCAACTGGGCTGGTGATCAAGTTGTACCCTCAGATTACGTGAATGAAACTTTCAGTACTGTTTGGGAGTCAACACCCAATTGGTGGACAGATCAAAATCGTGGCTATTCATTGCATTGGTGGATTTCAAAAAACGATGAAGAAGGAACAATCTTTAATGCCAGCGGTAAATTTGGTCAATATATATTTGTTGATCGTGCAAATGATATTATTTTTACTCGAATTACCAAATACCATCCAATGCCAGGATCTGTTCAGGATTGGGGCTTTTTGAAATATTTTGATATCACTAATGTCGATTTATGGATTAATATAATCAGAATATTGCATAAAATAGGTTTGATCGAAATAAATAAAGATATTACAACTCCAAACACCTTTCCAGATGGAGAGTCAAACGAGTTTTATACTAATTACGAGGAAATCATTGATGCAATGGCTGATTTAAGCAGAAATTGATCAAAGATTTAATTATTTAACTTGATAAGGTGTTTTGATCAGCCTTTCCGGCTTTATATTCATTGCTGGTGACAATTTCCTTGGTCTTCCAGCTTGATTATCAGTTGCGTATAGGTTGCCACTCTTATCAACAGAGATTGAATGCATCTCTATCCAAAAATTCGACCCTGAAGTAGGTAACTCTATCGCCTGAAGTAAATTACCCTCAAAACTATATTGCTTGAGGCGAGGGGGGCTTGTTTCGGTTATCCACAAGGAATCGTCATTAACTATAAGATCGAGTATTAAACCCAAGTCACTCCAGCTTTCAATGTATTTATAATTGGGATAACTCAAGGAATTGACTTCAGCAATTTGTTGATAAATCTTCATATCTTTGTTTATCCTATCCACCACATATAACATCTCATCAGGACCAAATGCTAAGCTATGGACGCTTCCGTATTGATGCGACTCACTCCCTCCCTCTCCAAACTCAGAATGATAAGAGTGATCTTCATTTCTGATGATCATTCTTTTATTACCGATCCCATCAGCAATTATATATTTACCATTCGGTAAGAATGCTACATCTTGGGGGAGGTTTAAGTGATAACGATCGTTACCAGGTATATTTTTTTCTCCTATTGTCAGTAATAATTCTTTGCCATCATTAGAAAAAACATAGATTATGTGTCCTGTCTCATCAACTACCCATACTTTTTTATCCACATCATAGGGGCTGATTCGAATTCGGTGTGGCCCGGGTCCATTGGTGCCCTGAAATAAATAATCCCATTGATTCCAGATATCAATAATCTCTCCTTGACTATTGCTAATATAGATACAATTTTGCCAAACACGCCCACGACCTCGAAGAACATTCCATTCTGGAATACCCATTGATGCTGGAAAATTAGTATAACTTTCTGGGGTCGGTTCAGGTATCTTAGTTTCACCTCGTTGTAAGAAAAATATGCGGTCTTCAGACTCTACGTGTACGCCAGAGTTTCCTCCCCATGTAAACCCAGATTCAGCAAATGGTTCTATCCAAGTCTCCTCATTAAAGATATATAAGGATTGAGAAATATCATCCGCTTTTAAGTGGTTACTGAACTGGCACAAGGCAATGAAAATCAATTGCTGAAAAAGGTGGTATCTATTCATTTTAAATTCCTCTTTATCAAAAAAGATCATTAAGGATTTCCTAAGTCTACAATATACCTGTATTTTTTCCCTTCCATATATGTAAAGCCAAATAAGACTTATAAGGTGAGAAATGAGCTAAAAATTCGCTTGGTAATATTCCATGAGAAATCGATAGTTTGTTGATCCCTTTATTTAAAATCAAATCACCATCTGACCATACATCTTGAAGACCACAATAGAACATGGCGATCATCTCACCAGACCATGGCCCAAAACCCCAAAGCTTAGATACTAGCTCTGATACATCTTTTTGAGAGGCCTTCATTATTAGCTCATGAGAAATATCACCCCTCTCAAATGCTTGTTTTAATTCTTGCAGGGCTTTGACCTTGTTTCTCGATAGCCCACAAGCTCTCAATAGTTCAGTGTAATTCCCATTGCAAGCTTCTATTAAACATAACTTATTTTCTTGAAGACGATTAATTATTTTATGCCAAATTGTTTCTGCCGCTTTAAGTGATAATTGCTGACTACAAACTAGCCGTGCCATATGTTTAAAGAGGGTATCTTCACTTTTTATCAGAGAGACCACTCCGTTTGCATCAAGCAAATTCGTTACATGACTATATTTACCAACTGATTTTGATAATAAGATTTTGTGAATTTGTTTACTCATGACTACCATCTTACTTTGAATGCTTGATAACTATCAGATATTAATAAAATATTTTATTTAATGCAGTCTTTGTTATAGTGCGCACCGAGGCATAATGCGATCCTTCCAAATTCAAACTTGATTTTGAGATTTGTTATCCTGCAAAGTGTCAATTTATAAGTTCCATTTCCACTATCTCAAGGATGGCGATCATGTTATTTAGTTCATTGAATTTATCAAAAGAACTTCTTGATGCAATAAATAAAAAAGGCTATGACACTGCCACTCCTATCCAATCAAAGGTAATTCCCCTTATATTGGAAGGTAAGGATATTCTTGCATCTGCTCAAACCGGTACTGGCAAAACAGCTGGATTTGCTTTGCCATTATTGCAAAAAATACAACATTCCAATAATAAAACAAGGCAAGTTAAAGGTTTGATATTAACTCCAACGCGTGAATTAGCCGCTCAAGTTGCGGAAAGTGTAAGAGAATATGGATCCTATTTGAGGTTTAGGACAGTTGTTATATATGGTGGTGTTAGTATGAATACCCAAATAAAAAAAATAAATCAAGGCGTAGATATTGTTGTTGCAACTCCTGGAAGGCTGCTTGATCATTTACAACGGAGAACTCTTAAGCTTAATAATGTAGAAATGTTCGTGCTTGACGAGGCAGACCGCATGCTTGATATGGGTTTCATTACGGATATTCGTAAAATCATTAAAACATTACCAGCTGAACGCCAAAACCTTTTATTTTCGGCCACTTTTTCTAAAGAAATTAGATCATTGGCAGGGACTCTTCTCGATTCCCCAACCGTAGTAGAGGTTGCTCCACCAAATTCTACAGTTGATAAAGTAAAGCAGATAGTTCTGCCCGTAGACAAACAAAGAAAAAGAGAACTACTTTCATATCAAATTGGTATTGGCAATTGGAAGCAAGTCTTAGTTTTCACAAGAACAAAGCACATGGCAAATCGTCTATCAGAAAAATTAAATGAGGATGGCATTGTCTCAACCGCATTTCATGGAAATAAATCACAAGCGGCAAGGACAAAAGCGCTCGCGCAATTCAAATCAGGGCAAACTCGTGTTCTCGTGGCTACAGATATCGCTGCAAGAGGAATCGATATTGACGCACTTCCATATGTGGTAAATTATGAATTACCGTATCTGCCCGAAGATTATGTTCATCGTATAGGAAGAACTGCGAGGGCAGGGCAAGAAGGCTTTGCTGTTTCCTTGGTATGCGTTGATGAGAATAAGCTTTTAAGAGGGATAGAAAAATTACTTAACATTCAAATTGAAAAAAATATAATCGCCGGTTTTGAAGTAGATCCTAGAATCAATGCTGAGCCAATTAGAAAAAATAAAGGCTCAGTAAATAGAAATAAACCTGATTTTAAAAAAAATAAAAATAAAAAAAATCCTAACAAACGATGGTCAAAATCACCTAAAAATAAAAATTTTAAGAAATCAAAATAAATCAAAAATACAGATTATTTTGAATTGTTTTAGATATTTTAATATTGATAGCTTCTTTTTGAATTATAATGAGGCTAATTTGTTAGGATGTTTGAAGGAATAAAAATTGAGCAATCAACTTACAATAAATAACTTAACTCTATTTCGTGGAGCAAAGTATTTATTTAAAGACATCTCTTTTGTTTTGTCCTCTGGCGATTTAATTTTAATAACTGGTCCAAATGGCTCTGGCAAAACCACTATGTTACGCACAATAGCTGGTCTTTTAGAGCCTGAAATTGGGGATATCTCTTGGGATCAAAAATTAATTTCTAATAATCGGCAAACTTACCATAAAAATATATCATTTATATCTCATATACACGGATTAAAAGACAGCTTAAGCATCATAGAAAATCTTAGATTTGAAGCAAATTTACATAATTACTGTCTAGATAAAATTGATGAGGCATTAGATAAACTCTCACTTCAACCAATTAAAGATATTCCATTTAAACATTTATCTGCTGGCCAAAAAAGGAGGGCCTCACTAACTCGACTTATCTTAAAAGACTCTGCCTTATGGTTACTTGATGAGCCCACTTCTAACTTAGATACTAATGCTCATAATATATTTATAGAATTGCTTAATGAACATATTTACAATAATGGATTATGCGTTTTAGCAACTCATCACCCAGATGCATTCGATGAATGTAAATCTATTATTGAACTCACATGAATAAATCTAATAATACTTCACTGTTGTCAGGTTTTAATGCTATGTTTCGGCGAGATTGCCTCCAGTACATAAAGAATCCTAGTCAATTATTAAATCCTTTAATCTTTTTCGTTATGATTACAGCCGCATTTCCACTTGCGGTTGACTCAAGTAAATTGCAGCTTACCCAAATTGGCCCAGGGATCATATGGATAATAGCTATCCTGTCTTATTTGTTAACCTTGCAGCACCTATATTTGGATGATGCGGATGATGGATGTCTCGACTATATAATCCTGAGTCCTCAACCCCTTCCACTTTTAGTTCTCGCTAAAATATGTGCACATTGGATTTCCAGTGGCCTGCCATTGATTATTATAAGTCCAATTATTGGTATAATTTATCAGATGCAAGTCGATACAATTTTAGTGATGATTGCTACGTTATTTTTTGGTACCTTCGCTCTAAGTTTAATAGGGTCTATTGGGGCATCTTTAACCATTAGTGTTAACAATAGTAATATTTTAGTAAGCTTATTAGTCTTACCAATTATGATACCGATTTTAATATTTGGAGCGAGGACAATTGGATTATATCAAGCAGGTACTACAACAATATCTGGACTATATTTTATGAGTGCGTACTGCATGTTTGCATTAAGTTTTTCGCCATTCGCTTCTGCCGCTGCATTAAAAATAGGTTCTGAATAAAATTATGTGGACATTTTTACATAAGATGGCATCTCCGAGATATTTTTATAGTATCGCTACCTCACTCATTCCTTGGTTCTTGGTGAGTGGCCTAATATTGATGGTTGCTGGTCTAATTAATGGATTATTTTATGCTCCACCAGATTACCAGCAAGGTGATGCATTTCGAATTATTTATGTCCATGTCCCATCAGCCTATATCTCTATGATGGCATATTCGTTAATGGCTTTTGCCGCATTTGTGGCTCTAATATGGCGAATTAAAATCGCACATGCGGTTATTGTGGGCGCAGCTCCTCTTGGTGCTTGGTTTACATTTCTGGCATTGTTGACTGGATCAATTTGGGGCAGACCGATGTGGGGAACTTGGTGGGAATGGGGCGACCCACGCCTGACTTCGGAACTCTTAATGCTTTTTTTATATCTGGGTTACATGGCTTTAAGAGCATCATTACCTAATCTAGCTCAGGCAGATAAACTCAGTGCTATCTTAATTCTAATAGGTGCTATTAATATTCCGATTATTCACTTCTCGGTCGAGTGGTGGACTTCACTTCACCAAGGTCCAACATTACTAAAGGCAGGCGGACCTGCAATTGACTCATTAATGTTATACCCGTTGCTTGCAATGATTATTGGCACTACATTATATTTTGGCTCATTACTTCTGGTAAGAACAAAAGCAGAGGTTCTCAATCGTGAAAAGAACTCACGTTGGGCAAAAAAGATGCTATTAGGTGATCAGTTATGATGGAATTCTTTGCAATGGATTATGCATTTTATGTCTACAGTTCATTATTGGCATTTTTAAGCGTAATAATTATTTGCACAAAAGATGCATTTCGCCATCTTTCAAAAACGTTAGGTCATATAAAAAATACAATTCATCAAATGGAAAGTGACAATGAAACCTAGGCAACAAAGGATGCTCGCACTTGGCTTATCTGCTATTGGTTTAATCGCTGCTTCTTTTCTAACATTCAAGGCATTCAATGAAAACATGATGTTTTTTGTTAATATTACAGATGCAGTTGAAAATACTAATATACCAGCTGACAAAGATTTTCGGGTAGGTGGCTTGGTTATCGAGGGAAGTATCTTTCGTCAGCCAGGCAACTTAATGATGTCTTTTGCACTAACAGATAATATTAATAGATTAGAAGTTGAATATACAGGCGTGGTGCCAGATCTTTTTCGTGAAGGACAAGGCGTCATTGCACATGGCAGATTAAAAGAAAATGGTGTATTTATAGCAAAAACAATTCTTGCTAAACATGATGAAAACTATATGCCTCCAGAAGTTATGGAATCACTCGCAACAAATGCCTTAGAAAAAGTAAGCTCAAACGACAACTAATGATCCCTGAAATTGGCCAATTCGCTTTAATTATATCTTTGTGTCTGACGCTTTGTTTGGGTTGCTTTGGTCTTCTGGGTGCTCATAAAGATAATTCTGAACTGATGTCTCTGGTTAGTCCATTAACTCATGCACAATTTATCTTTATAGTGCTTGCTTTTGTATCGCTAGCATATTCTTTTATTGTTGATGATTTTTCAGTTCTATACATAGCAAACAATTCTCACAGCGAATTGCCAAATCTATTTAAGTTTTCAGCTGTCTGGGGAGCTCACGAAGGATCACTTTTACTCTGGGTTTTAATTCTGAGCGTGTGGATGGTTTTAGTTGCTAATTTCAGCAAAACACTACCCGATTCATTTGCAGCGAGAGTGCTAGGTGTTCTTGGTTTCTTGAATTTTGGTTTTTTGCTGTTTACTTTAATCACCTCTAATCCATTTGAAAGAATCTCACCAATACCTATTAATGGATCTGATTTAAATCCCTTGCTCCAAGATATAGGTTTGGCTATTCATCCACCAATTTTATACATTGGATATGTTGGTTTTGCTGTAGCCTACGCTTTTGCAATTGCAGCAATGCTAAGTGGTAAATTAGATCAACGATGGGCGAGATGGACACGACCATGGACAACGTCAGCTTGGCTATTTCTAACTGTTGGTATAGCACTAGGAAGCTGGTGGGCTTATTATGAACTAGGTTGGGGTGGCTGGTGGTTTTGGGATCCTGTTGAGAACGCTTCTTTTATGCCATGGTTAATTGGTACTGCACTAATTCACTCTTTAGCAGTGACCGAAAAAAGAGGTTTATTTAAAAGCTGGACGCTTCTTTTGGCAATATCAGCATTTTCACTTAGCCTCTTGGGTACATTTTTAGTGCGTTCTGGGATACTTATATCCGTGCATGCATTTGCTACAGACCCAGCAAGAGGCGTATTCATATTAATGCTTTTGTGTATTGTGATTGGTGGAGCGCTAGTATTGTATGCATTTCGTGCACCAAATATAGATGAATCAATTGGCTTTAGTGCGCTTTCTCGTGAAACTTTTTTGTTATTAAATAACGTATTATTAGTTATAGCAGCTACTTTAATATTACTGGGCACTCTTGCTCCACTGATTTTAGAAGTTTTCAATGGTGGTAAAATTTCTATTGGCCCACCTTGGTTTGAGTTAGCAATGATAGTACCAATGATACCTCTCGTTTTTTTAATTAGCCTAGGTATGAATACTTTTTGGGTCGAACAATCAGCCAACAAACTACGTAAAAAATTACAGTTACCTTTTGTCCTATCAATTGCATTAGGATTGATTATTCCTATCTACTTCTATGGAAAAATTACTATATTACTAGCTGTTGGTTCAATTGCCTCACTCTGGATCATGATGTCATCAATCTTTCCTCTCTTTAAGCAGTGCCAAACATCTCAGGGAAGAAAATCATTAAATCGTTCTATTTTTGGTATGTCCATAGCTCATTTTGGGCTTGGATGCTTTGTTTTTGGTGTTACCATTGTTTCTGCTTTTAACATTGAAACGGACAGACGCCTCAGCCCAGGTGATTCAATCTATGTTGCAGGATATCAGTATCAATTGAGAGGCTTAAAAGATGTTGATGGACCAAATTATCAAGCGGTAGAAGCTGAAATAGATATATTTAAGAATGGTGATTTTCTTACTCAACTTCGCCCACAAAAAAGAACGTATCGTGTGCAAAAAAGTCCGATGACAGAAGCAGGGATCGCAGCAGGCTGGAATCGTGACTTATTTGTAGCTCTTGGTGAAGATTTGGGTGATGGTTCTTGGAGCATTAGAATACAGTATAAACCTATGATTAGATGGATATGGCTAGGGTGCTTTATTATGGCTCTAGGTGGGTTGATCGCCGTTACAGACAGAAGATACAGAAGAAAGACAACGTAATTTATAGGATTATCCCTTTTAATGAAAAAGAAATATTTACCAATTATTGTTTTCGTCATTATGTTACCAATTTTTTTTATTGGTTTAAGTAGAAATAAATCAGAATTGCCATCTCCATTAATTGGTAAAGCGTCACCTTCTTTTGTATTACCTTCATTAATTAACCCGTCTGTAATCATAGATCAAACAAATCTAAAAGGAAGATTCGTTTTATTTAATGTCTGGGCTACTTGGTGTGCAGGCTGTCGCGAAGAGCATGAATTTTTAATGAATTTATCAGCCCGAAATGAAATAGCAATCATAGGTTTAAATTGGCGAGATAATAGAGATGATGCTTTGAATTGGCTTGATACTTTAGGTAATCCTTACGAGATGACAGCGGAAGATAAACAGGGACGAACAGCTATTGATTGGGGTGTGTATGGAGCACCTGAAACATTCTTAATTAACCCACAAGGTTTTATAGTATATAAGCACCTAGGGCCACTTACAGAAAGAGACTGGACGATGTATTTCAAGCCTTTCTTGAGTATTAATAGTATATGAAGACGTTTTCAATAATATTAGTGATGCTATTTTCATCGATAGGTCATGCGATAGATAATGGACCTGCATTTACAAATGAAACATTACAGCTAAGATACGAAAAAATAATAGCTGAAGTGCGATGCCTTGTATGTCAAAACCAATCAATTAAAAGCTCAAATGTCTTTTTAGCTGTTGATCTGAGGAATGAAATTAAAAGATTATTGTCTATTGGCAAAACAGATAAAGAAATCGCCAATTATCTAGTTGAGAGATATGGTGAATTTGTTCTTTATAGACCAAGATTTAGCGGTGGAAGAATATTTCTTTGGCTCGCTCCTGCAGCTTTTTTGCTAGCTGGTTTTTTTATGATTGTAAATATTGTGAGGAAAAAAACCTTGTTATTACCAACTCAAAATAATGATTAATCTCTAATATGTTGTGGTTTATTTTCTTACTGATGTTAATTATAGCGGGGATATTTATAGTATTACCTATAATTAAAAGAGGGTCTGTAATCACAAGCTATATTTATATTTCATTTTTGTTTATCTGCTGTGCAAGTTCAATTTTATACTATTATCTAGGCAATCCTTTGATGATTGATGAAGAACAGCCAGTAATGAGTATTGATGCCATTACTGAATCACTGGAGCAGCGGCTAAATAAAAATCCAAATGATATTGAAGGGTGGAGAATATTAGCAAATACTTATTCCTTTCAAAAACAATTTCCAAATGCGTTTGAGGCATACGAGAAGGTTGTAAATCTAGAATCAGGATCTGTAGCACAAACATTTTCTGATTACGGAGAATCATTAGTTCAATCTGGTAATGCAGAATACCTTCAGAAAGCGAATGAAATGTTCGAAAGAGCCCTTAAGATTGATGCTAATGACACAAAAAGCTTATTTTATGGTGGTATATCCGCTGTCAGTGTTGGCAACCCTTTACTTGGCGCTGAAAGATGGGAGAGACTCTTAGCACTTTCCCCGCCAAATGATATTCGAAATACACTTGAAGAGAAAATCAAAGAATGGAGAGGAGGCGACAACATATCATCGAATGATATAAATGATGAATTTACAGTTCAACTCAATATAAGTACTAAAGTTTTAGTTGAGCTAGATAATTATCCTGATAAAGTACTATATCTAATTGCCAGAGATCCTTTAAAGCCATCACCACCTATTGCAGCGATTCGAAAAGATGTTGTTTCAGGTATCAATATTATTGATAGCTCAGCTATTATGCTACCTGGATTAAAGTTTAGTAATTTTGAAGAAATTGAAATCATTGCTAGAATCTCATTAACGGGAGATCCGTTGGATCGTGATGGTGATTACGTGGACTCATTAGTAATAAAAACGACTGACAAAAATCTAATAAATTTAAATATAGAGTAATCAAGTAAATCGAGGTAATGATATGACCGAAACGATTTTTGAGGGTGCATCTAATTGTTTTGCATGCGGTCCTGATAACCCTATTGGTTTAAAAATTAGTTTTAATCTTGATGATGAAAATAATTGTATTGGTTATTTTCAGGCCAACAATAATCACGTTGGATATGAGGACACAGTTCATGGTGGGATTATATTTACTGCTCTAGATGACGTGATGGCCAATGTTTTGTATCTGAATAAAATTAAAGCCTTGACTGCAAAATGTGAAGTTCGTTACAAAAATCCGCTGCATGTGGGGCAAAAAATAAAATTAACTGGGTGGATAGTTTCTCAAAAAAAACGTCTAATCACTCTTAAAGCTGATGCAAAATTAAATACCGGCAACAAAATTATAGCCGAATGTGACGCTAGGTTTATGCTTGTATAAGGATAATTATGATAAATAAAAAAACACTATTAAAAGCACTTAGATTACCTTTAATTGGGGCGCCATTATTCATTGTTTCTGGCCCAGATTTAGTTATCGAACAATGCAAAGCTGGTATAATTGGTGCGTTCCCTGCCTTAAATGCTAGACCAAAAGAGCTTTTGGATAAATGGTTAACAAGAATTACGAACGAATTAAAAGATCATCAGCATAAATATCCAGATTTAAAAGTAGCGCCTTTCGCGGTTAATCAAATTGTCCACCAAAGCAATGATCGTCTTATGCATGATATGGAGCTTTGCGTTAAGCATGAGGTGCCAATTGTTATAACTAGCCTCAGACCACCAGCTAAGGTTGTAGAAGCTGTACATAGTTATGGAGGCTTAGTATTTCATGATGTTGTCAACATCAAACATGCAAAAAAAGCAATTGACCAGGGGGTTGATGGTGTTATTGCAGTATGTGCTGGAGCGGGTGGGCATGCAGGGACTCTCAGTCCATTTGCTTTAGTCAAAGAAATTAGAGAAATTTATGATGGCTACGTAATACTTTCTGGAAGCATGAGTTGCGGTCAAGATATTCTGGCAGCTCAATGCATCGGCGCTGATCTTGCCTATTTTGGGACAAGATTTATTGCTACATCAGAAGCAAATGCAGTAGATAGTTACAAAGAGATGATTGTTGAAAGTAACGCAAACGATATTGTGTACTCTTCATTATTTACAGGTATACATGGAAGCTATCTAAAAGGCAGCATTACTAATGCTGGCCTGGATCCGGATAGTTTGAATGATGGAAATAAAAATAAAATGGATTTTGGCTCTGAAAATACCAAAAGTAAGGCTTGGAAGGATATCTGGGGCGCTGGACAAGGTGTTGGCTCTATGAAGCGTGTGCTTTCTGTGAGCGCCCTTGTAGAGCAACTCTATAATGAATATAGCTCCACAAAGTCGAGAATTTTAGATTGATACAAGCTTCATTTAACTCTTTTGTACTAGTAGGTCTTGGGGGAGCGCTTGGCGCCATGTCAAGATATGGCCTCACAGTTTTGACTGGTTACTTCAATTTACTGAATATTACTGGGACGATTCTCTCAAATACAATTGGTTGTTTTTTGATGGGCGTCATATTTCAATATGTATTTAATCTTTCCCTAGAATCAACTAATAATATTCTTATTGAGCAAAATAGATTGTTGTTTGCTGTTGGTTTTTGTGGTGCATTTACGACACTCTCTGCTGTGATGCTAGAGCTCCATAAATTTAGTGAAGTTGAGAAATATTTTCAGGCCTTTATCTATTTATTTGGCACATTACTTACCGCATTATTATGTTTTTATCTTGGCATAATGTTAGTCGATTACTTAATAAAGTTAAATAAATAGAATTAGTTATATCTATTAAGGTGCTGTTATAAATGCATTTTTTTAAATTTATATAGTCGAATTTGGTCTAATTGGGGTCCCATCGAAAAAACGTTTTAACTTAAACGGTGCTAAGTCAATTGTATTTTTATTTTCAATCATTTCAGCAATAGCTTGTCCTGCGGCCGGGCCAATACCAAAGCCATGACCACTAAATCCCGTACCAATAAAAAAACCAGGTATATTATCACTTTCACAAATTATTGGAGCTACATCAGGCGTAGTTTCAACCATACCAGCCCAAGACTCAATTATAGAGGCATTCTTGAACTCAGGGAAAATAGAGCCTAAGCTTCTCTCAATATCATCTATAACTGATTGATTTGGGGATGGATTAAGAACTCTCATATACTCAAAGGGGGATTTTTCATCTAATTTCCATTTTTTGGGTACTTTTAATTCATCAAAAAAGTCCATTCCAATTGATATTTTTAAGGCATTAAATTCTTTCCATAACGCCCTTAAATACTTTGGTGCATATCTAAACGTAGAAGGTGTTATTGAATGATCTAATACAGAGCCATGAGCAACAGTGTATCCACCGTCATTACGTTTTCTAATACCTATATTTTTGTCGAATATATTTCCCTTGATAGGCGAATTAATTATATTAGTTCTTGCGACCGTTCCTCGCACTCTAAGTTGCGGAACTTTTATATCAAGCGAGCCACAAAATAAAGAAGACCATGCACCTGCTGCACATAAGACAATCGATGTATTAATTCTGCCATACTCAGTGACTACTGCAGATACCTTACCCGAAGAAGTTTCAAGGCCACGTACGGCTGTATTTGTTAGTACAGACGCACCATTCCTTTTTGCTCCTCGTGAGAGGGCTAATGATGCTAATTGAGGTTCAGCTCTTCCATCTGTTCTTGTGATGATTCCACCAACCCAATTTTTAGACGCCATTCCTGCGGCGTCCTCAAGCGCCTTCCTTGATACAAAACTTGTTTTAATATCATAATCATTAGCCAAATCAATCCAAGCTTGATATCTGCCAAGTTCTTTTTCAGAATAAGCAGTATAAAGGCATCCATCTTCTCTGTATCCGACGTCCTCACCTAGTTCATTTGATAAGTTACGCCAAATATCCAAGCTCCTAAGCATCAATAGGGATTTCACGCTCATCTCTGCCTTGAACTCTAACCCAGCCCCAATTTCGTCCAGACTGCTCACCTGATATATGGCCCTTTTCACACAAACATACATCAATACCTTGCTTAGCAAGATAATAAGCAGTTGATATACCAACAATCCCACCACCAATAATAACCACATCTGCTTTGGTGGGTATCTCAGGAGGCCTTATTAATTCTTTCGTCCATGTTGAGTGAACATTGTTTTCTATATTCATATTGGTCGTCGTTTGTAATAAAAATGAATCTGTGCATTTTGATAAAATATAAAATCAAACTTGTTATATCATGATGGTAACAGTTTTTTTATTTTAGAGGCTAGTGACAGTGCGTATAGAATTTTCTTTTCTTTTTTTATTTTTTATATTTTTATTGAGTAGCTGTGCCTCAATAGAGGAACTTGACAAGTATAGTAATAAAAATACAAGTAAAACTGACCTCAATGGTAGCTGGGAATTCATAGGTAACTTTGAGGATAATAAGAAATCAATAGCATCTGCTGTCAAAAAAACCAGTGATGTCATTTATCAAAGCATCAAAACTACTGGTGTATTTGATCGTAATAATTTATCAAAAGTTAAACCCAATTCTCGGGGAGTTGCTCATTTATTCTTTGAAAATACAAAAAAGATTAAAATCACACAGACCAATTACTCACTTTTTATTAATTTCAATCGATCTGTTGTAGAAGAGTACAGTTTTGGTGAAGTAAAGAAAATTACATTAGGGAATGTAATTGCCAGAAGATCATCAGGATGGGTGAATAATAGTTATCGTATCGAAACTCTGGATGATTATGGTATGAAGATAACAGAAGAATACAAACTAACGGGGAGCTCAAACAACCTTGAAAGAATGTTGATTTTCAGAGACAGAGATTTAAACGAAATCAGGATATTGCAAATCTACCAGAAAGGTAATTAAGTGATCTCTATGTAGCTTGATAGGCTTGCACTTAACCATAATTTATCGTCACGATATTGCTCTATAAGTATTGGTAAAAATTCCAGATCTTCTGCGCACCAAAATATAGATAATTTTGAAGAGCCTGCCGCTTGACTCTTTATTCCAATTACTTCGTAGACGACATTATCAATAGTAATTATCTTGGTACCTAGGTTTGTAATGTTAATTTTTTTTAGATTATCATTCTCATAAAGACTGTACTGATTCTGCAGCTGATCACCCAAAAGATCTATCATTAATGTGTACTTAAGCGAGATACGATCTTTGATGCCATCATTTAACATCATTGTAGATTCTTTCTCATTATCAACAATGAGTACTTGATTGCTTGGCCAATCAAAATCAAGCGTTAACTTCTTTTTATCTTTCGAGATTGTATCTAAAGAGTAAAAATAATTGGGCTTTAACGTTAAGCCTTCAGCTAGGAATTTAGATGTGGACGATAGCGTGCCTTTCAAAAATACACTTGCTATACCTGTTGTCTTTATAAAATCTTCAGCAAGAAAATTGACGCCATCCAAAGTTTTTAAAGATGTTTTCATTTCGGCAGTAAAACCCTTTATGTCAACGTCATAGTTTGCCTCATGTGCCTTTAAGGCAAATTGCTCAGCGTAAGAAGGTGTCATCAACAAACAACAAAGGAAGTTCATAATAAAGAAGGGGAGGCCTTTACTATTAATCACTTTTCTAGTTTCGATCATTAGATATATATCCTTTGGCATGACTCATTAAGTTATTCATTTCATCTTGAACTTGTTGTCGATGCTCCTCAAGATCAATCAAAGAGCATTTCCTGGGGATATAATGAGGCTCTCCAACCGCAATAACAACTTTTGAAAATGGTTTGGGGATCATGAAGTTATCCCACCGATTCAATCGCCATGCACGATCTGAAGCGCAAGAGATAGGGATGATTGGCGCTGATCCTATTTTTGACATTAGTGCCACGCCAGTTTTAAACTCATACTTAGGACCAAGTGGCCCATCGGCAGCTGTTACTATCGAAATCCCTTCCTTCATTATATTGTGAATCCCTATCATCGCAGATGCTCCAGTTCTGACCGCGGAACCTCTTATGACATGAGCACCCCATGAGCGTGCAATCTTTGCAGGAACTTCACCATCCACAGAAGGTGAAACTATAAAGCCACCCTTAAAACCTCTTTTCAACCACTTTGATATCAGCGTCAAACAAACAAAACTATGTTCATGCCAATAACAAGGTGCAGTAGTTTGCTTATTCGCTACAAGATCTTCAATTACGTTTGATCCACAAATTACCTTAACTTTATAGGAATAAACCAAGGCCTGTATGAAAAATTTTAAAATAGGAAGACAAAAAAAATAATAAATTCGACGACCAATAGAAAGTTGCCTTTTACCATGATAAGCAGAAGGAGAGGCAGAATATTTTTTACTATTATTTGTCATTATTTATACTATAATTTTTGATAATCAAATTATCAGTTTCAGTGATTAGGTACTCAATGTAACATTACTTGTAGATATTATAATTCACTTTACCTAATCCATGAAAAAATCTCTTAAAATTAAATCTTGCCCCCAAATAAGCGACCTCATAATGGATATTGATGTCAATACATTAACTCTAAATCAACTTACAAAACTGCAGCAACAATATGGAAATATTTTCAGTGTTAACTCTTCTAAAAACATCACTTCTTACTTTATAAATGACCCAACCTTAATAAAAGCATTATTAATTAAAAAACACTCAAATTATCGAAAAGGACCAGGTTTTGAGAGAATTAAAATGTTGCTTGGTAATGGGCTTATTGTAAGTGATGGTGATACCTGGCGCAGAGCAAGAACAATGATCCAACCAACTTTTGCTCGACAAAATATACATAAATTAATCCAGAAGATGGTCACTTGCTCAATAAATAGAGCTGAAGCATGGAATAT
>CAXYCT010000009.1:0-69111 GCA_964275745.1 uncultured Woeseiaceae bacterium | reverse complement strand
AATATCAGCCATTCTTTTATAGCCCTTAATCATTATCTGCATATCATCTTCATTGGATAAGAAGTTTGGATCAATGATGGGAGAGGCAAGAGGGTTCTTGGAACTTAAAGTTAATGATCCTCTTGATTTTGGTCTAAGTAAGCAGATATGACAACTGA
The DNA here is from genome assembly GCA_964275745.1 of uncultured Woeseiaceae bacterium. Lineage (GTDB taxonomy): Bacteria > Pseudomonadota > Gammaproteobacteria > Steroidobacterales > Woeseiaceae > SP4260. The sequence goes on along the minus strand of CAXYCT010000009.1, from coordinate 68,953 downwards.
TACCATGCCCCCATAACAAAGTCCTTGCATGGTCTACAGTTTTAGCCACACCAAAATGAAGCTGAATATCAGGAATATTTTCCTCTGCTGAACTTTTTATAAACGCACCGGCTTCGGCTACAGGTGATGCAAATTGACCTTTTCTAGTGAAAATGTATTTAATGAATTCCAGAGGAAATTTATATAAAAATGATTTTATTGAAAATCCTATTGCATCGATTGATTCAAAACTAAAGGTACGAACGAAATCAATATGATCTTGAAGATTTTTCCCAACACCAGGAAGATGTTTCTCCAATTTTATGCCTAGTTTTTCCAGTTCACTTTTTGGTCCTATCCCAGATCTGAGTAATATTTGAGGAGACCCAAAGGCACCCGCTGACAGGATGATTTCTTTACTGGCTTTGATGGTGAATTCTTGTTGCTTTTTATCTAAATACCTAACTCCGCTTGCCCTGCCGTTTTCGATGATTAATTTATCGACATTTACATCAGTGAGTACAGTTAGATTTGTTCTGTCTTTTATGGGTTCCAAATATGCTTTGGCTGCACTCCATCTTTTGCCTTTTTTCTGAGTTACTTGAAAAAAGCCAACCCCTTCTTGTTCTTGACCATTAAAATCATGATTGAAGTTATGTAACTTGGCTCCTGATTCTACAAATGCCTTTGTAAAAATATTTTCATTTTGTATATTTGAGACATTTAGTGGTCCATTTTGACCATGATATTCATCGTTGAAAACTTCATTAGTTTCAGCTTTTTTAAAATAAGGCAGCACATCATCATACGACCAACCTTGATTACCAAGATTGCTCCAATTATCGTAATCATTTTTTTGCCCTCTTATATACAGCATTGCATTTATAGCACTTGATCCTCCAAGGGTTTTACCTCTTGGCTGGAAGCCCCTTCTATGCTCTTCATTCTCGATATTTGCTTGATGCAGGTCACCAATTGAATCGACAATATAGGATTCAGATTGGGGAAGGGCTACTTTCTCAAAAGCTCTTTGTGGCACAGTTTCATAGCTCCAATTGTATTTACTTTTTTTACCAACGATAAAAGGAAATCCCATTGGAGTGCTGATACGAATATCTTTATTTTTTGATCCAGCTTCGAGTAGGCAGACCTTATAAGAACTTATTGCACTTAATCTGTTAGCAAGAACACAGCCAGCTGAGCCTGCACCAATAATGATGAAATCATAATCATTCATCAGATTGTCTTCCTTTTTCAAGGAGATTATATTTTTGTTCTTCAAATTCTTCATCATTAAGAACATTTTCATCATGCAATTTTTTCAATCTTTCTAATTGATTGATTAGTGAGTCATCATTGTTACTGGATGTGTTTTGTTGTCTTGGAGTAGCTTGATTTTCAGTATTACTGGTAAATGACCAGACCAGAGCGACTACCCAACCTATAAATGTCCAGCCAAGTATAATATTGACGATAAATATTGGTATTTTATTATTATGCTTTCTTAGAAGACATACCATTGTTGGAAAAAAATAGATCAGAGAGATAACTATAAAACTACCGCCAAAAAACGCAGAAAAAGGATTTATATATTCAGCAAGTAATGAATATTCCTGCCCCCATGCTGATGAGTAAGCTAGCGATATTATTAATAGAGTTATTTTTATCAAAATATTAATACCAGTTAAATTTTGTTCTCAGAATACGCCACTGCAATATCATTTACCAATAAGCTATAGGTACTTTTTTCTAAATACATATTAGCTAACAATCTATGTAATCTCCTTTTATTTCACAATCTTCAACTATTATTCCTACCGCTTGCTTAAAATCATAATCTTGACTTAAGTCATACCCATTCATTCCAGCTACTTTTGCGCTTGCTATCGGCGTATAGATCTTGATGGTGATCATAACCAAACAGATCATAATTGTTAACAGGGCTGTATTTTTCATTTTTTTATACCTCTAATGTTGTCTATTAATGTAGTTATCTATTTTATGAGTTAGTAGCCAGATCCTGTCTCGCCCCCAACTTGAAAATAGTTCGTTATTTTTATGGTCAATTAATCGAAAACTTGGAACGCCCCATAATCCTGACTTTATAAGTTGTAGTCTGTTTTCTTCAATGGATTGCTGCCATTCTGAGTTATCAAGATGATGCTTAGCCTCATTCCAATCAAGTGAGCAGACCTCTATGGCAAGCTTTAGGTTTTTCTCTAAACTCATGTCCTTTCCTTTGGACCAAGCCAGACGACAAAATGTCAATAGATATTCTCCTAATTTATTCTGGGATTGTGCGTATGAGTTTAGCGAATAACCCCTTAAGACAGCCCTTCCTAAAGGATCATTAATAATCCCAAAGGGAATATTAATGCGATCAGATTCACGTTTTGCATCCATTACTATGTATGAAGCTTTTTTGGCTGGAACCACTAAGCTCCTCATAACCATTGGCATAATTGGCCTTATGATTGTTTTGACAGAGTATTTTTTTTGAAATGCCAGTATTTCTGGCAGAGCTAAATAGCTATAAGGACTTCTGATTGAGATAAAAAATTCAACAGTTAAGCCTGTCTTATTGATTTGATTGAGGGGCTTACTGTTTTCTTGAAAATGAGAAATATTAGGAGAATTATTCTTTTTAAGACCAATTGTTTTCATTCTTTCTTCTAAATAAGGCAAACGGTCAATGCCCCAATACCATTCTCCAGCGTAATAAAACATCCCACTTTGATAATGGCCTAATTTTTTTCTGAGCAATTTATTTTTCGCAAGTATTTTATCTAGCTCAACCTCCGATACTGGTAACGTTTTAGTTTGTGTAGATAAATTATGATCCCATAGTTGCTTGCCAATACGGAGCGAATCATTAACTAAATCTTTTGAGTTGGCTAACGCAAGCATCGCTTTATGTGTATCACTTTGTGACGGTAAACTAGCAGTGGCTGGGAAATCTAAACCATGATACGAGGCTATTTCTTTAGCATCTTTTAAAGAAAATTGAACTAGCTCCTGTTGTTTTGGCGCTGCCTTTTTGTCTGGGGCCCCAACTAGATGGATATGAATAGTTATTTGATAATCATTAATTATTTTTTTTAATAACTGAGAGGCAAGATAACTATAGGGATCATCTATTTGGAAAAAAAAGTGCACAACATGATTCTGCCTGTATAGCTTTCTTTTTATTTCATAATAATTTCTTCTGGTGTCACGAAAGAGTGAACTGGTAATAAAATTTGTGATTGATGGACTGAGAATTTTTTTTATTTTCATTTTTTTATCTGAGGTTTATTTATTATTCATAGTATTCTTAGTGATCTCTTAATATAATTGAATTTAGAACGATACAAAAGCGCCCGTAGCTCAGCTGGATAGAGTACCTGGCTACGAACCAGGCGGTCGGGAGTTCGAATCTCTCCGGGCGCGCCATATTTTAACCCCACACTGTGGGGTTTTTATTTTGCTCTTAAGAAGATAATATTCAGAGTTACTAAATCTATTTCAGGTAGAAGTTGGTATGCATTTAAAAAAGCCATATGTATTGTTTATTGGTGATGTTGAGGATGATCTAGCAGCAAAAGTTGCTCATGGTATTGCTGACTGGCGACCTAATGAATGTGTTGGTCAAATTAAACTTCCAGGATGTAAAGCTAATATTGATTTACCAGTATTAACAATTGAATCTGCAATTGAAAAAGGGGCCAAGACTTTAGTTGTTGGCGTGGCCAATCGCGGTGGTGGTATATCACAATCATGGCATGGAACTCTTATTAAGGCTGCTGAATGCGGTTTGGATATAGCTTCGGGGCTCCACGAATTATTATCAACTGTACCAAACCTAAATATCATTGCAGAGAAAAATAATGTGTTGCTTCATGAGGCGCGTATTCCAGATGGTCCCTTCTTAATTGCACATGCTAAACCACGCTTGGGCCGCAGACTATTGACGGTTGGTACGGATTGTTCTGTTGGGAAGATGTATGCAGCGCTGGCGATTGAAAGAGCTATGTTACATAAAAATATCTCAGTTGATTTTCGAGCTACGGGACAAACTGGCATATTAATTAGTGGAAAAGGTGTGCCTATAGATGCAGTGGTGGCTGATTTTATGAGTGGTGCTATAGAGGAATTAAGTCCAGCTAATGATGCTGACCACTGGGATATTATTGAGGGTCAAGGATCACTATTCCATCCTTCTTTTGCAGGGGTCAGTCTTGGGTTATTGCATGGCGCCCAACCCACAGATTTGATTTTATGCCATGAGCCAACACGAACTCATATGCGAGGACTCCCAGAATTTTCATTACCCACGATCAAACATTGCATGGAGGCTAATTTAAATGCAGCCAAGCTTGTTAATCCAGATGTTCGTTTTGCAGGTATCGCTCTAAATACGGCCGCCTTAGATGATCACGAAACATCAAAAATAATAAAAGAATTCTCTCTAGATTTTGATTTAATAACCTGTGACCCATTAAAACATGGTGTCGATAATTTGATCGAATTTTTATTGCAAGGGTAAGTATGTTGAGAAAGTTATCCGTTACTCATGAATCATGGCCTTTAAAGAAGATATTTACTATCTCTAGAGGATCAAAAGCATCCGCTGATACTGTATATGTAGAAATTGCAGAAGGTAATCATGTAGGGAGAGGAGAGTCAGTTCCATACAAGAGATATGGCGAAACGATTTCAACAGTAATCTCTCAAATTATGACACTGAAAAATAGCATAGAAAGTGGTATGAATTCTGAAGAGCTACTGATTGCCCTTGAAGCTGGTGCGGCAAGAAATGCAATTGATTGTGCGTTATGGGACTTGCAGTCAAAAGTTGATAATATTCCTGTGTGGAAGAGGCTGAATAAACATGTTCCAAGTAAAATAACTTCAGCGATGACAATAGGTATGGAAACACCAGCAATAATGGCTGCAGATGCTCTCGAGTATAATAAATATGATGTATTAAAACTAAAATTAGGCTCTCAAGATGTGATCGAGTCTGTTCGTGCGATAAGAAGTGTCGCGCCTAATCCAAAACTAATTATTGATGCTAATGAGGCTTGGAATGAGAAACAAATTCGTGCTTGGCAAGAAGAGTTATTTGATCTAAATGTCTCACTCATAGAGCAACCATTACCTGTTGGTAAAGATGGATGTTTAAATGACTTTAATCACTTAATACCTATTTGTGCGGATGAATCTTGTCATACAGCTAAAGATATACCTCAATTAACTGATAAGTATGATTATGTTAATCTTAAATTAGATAAAACGGGTGGTTTAACAGAGGCCTTACGCGCTAAAGAGCAAGCATTATTATGTGATTTAGGTCTCATGATTGGTTGTATGGTGGCAACTTCTTTATCCATGGCGCCAGCTATACTGTTAACTGAGAATGCTGATTTCATTGATTTAGATGGGCCATTTTTATTAGATATGGACCGGCAACCCAGTTTGATAGTAGGATCAAATTGTCTTGTTTATAATTCGGATATTTGGGGCTAATATTGCGACTATTTATTCTCTTTGTCACTTCCTTCACTATGATTGCTTGTGCACCCTTAACATTAGAACCTCGACAAAGCTTAATGCCTGAAAATTTTATCGATATTGGGAGCTATCTACCCAATGCAGTTATAGATGTTAGATACGCTTCATCAAATAACTTCACAGGTAAGCCAGTTGACGGTTATTTAGCTAATAAATGTTTATTAACTAGGGATACTGCAATAGCCTTAAGGAAAGTACAAAAAGTTTTACTAAAAAGTAAAATGACTTTAAAAATCTATGATTGTTATCGCCCTCAAAGAGCAGTTGATGAATTTATTGCTTGGACTGAAGATCTCTCAGATCAAAATACTAAGGCAGAATATTATCCGCGTATTAGTAAAGATACATTATTGGGTCCATATATAGCCTCTCAATCTGGTCATAGCAGAGGAAATACAATTGATTTAAGTATCATGTCTCTTGATCAGGGTAACTCTAATGATATAGATATGGGCTCAAACTATGATTTATTTGATTCTATTTCTCATACTAAGACTGATTTAATTAGTTCGCAGCAACAAAAAAATAGACTCTTATTAAAAGACGCTATGGAAAAGTTTAATTTTCTTAATTATGAATTAGAGTGGTGGCATTTTTCATTCCAAAGTTCTGATACCGCTATTTATTTTAATTTCCCAATTGAATAATAATGTTTTAATTGGAGAATTAACGTGCTTTATCATTTGTTATGAGCTAGCTTATAGCAGTCTTTAGTGTCTTATTTTCAGAGGAGCTCCATAAAATGAGTAAATCATTTAATTTATTGAGTGTTATTGTCGCTTTTTTATTTATTTCTGGTTGTGCTAGCAATTCTGGTGAGTATCCATCAGCTAGAACACCATCTAGCGCTCCGTCCTCCCAAAGTGGGGCTTTAAAATGTAACGCAGGCGAACTGCTCGTCTGTGAATCACGTTCTCCTCACAGAATAAGTGACGGTAGATATGGTCGAAAAAATAATAAAGGCAAAAAATGTTCATGCCAACAAGAAACAGATCTTAGGGGTTTTGATAGTAATGTTCTAGGACAAGGTCAATAATATTTCTTGCTAGGATTTGTTAAGTTAAATCGTTTTTATTTTGCAAAGAAATGACAACTTAAGTGACACCTTCTTATAAGAAGCGTATATATAAAGTATGTTTTAAATTAAGGTGAACAGAAAATGAACGTAAGATCCACATTATGTTTTATGGCTTTATTAGCCATGACTCCTATGACAGACGCATTAGAGCAAAACGAAGATAGCCTCGAAGTTGCTCCTCCAACTGAAACAAATGATGCCCAAACAGGCATAACAGTAAAAGAATTTGCAGATTTATTAAAAATGTCATCTAAGGACTTTGACTCTTTATTGGCTGCGGCTGAAATTGAGGTTTCGGGGCCGGATGATATTGTTGGTGATGATAAGAAAATTATTCTTATGAAATTTCTCAAAAATCTACCCGAAAAACATGAATTTGATAATACTGATTGCAAGCCAGATGAAATGTTATTTTGTGAGACAGAGAGACGGGTCAGTGATCAGCGTTTTGGCAGAAAAAAAATGGCAAATGATAAACTATGCGCTTGTGGTCCAATGATGAGTCGATTCTGAGGAGAGAATAATAGAATATTTCACTGCGAATAATTCAAATTTGCAATTGTGTATAGTTTTTTCTCAATTATGTTTGACTGTATTAATCGTTTCAGTAGGATAGCTAGAATGAAAATTAAATACCTACTACTATTAATTTTTACGACCTTGATAGTCGGTTGCGTTGGTTCACTAGAGCAACCAGAATACCCATCAGCTAAAATCCCTTCAACCTCACCAAGTTCTCCAGATCAAGAAATTAAATGCAATCCAGGCGAAACATTGGTTTGCTTTACAGAGCGCCGTATAAGTGATCGACGATTTGGACGAAAAAAAATGGAAAGTGGCCTTTGTTCATGCACTCCCGACTTAACCGGTCGTTGGTAGTATGCTTTTTTTTGTATCATCGGACTATAAGTTGGCTTGATTATTAGTATGACTTATATCAAAAAACTTTTAAATTTAGACTTAACATTACAAATAGTAATGGGTATTTTAATTGCTATTGTCGTGTCTCTTATCTCAAAAGAATGGGCTCATTCATTATCTATATTTGGATTATTATTTGTACAAAGTCTTAAGGCTGTAGCGCCAGTATTGGTATTTTTCTTAGTGGCAAGCGCTATTGCAAATCAACCTCAAAATCAAGATCCAAAATTACGCCCGATTTTGTTTTTATATATTATAGGGACTCTTTGTGCCGCTGTTCTTGCAGTAATTATGAGTACATTATTTCCAACTAATTTACAGTTAAACGTCACAGATGTCGTCTTAAGCGCCCCGCAAGGAATAAGTGAGGTATTAAATAATTTATTATTTAAATTAGTTGATAATCCAGTTAGTGCCATTATGAATGGTAATTTCATCGGTATTTTGGTTTGGGGTGCTGCAATTGGTATTGGTCTTAGACGTTCATCAGAAACGACTAAGCTAACGTTTTCAGATTTATCCCAAGCTATTACCCAACTTGTTCGTGTAATAATAAGATTAGCGCCAGTCGGTATATTGGGTTTGGTTGCTGGTAGTTTAGCCGAGTCAGGCTTGCAGGTTCTGGCCGATTATGCACGGATCTTAATGGTATTAATTAGCTCAATGTTGATAATGGCATTATGTGTAAACCCCTTAATTGTCTGGCTAAAAACAAGAAAAAATCCATATCCAGTGGTCTTCATTGCCCTTAGAGAGAGTGGGGTAACGGCTTTTTTCACACGCAGTTCAGCGGCAAATATTCCAGTCAATATCAGTCTTTGTGAAAAATTAGGGCTGCAGAGAAATATTTTTGCGGTCTCTATCCCGCTTGGCGCTATCATTAATATGGGCGGTGCGGCTATTACTATTTCTATTCTGACCTTGGCAGCTACTAACACCCTAGGTATTAGCGTGGATTTTTCTAGTGCGATACTGCTATGTGTAATCTCAGCTTTGTCTGCATGTGGGGCTTCAGGGGTGGCTGGAGGTAGTTTATTATTAATCCCTTTAAGCTGCAGTTTATTTGGCATTCCTGATGATGTTGCCATGCAAGTCGTGGCAGTTGGTTTTGTAATTAGTGTACTTCAAGACTCAGCAGAAACAGCGTTGAATAGTTCCACTGATGTTGTTTTTACCAGTGCAGTGAGCTCTTAAAGAAATAAGATTATTGCATTTAATATTAAAACAATGACCGTAAATAGTACGGTAATAAAATGAAGACCACGAAATCTTGATTTTTGATCGTTATCCTTGGCTTTGTTAATTAACGGAGTAAGCATATAACATATTGTTGGTAATGCTGTGTTGATGCAACCAAGGACAAAATTCTTGTTTATTCCAGGATGGTAGTAAGAGCTTATTAATAAATAAGCAAAACCTAGGAATGTCAGTAACAAGAAAAATTTCGGGAAAATTGCACGCAAAAAAATCTTCGTATTCGCCTCATCAAGGTGATTAAAAACAGTTCTAGTTATAAAACCAGTTTGAAATATAATTATCCCTACGATAATCCCAGAAAGCATTATTAAATAATTCATAATTTTAACTCTTGTCTATTATTTATCTGAAGGTTTTAATTAATTCAGCACATTGATCTTCACAACTTGGACCCATGAGGTGAACGCCATTTATACCAGGCATATCCATAAGTTTTTCGATTATTTCTTCACATATCTTTTTTCCTTCTTGCAGAGGTGAAGAGGCTTGATCCAAGCGCTTTATGATTGAATCTGGTATTTTTACACCATACAAATTGTCCCTCATCCAAGTGGCTTGTTTTGCTGACTTCAAGGGCCCAAGACCAATAAGAAAATTAGCATTCTGATTAAGGTTATTATCCATAATAAACGCCGAATACTTTTTACATAAATCTAAATCATAGCAGTATTGTGTTTGTACGAAGTTGACACCTAATTTCACTTTTTCGATAAAAAATTTAGAATGTTGATCTCTTGTAAAGTGATCATGAATACTGTCTGCGCACCCAGATATAAGTGGTATAGGTTCTTTTATTTCAACTCCATCTGTTAGAAAACCATCGGACATAGTTTTGAGGAGATTTATCAAATTAGCACTATTCATTTCATTGACAGCTTTAGGACCATCTTCTGGAGGACGGTCTCCAGATAAGCATAGAATCTTATCGATCCCCAATGATAAAGCGCCCAGTATTTCTGATTCTAAGGCAATGCTATTCCTATCTCTTCCTGTGATTTGTAAAATTACCTCTAGGCCACTTTTTTGTATCTCTCCTGCTACTACTAAGCTACTAAGTTTGGGCTTGCAATTGGGTGCATCAGTAATATTAATGGCATCAGCCACTCCAATTAAACTCTCAACTCTAAGAATGTTTTCCTTTAAATTAGTGGAAACTGATGGTGTCGTTTCTGCTGTAAATACAAAAGGTTTATTGTTATCTTGAAAAAGTTTATTTGCCATCAGTACGCCCTTAGTAAGTGTATCTTTTAAATAATTGTATATTGAACTTGACAAGCAGTCATATTAGTTAATATATTAATAATTAATATATTAACTAAAGCCAATATTTATGGCAATAAAAGAATTAAGTCATTCTCTACCAATGATGCTTTATAAAGCACTTGATACAATAATGCCAAAATTTCGTATTATTTTTAAAGAGTTTGGGATTACTGAACCGCAGGCTAGGATATTAAGGATTTTATGGCAATATAAAACCATTGCACTCAATGAGCTTTCTGCATTGTCTTTAATAACTCCCCCTAGTTTGGTTGGTGTTGTTGATCGGATGGAGTTAAATGGTCTTGTAGAAAGAAGTAATTCAAGTACTGATCGACGTAAAACAATATTAAAGTTAACCGAAAAAGGTGAGAAGTTAGAATCAAAAATACTTCCTAAAGTAGAAAGAGTATATGAAAAAATTGAATCGTCTTTAACTAAAAAAGACCTTGATGAAACTCTTCATTTACTCAATAAAATTTCATTAATTGATAAAGTATAAAGGAACAGAAAATGGTTGCTAAATTAAGTGAAAACACAACATCACTTGGAAACGGAATTCGATCTGGTGCTGAGTATCTAGAGGGACTTAATGATGGCAGAGATGTCTGGCTAGAAGGACAGAGGGTTGCTGATGTTTCAAAGCATCAAGGTTTACGACGTGGTGCAGAAACCTTGGCCGGTTTTATGGATAAGCAGGCCGATCCAAAGCATAAGAAAATTGTGACGTTCAAGGAAGATGGCCGTGATATACCTATGTCCTTTATGATTCCAAAGTCAAAGGAAGATATTGTTAAGCGAGGGGCTGCTTTTTATGAGTGGGCTACCTGGTCAAATGGTATTTTTGGCAGAACTCCAGATTACAAGAATGCTTCAATAATGGCATTTACAGCAGCAGCAAAATTTCTTGAGGAAGGAAAAGTAGAGTTTGCAGAAAATATGCGTCGTTATTATCAGTATGCAGCGACACATGATAAAGTTTTAACTCATTCTTTGCTTAACCCGACTGTAAGTTTTGCTGAAGCTAAAGCAGGCAGATCCAGTGCCGATGTTACCTTAAAAGTAGTCAAAGAGAATGATGCAGGCATTTTTGTTAGTGGGGCACGCCTCTTAGCTACTTTGGGTCCACAAGCAGATGAGGTTGAAGTTTTCCCCTCGACACTCTTAGATCGACAAAAAGACGAACATCTTGAATATGCGTTTGCTTTTATGGCACCTGTAAACAGTTCTGGGTTACGCATGATTTGTCGTGATAGCTATGACCATGGTAAATCTCATTATGATGCACCTTTGTCCTCACGATACGAGGAGATGGATGCGATTGTTACTTTTAAAAACGTTTTTGTTCCTTGGGAGCGAATTTTTATTTATCGAGAACCTCTGTTATGTAATAGAGCTTTTGCTGAAACGAATGCAGTCACTCAGATGATGCATCAAGTTATCTGCGGTAAACTTGCTAAGGCTGAATTTATTGTTGGTCTTTTGTGTGCAATGGCCAAAGCCTCAGGAAAAGATAAGGATATGGCTATTAAAGGTCATATAGCTGAAGCTATGTTTATAACTGAAACTATAAGAGCATTAAGATTCTCGGCAGAACAACACGCTCATGAAGATGAGTATGGAAATTTTATTCCCTTGCGACAACCATTGGATACCTCAAGAAATTTATTCCCGAAAATGTACCCACGATTAATTGAATTAGTACAACTTTTAGGCTCGAGCTCCCTGATGGCTACTCCGAGTGAGCTGGATTTATCTAATGACATTTCGGGTGATGTAACGCAATACTTTCAATTGCTAAATCTCGAAAGTAAAGACCGAATTGCGCTATTTAGATTGGCGCATGATCTATCAGTCTCTGGATTTGGTGGACGCCAAACTTTATATGAGCGATTTTTCTTTGGGCCACCAAATGTTATGGCCTCAATTTATTATGATTTGTATAATAAGGATGAAATGATAGATCGTGTTAATACACTGATCAGTCAAGCTTGAAAATTATAGTCATTCTTTATTTATTTTAATCGAAAATTCTTTGAGTAAGGTAAGAATTTGTTGAAATTTTTCTGTGCCTAATAAAGATTCAATTTCTTCATACAAATTTTCAGTTTCTGGAGCCACATCAGTAATTATTTTTCTTCCTTTGTCTGTAAGAAAAAATACAGAACGGCGAAGATCATTAGTATCTCCAGATCTAAGTACGATATTTTCTATTTCTAGATATTTTAAGATTCTGGTTAGGCTTGGGGATAGTAAAAAGCTTCTCCTTGCCAGTTCACTGGCATCAATCTCGCCATGTTCATGAATAGCTCGAATTACTCGCCAGCGTTGTTCGGTTAATCCATGCCTCCTAAGCATAGGACGAAATCTTGACATCGCTGCTTCTCTAGCTTGGAGTAATTGCGTTGGAAGAGAGTCTTTAAAACTCCTAATTAACGAGTATTTTTTTATTTTTGTATCCAAATTTTTTATATTATTTCAGTGGCAACTTTGTTTGCTAAAACTCCAATTCCAGGAACTTCAACTTCAACAATATCATCATGTTTTAGATATTTAGGTGGATCAAAGCGAGCGCCTGCTCCATTTGGTGTCCCTGTTGCAATAATATCTCCCGCCTTGAGGTGATAAAAGCTAGATAGATAACTGATTAAATATGCAAAAGGAAACATCAAGCTATCTGTATTGTCATGCTGTCTAATTTCACCATTAACTCTAGTAATAACCTCTAATGTAGAGAATGGATTTAATTCATCTGGGGTCACTAACCAAGGACCGAGCGAACCAGATTTAGCAAAATTCTTTCCCTGTGTAACATTAAATTTAGCATGCCTTAAATAATCACGAATTGATCCTTCATTCATGCAAGTCATACCAGCTATATACTCATTTGCATTTTCTTCATTAATTCTTCTGCCATCCTTGCCAATCACTAAGACAATTTCACCCTCGTAGTCAAGTTGGCTTGATTCTGGCGGGTCCATGATATTTTGTTGATGGCCTACTAATGATTCACGTGTTCGCATAAACACACTGGGGTACTGAGGTGGTTTTGATCCATCTTTGTATTCAGCGTTTCTATCAGCATAGTTAACACCGATACAGATTATCTTTTCAGGATTTGGGATAGTCGGTAAAAATTCTATTTCATTTATTGATAAATTCGGTTTAAGCCCTTGAGCTTGCATAGCTAAATTACTTAAACGATCTTTCTTTATAGCATCCCTAAGATCGATTAAATCAGGATTATGGGCACCTAAGTCTATGATTTTTTGATTATCAATAGCCCCAAAGCTTGCTATACCATTATATGTGAAGCTAAGAAATTTCATGGATTTTTCCCTTATAGTAAGTTGGCACGTTTTAGTACTTCATCTAGTCGATTTTCTAATTCTGGCGTTGCAGAAACCATCGGCAATCGATGTTCATTCGTTGACATAATGCCCAATTTTTTCATCATATATTTTATGGGAATTGGATTTGTATCATAAAAGACAGCTTGATTGATCTCTAATAAATTTTGATGTAACTCACGTCCTTTTGGCAAATCATTTTCCCAAACTGCTTCACACATATCAGATAGAATTTTTGGTCTCAAATTACCTACGGCATTCATTAAGCCACAAGCACCAATTGTCATCATTGGAAATGAAAGCTCTTCTAACCCAACAAATACTTTAAAATCGTTACCTAACTGTGAAAAGCACTCGGTGACAAATCCTAAATCATTGACAGCATGCTTCATACCTACAAAGGTTTTAGATTTTTCTTTTAATTCTTTCATTGAATCTAGAGAGACATTAACAGCTGTTCTGCCTGGTATATGATAGATCATCCAAGGGGTTTCACTCTGTTTGCTTATATTTAAATAGTAATCAATTAAACCTCTTTGTGGAGGCTTTATATAATAAGGAGTAACAATCAAAAGGGCATCAACGCCAACATTTACAGCATGTTTAGTTAGTAATTCAGTTTCAATAAAAGACTGTGAACCAGTAGCTGCTATGACAGGCAATCTTCCATTATTAACCTCAATTGCTACATCAATTAACTTATTTCTTTCATCAATATTGAGGGTTGATGGTTCTGCTGTGGTTCCGTTTACTAGAATACCATGAGATCCATTATTAATTTGATACTCTACAAGGTCACCATAGGTTTCATAGTCAACATGACCATTTATTATTGGCGTAATGATCGGAGGTATAGAACCTTTTATCAAACTTAAGTCTTTCATTTTGCTTTCCTTGAATTATTCTAATCATCGATACTTGACGTTCGTATTTATCGCAGTATACTTAACATGTTAAATTAATTCAATCAAACTTCAAGGTGCAATATGCCGCATTTGACAATCGAGTATTCAGAAAATATTGAAGAAAATATTAATGTGCGTGACTTAGTGAAATTAATGCATGATATAGCTGCTGATATTGATGCTCTTCCATTGGGTGGGCTTCGGACACGAGCAGTTCCAAGAAAGGATTTCTTGATCGCTGACGGTCATGAAACTAATGCTTTTGTGAATGTTGCACTTCGAATAGCTCCGGGTAGATCAGATGCTATAAAAAAAGATGCTGGGGAGAAATTATTTAATGCTTTAAGTAAATTTTTTGAACCATTCTGGCAATCAGATCCAATTGCGTTATCTTTTGAGATTCAGGAATTAGATGCAGATTTACGATGGAAGAAAAGTAATATTCGTGAACATATGAAATCACGATCCGAGGTCTAGGAAATGAATAAAATTTTTAATGATAATCTTCAAGATGTTGAGAAATTAATTGCTGCACACAAAAAAAATATTTTGCCACATTTTATAAATGGACATTCAACACTCAGTCAATCAAAGCTTACTTTTGATAATTATTCGCCAATTGATAATAAAAAAATTGGTTCAATTGCATCTGGAGATCAAGAAGATATTGATATAGCTTGCGAAGCTGCATTTCAAGCTTTTGGCGAATGGCGTAGTACATCGGGAAAAATAAGAAAAAAGTTATTACATAAAGTTGCAGATGGGATAGAAAAATACGCAAGAGATATCGCTTTAATGGAGAGTTATGATTCAGGGCAAGCAATTCGATATATGAATAAGGCTGCAATTCGTGGTGCAGCTAATTTCCGTTTCTTTGCTGATATGGCCCCTAGTGCAATGGATGGGAAGTCATTACCAGCAGACGAGCATATGAATTACTCTTTGCGACAGCCCATCGGTCCAGTTGGTGTAATTACCCCATGGAATACCCCATTTATGTTGTCTACTTGGAAAATAGCACCAGCTTTAGCTTCTGGATGCACCGTGGTGCATAAACCAGCTGAATGGTCACCTTATACTGCTATGATGCTCGCTGAGATAGCCTACGATGCTGGCCTCCCTGGGGGTGTTCTTAATTGTGTTCAAGGACTGGGAGAGACAGCAGGGAAGGCTTTGACGGAAAATAAATATATTAAGGCCATTGCTTTCGTTGGAGAATCTTCCACTGGATCTCAAATAATGAGACAAGGTGCTGATACATTAAAACGTTTTCATTTCGAGCTTGGAGGAAAGAACCCTGTTATTGTCTTTGATGATGCAGATCTAGATAAAGCTCTAGATGCGGTAATTTTTATGATTTTCAGTCTCAATGGTGAACGCTGTACTTCCTCAAGTCGTTTATTAATCCAGAAATCTATTAAAGATGAATTTATCGATAAATTATGTGATCGAATCTCTAATTTAAAAGTAGGGCATCCCCTTAATAATGAAACAGAGATTGGTCCATTGATACATGAAAAACATCTCGATAAGGTTTTGAGTTATTTTTCAACTGTAACTGCCGAAGGTGCAACAATAGCTAAGGGTGGAAAAAGATTTAATGTAAATGGAGTAGGTAATTACGTTGAACCGACGTTATTTGTTGATGTTGAAAATAATATGCGCGTTGCTCAAGAAGAGATATTTGGGCCAGTATTAAGTGCTATTTCTTTTGATGATGAAGCAGATGCGCTTAAAATTGCAAATGACAGTATTTATGGTTTAGCTGCCTATCTTTGGACTAATGACGTTGGTCGAAGTCTACGTTTATCGCATCAATTAGATGCTGGAATGATCTGGGTTAACTCAGAAAATAACCGACATTTACCATCGCCATTTGGTGGTATGAAAAGCAGTGGTATTGGTCGTGATGGCGGTGATTATAGTTTTGACTTTTATATGGAAACAAAAAATATATGTACAGCATTTGGTACTCATACTGTACCTAAACTGGGGAAGAAATGAGCTTATATAACTTACAAAAATTTTTGTATGAACTGAATCGTAATGAATCTATTCAAGAAAATTACAGTGAGAATATCGATACTTTAATTGCAAAATACTCTTTAACTGATGAGGAAATTAATGCATTAAAAGAGGGTGATATTGGATTGCTTTATGTGCTGGGCGTAAATGGACAAATACTGATGCATTATGCCGCATTACTAGGAATCGAGTGGTTTGATTATTTAGAGATGATGCGTGAAGGAGTTCGTGTACATGGTCCGGTAAGAGATGGAGTGTATGCAATGACGGGGGGTGGTGAAAGTTTCACAAACGAGGAGAAAGAAAGATGAGTTTGGTATATTCAGGTGTTCTTAGTCATGCCCCAGGCATTACTGGCCGTGCACATTTGGTAGAAAATACAGAAAAGAGAGATGAGTTTTATGCAGCCCTAGAAAATCAAAAATCTGAAATAATAGCTTCTGGAGCAGAGGCCATTATCGTGATTGCTGCAGAACATTTTGCTAATTTCTTTATGAATAATATGCCCGCATATTGTATTGGAATTGGCGATACTTATGAGGGCCCAATAGAAGACCCTAAATGGCTAGGTATTGAAAAAACCAAAATACCTGGTGCACCTGATTTAGGTAAAAGGCTGACAAAGCATATAATGCAAACGGTGGATGTTGCTTATTCTGAAGAATGGAAATTTGATCATGGAATAATGGTGCCATTGAATTTTCTCACACCTAAATATGATCTCCCTGTCATACCCGTTAATATTAATTGCCAGGGGCCGCCATTAACGCCATTACATCGAGCATGGGCTTTTGGTGAAGCTCTTCGACAAGCTTGTGATGAAGTGCCAGAGAAAATTGCGTTGGTTGGGACTGGCGGGATATCACATTGGCCTGCTACCCCTGATTCTGGAAAAATTAATGAGCCTTGGGATCGTGAATTTCTTGGCCATCTAATGCGAAACGATAAAGATGCTTTATTGAGCTATAGCGATGAAGACACTTACAATGATGCAGGTCAAGGTGGGTTTGAGATAAGAACTTTTATTGCCGCGGCAGCTGCAGCACAAGGAAAAGGGAGTCTTCAATTTTATACAGCTGATATACCAATATTTGCGGTGGGCTGTACGGTTGCTCGATTTTCCATAGAATGAGTTAAGTGTAGTTAGGATAATTTATTATTTAGAGGAATTAATATGCCATTTATGAAGCCTTTGCCCCTGGATCAGTTGCCAGAAGATATTCTGGAGCGTTTCAAGCATTATAAGAATACACGTGGATTTACACCAAACAGTATACAGACTATGGTTCGACGGCCGAATATTGTTCGTGCATTTATGCAATTAAATCAGGCTGTTCTCTATGAGGGTTCAGTAAGCGAAGAGTTAAAAATGTTAGTCAGTTTAATTGCTAGCCAAGTTTCTGGTTGTCAATACTGCCAGGCGCATATGGCCAATCTCTCAAAGATTTACAATGCCTCAAAGGAAAAAATTAGCCAGGTATGGGATTACGAAAAAAGTGATCTATTTACTGATGCAGAAAAAGCTGCTTTAAGACTTTCTTATTATGGTGCTATGTCACCAAGTCAGTCCTCACAGGAACATTTTGATGAACTAAACAACTATTTCGATGAAAGTGAAATTATCGAAATTGTTGCAACTATCTCACTTTTTGGGTTCCTTAATCGCTGGAATGATACGATGGCAACAGAGCTTGAAGAATTACCTGCTGAGGTGGCAAAAGAAACAATTGGGAAAACATTTAACTGGGAAACTGGAAAGCATCAATGAGTGATTTCATTTATATATCTTCAGCTCAATCTAGATTATGAGATTCTATGATATATCTTGAATATTTCATATATTCTTTAATAAATAACAGGGGATAGAGTATTTATGAATAACTCAACAAAGAGTCTTAACGACTTTATAGATAAAGGTTCCATCACTTCACAACAAATACTCGTGGTGGCTTTGTGTTTTTTATTCAATATGCTTGATGGTTTTGATATTACAGCCATGGCAGTAGTTGCCTCTTCTGTATCTTTGGATTTGAATTTAACTGATGATTTGCTGGGGTGGATATTCAGTTTTGCTCTAGCAGGAATGATGGTTGGAGCAATGATACTCGCACCTATGGCTGATATTATTGGTCGACGTGCTTTAATTATTTTGAGCCTTATATTGGTTGGTTTATCTATATTTTTAACATCAAAAGCTGATAATCTCACATTATTTATTCTACTTCGTTTTATTAGCGGAATGGGCGCAGGAGCATTGCTTGCCTGTCAAGCTTCATTGGCCGCAGAATATAGTCCTGAGAAATATCGGGCAATGTCAGTGGCTCTTGTTACAGCTGGCTACCCCACTGGTGCGATGATGACATCTGTTGTGGCTGGTTATATTTTGCCCGATTATGGATGGCGAGCTATGTTTGTATTCGGTGGAACAATAACTCTAGGAATGGTTATTGTGGCATGGTTAATGATCCCTGAGTCATTAAAATATCTGCTAGAAAAGCGACCAACTAATGCCCTTGAAAAGATTAATAGAATTTTGCAGAAATTAAAACACTCTCCGATTGAACAATTACCCGAACTCATCAAAAATGATGAAAACAAAACCACCTTGTTAAGTAATATGAGAATGCTTTTATCTCCTGCGTATCGCAGATTATCATTAACATTATGGACGGCATTCTTCTGTGCATTTGGGACATTGTATTTTTTGATGAGTTGGATTCCAAAATTAATGGAAAATGCTGGATATGATCTATCAGCTGGAAGAGATGCATTTCTTCTTTTTAATTTGGGCGGCGTGATTGGCATTTATTTATTGGGTTTTTTGTCGATCAAACTGAAGTTAACGAATCTAATTTTTAACTTATCTATAGCGTCAGCTATTAGTATGATTGTATTTGCATATGCACCAAATGAATTAAATACTTTGCTATTCTTATTGCTTGTGATTGGGATACTTCAGCAAAGTGCCTTTACTGGTCTTTATGGGGTAGCAGCTAAAGCTTATCCCACTGAAATAAGAAGTACAGGAGTTGGCTGGGCTATTGGTCTAGGGAGAACCGGGGCTGTTGTTGGACCAGCATTAGCGGGTTATCTCATTTTAGCTGGCTATGACATGTCAGCAAATTTTATTTTCTTTTCTATTCCAATGGTTATTTGCGGGTTTATTGCCTACCGATTGCATATAGATTAATTTAAGCCATAATTATAGTTACTAAAGATTTTTCATGGAGATCGATATGGATTCGTTGACTTCAAAATCATCAATTGTTCAAAGTGTGGTGGTGGCTTATGAGTTGCTTAATTTTCTTGCAAAAAAAGGTCGTCCACAGAGAGTAACGGATATTGCAATTAATCTAAATATGACAAAAGCTCGAGTTTCAAGACATTTAAGTACCTTAGCTGCTCTTCAATTGGTCGTTAAAGCACCTGATAATAGAGGTTATAGACTTGGCTCAAAATTATTTTCTTTATCGAATGCTGCTATGGCTCAATATGAGATAACCAATATTACTGATCGTTATCTGATAGCCTTAAAAAATAAAATTTTAAAACCTTTATTTTTATCTATACCTGCAGGTGGTGATGCAGTAGTTGCCTCAACTTTAACTGCATCAGGAAATGATTTGTATCCTGAGATTCTTAGGGGTTTTAGATATACAGTCCCCATCTCACCAACAGCCAGAGCAACTTTGGCTTTTTCTTCTTCAGCGATTAGAGAGAGAGTTATCTCTAGACGAACAGAGAAAGAGGCACTGGATGGGTTTGAGCCCAATAAATTTCGTCGAAAGTTAAAAAAAATTAAGAAGAATTTTTATGAATTTGATGAAGATCCATATCAAGCTGGGTATTCTGCATTAGTAGTTCCAGTATTTAACCATATTGAAGGTCTTGAGGCAGTGATAACTGTTCTTTGGAGAAAACAAAGTTGTGATACCTTAGAGTATGAAAAAATTATTCAATCAACTTTAGATACAGCCATTACAATATCTTCAGTCTTGGGTTCAGAAATTATGACAAAAAATATGCAAGAAGCGAACAAATAAACTTAATTGGGGGGTTTATGTTTGAATGGTTGGAATATTCTATATTATCAATTTGGGTGGGAGAGTCACTCTGGGGTTATCCAATTATGCTTAGCTTTCATGTAGTCGGGCTGGCAATCGTTGTTGGAATATTTACTGTGTTTAATTTTCGTATATTAGGCTTTTTTGAATCCATAGAATATACAGCCTTTGTCGAATTTTTTAAATTAGCTTGGTTTGGTTTATTACTCAATGCTAGTTCAGGGTTTGCATTATTCTCCTCTCAAGCAACAATTTTTGTAAATAACATTCCTTTTTTGGTAAAAATTTCGGCAATATTGCTAGGTTCAATTCTAGCTTATTTTATTCAATCTCGATTAAGAGCTTTTGCTTATGAGTGGGATGTTAAAATAAGTAGACCGTCAAGAAAGGATATTTGGTTTGCTCGAACTTCACTAATTTTATGGGTATCTGCCATTTTTGGTGGCCGATTAATTGCTTATTATTTGTAATCGAGGAAAATTATGATTGAAATATTAGTGCAATTTCTAGAAAGCAGTATGCTTAATAATTGGATTTTATCAACCGCATGGTTTTGGCCTTCTTTGGAAATTATTCATTTTGTTGGCCTATCATTATTGCTTGGCTCTATGTTGATAATAGATGTTCGATTAGCAGGTTTTGTAAAAGCAATGAATATTATGGCAACACACCGACTTTTGCCTTTAGCTGGAGTTGGGTTTTTCATCAACCTTATAACTGGTATGCTATTCTTTGTCGGTGATCCAGCACGTTATGTCGTAAATATTGGTTTTCAGATTAAAATGCTTTTAATTCTAATCGCAGGGTTAAACGCTTTGTGGTTTGCATTAAAAATTAGTCCTGTGATAATGAATTGGGATCCCTATGGAGATACTCCTTTTTTAGCTAAATTAATCGCATATATTTCATTGATTTCTTGGGTTGGAGTATTGTTGCTTGGTCGACTGATACCTTATGTAGGATCGGGCTAGTAAAAAATATATACCTGATAATTTTTATTGAAAATTGGATTTTTAAATAATTAATGAAATTTTCTAATCGCTCTGCCTTTTCCAGTAAAAATTTTCGTATTTACTTCTATGGGAATATTTTATCGGTTGTTGGTGTTTGGGTACAAAGACTATCTTTAGGTTGGCATGCATGGCAGCTAAGTGAGTCTGCTTTTGTTGTTGGGTTGGTTGCAGCCGCTCAATACCTGCCTTTGCTTTTATTGACTCCATTTTTTGGCGTCTTTGCTGATCAATATAAGCCTAGAGTTGGGGCTGTTGTGATGCACATAGTATTGATGTGTGTGGCATTTTTATTGAGTTTCTTAACTTTTACGGAGTCTATAGATGTCACAATTTTAGTTATTTTATCGCTATTCTATGGAATCGCAAATAGTGCCTATTCGCCTATTCGATTAGCCTTAATACCAGTATTAGTTCCATCTTCTCAATTCTCCAGTGCTGTTGCCATTACTTCGGCTGGGTTTAACTTATCTCGCTTTCTTGGTCCGGGTATAGCGGGATTAATCGTTACATATTACGGGCTAGGTTTTGCTTATCTTGTTAATGCGATTACCTTTTTACCAGTAATATTTTCATTGCTCATCATAAAAATTCCACATGTTAAAAATAAATCTAAATCTGCAGAAAGTTACTTAGAAAAGTTAAGTGAGGGTTTGAGGTATACCTTAAATCATGAATTGATCAGAAATGTAATTTTGATTGCAGGAATTAGTAGTTTTTTTGGTAGGGGTATTATTGAATTAATGCCTGCATTTGCAGTTACAATTTATGGTGGAGGCAGTGATACATTAGCAGAATTGATGGCAGCATCAGGATTTGGTGCGGTGGTTGCAAGTTTGATTTATATGACTGGAATTTTAGACCTAAAGTTACGCCAGGCAGTCTTGTATGGTGGTTATGGTATGACTATTTCTTGTATGCTCTTTGCTGTAACTGAAACTATTTATCTAGGTATTGTAGCTGTTGCTTTGATTGGTTTTTTCATTACTTTCGTCGCGGTTGGCTCACAATCTCAAGTCCAAGTAAAAGTCGCCAATGAATTAAGGGGCAGAGTGTCGAGCTTATGGACGATCATCGTACTTGGTGGACCAGCTCTGGGAAGTCTCGTAGCGGGTTTATTGATCAACATGTTTGGCCCAAAACCTACCGTAATTTTATTTTCTGCAATTTGTATATTGTGCTTAATTTTTATTCAATGGAGACAAACTAAGAGTTTGAATCAATCCCCATGAACAACTCCAGCAGCAATTCCAATTTCAGGAGCGACGGAGTAGAAATCTAATACGGGCTTTTTTCCTCCAGCGGCTTTATGTGCTGCTGCAGCTGCAATCCAAGTATGTAATTCCATAGAACCAATTCCTGCTTCTTTAATGAGTTTTTTTTGATCCCAGTTATCGAAATCATTAAGTTTAAAATTTATTAATGTTTCAATAAATTGCATATCTGCTTCCTTGTTAAGCCTCATATCTTTTGCTGTTCTTTCACCCTTCGCAATCATTTCAGCACCCTCATGATGCATTGTTTCTAGACGCTGTATCCATTCTTCTTGTGTTAGTGATTCTGCATCATCACCACCAGATTTCTGCCAAGCTGTAACTTCTTCTGGCCCATCATCGATCTCAGGATAATAACGTGTGGGGTGGTGCGATAAACCTCCAGAGGCTAATAATAAGACTCTTTTGTTTGTTGTTTTTATAAATTTTCCAACCGCTTCACCCATTAATCGAGAACGACGGAAAGGCACATAAGGTTCCGCGATACAGTTTATAAAGATTGGAACAACGGGTTTTGATTGAAGATCACCACACATAGTATGAATGGTTTGCGAGAATGCATGATCAATGGTCATGTCAATGGAAGCTGCTGGATCTATATCATTTATTCGAAGATAGTCAATTATCTCGATGGCGGTTGATGAAGGAACATTTAATTTACCAGAAAAACCACCTATATCTTCAGCTGCATTAGCTTTTATACCTATACAAAATGATGGCATCAATTTGAGAAAGAAACCATTGAAATGATCTGATCCAAACGCAATCACAAGCTCAGGATCAAATATTTTTATTGCTTTGGCACGATCCTCATAAGCTTTTTGCATTAAATCCCAATCAGTTGGTTGCTTTGCATAACAATATAATAATGGACTATGAGAGGCGCATATCAATGATGTTGTCATGTTATAGTTCCTTTATATAATTATTAATTATAAATCGCATTTAAATTCTAAATCCACTTTGGTTGATTAGACATTATTACCGAGGCGCTGTCATCTAATGAGTAATTTGTTACTTACTAAAAACCAAAATACTAATATTTTCATTGCTTGTATTTTTGGTATTTTAATATTGTTTACAAGCTCTATATATGCGCATGGAATTGGCGGTAAAGACGCTCTTTTTCTGCAGCAAAATAGTGGTCAAGCTATGTCTATTTTTATTTATCTAGGCGCTAAACATATGATCACTGGTTATGATCATTTATTGTATTTATGTGGCGTTATTTTTTTCTTATTTCGATTAAAACAAGTCGCTATATTTGTTTCTCTATTTGCTCTAGGTCATAGCATCACATTACTTACTGGAGTGTTGAGTGGAATTCAGGTGAACCCATTTATAGTAGATGCAATTATTGGCTTATCTGTGGTCTATAAGGCTTTAGAGAATCTGAATAGTTTGAAGTTAATAATTAGAGTCCCACCTAACCCTAAAATTGCAGTTTTTTCGTTTGGTTTGGTGCATGGATTGGGCTTAGCTACAAAATTACAAGAGATGTCACTTTCCTCTGATGGATTAATACTGAATATTATTTCTTTTAATATCGGTGTCGAAATTGGACAGTTAATTGCTTTATTAGGCGCCTTAATTTTGATTAAAGTATGGAGGGACCAAGGTGGTTTTTATCGCCACTCAAGAATATTTAATTTATTACTGATGCTATTTGGTTTTCTTTTGGCTTTATATCAAATTTTGGGTTATTTTTTAATTTAAACTATTGATCTTCATTTTCATCCAAGTAATCATCGGGAATATAGAGTGACAATAAGTTATAATTTCTGAAAAAGATAAAAGGGCTCACACTATGACAAAAAATAATAATCACTCTCCTCAGAGTAATTCAAGTGGACTGAATCTTAAAAAAATTGTAGGCATATTTTTGCTTGCAATAATGATAACTGTGATCTTTGTGTTGCCTGCTGAATATGGTATAGACCCTAGTGGAATTGGAAGTAAATTAGGATTACTTGAACTAACTGAAGACTCAGATAAAGAGGCAAATCAGATTATCGAGGTAACATTGATTGAAGGCTCTTTTCCTGTGATCCCAGAAGTGTTTGATTCCTGGGAGCCAGATGTTCTTGGGGCACCTTTTTCTAAAACAAATAATACCACTTATAATTCTAATGAATTAATAATTAAATTAGAGAGCGGCGAACAAGTCGAATATAAAGCATTAATGCAGCAAGGTGATGCAATAGTTTATTCTTGGGTCGTTGATAAAGGTATCGTATATACAGATTTTCATGCCGATCCAGCTGGAAATGCAGATCTTTATCCAGATGACTACTTCATTCGATATCGAGAAAGTGAAACTGCTACTAGCAGTGGCTCAATCGTTGCTCCTTTTTCAGGTAATCATGGGTGGTATTGGTTGAATATAGAGGAGCACACGATTGAAATTACTCTTAAGGTGGCTGGTTTTTACTCTGAAATTAAGGAGCTTGGACGCTCCTTTCAGTAGATTTTTATTATTTGAGGAATTTATTGGTAACGACCATAGCCAATATCTTCATCGATAATTGCCACGCCATTAATTTCTGCATAACCCTGCCAATCAGTGATAAGTTCTTGAAGAACACTCGGATGACTTTCGGCAAGATTATTACTTTCAGTAGGATCATCTGAAATATTATAAAGTTGCCATTCACCATCACCTTCTGGTGGCCAAATTAACACCGCTTTAAAATTACCTTTTATTAGGGCTCGATTACCATAAAGCTCCCAACCGATAGGGTTATTTTCGTGAATACTTTCAGTCTCATTAGTTAGATATTTAAGAGCAGATCGTCCTGTCATGGGGAGTAAATCAACTTCTTTCGAGTGTGGATGGTCAAGGCCAGCCATGTCTAGAATAGTTGGTGCAATATCCATTACTGTCATTACTGAATTTTTTTTACTATTCATAAATCGATTTTTTGTACTATAGAAAATAGCAGGAGTTTTTATTCCACCCTCTGTGGTATATGATTTATAAATACCAAATGGAGCGACCATTGCGTTCGCCCAACCAGCTCCTAACCAAACATAAGAGTCCCTTTTACCCATATTGTCTAATCGATTATCAAATGTGGCTGGAATCCAATATTTATTATCACCAACATCTCCAATTGAGTTTCCTTCTGCACCATTATCTGAAACGAAAATGATAATTGTTTCTCGCTCAATATTTGACTCAATATATTCAATAAGACGACCAATATGAAAATCCATTAATTCAACCATGGCTGCATGTAATTCAATACGTTTTAACTCTACTTGTTTCTGAAAAGGTGCTAATTCATCCCAATTTTTTACCGCACGATTCATTGGTGGTAGGTTTGTATCACTATCGATGATACCCAATTTTTTTTGACGCTCAAATCGATCTTTTCGTATCTCTTGCCAACCTGAATCATAGACACCTTTATATTTTTCTATCCATTCATCTGGAACTTGAAGAGGCCAATGAGGTGCTGTATATGCTAAATAAGCAAAGAATGGTTTATCGTCATTTGGAGCATTATTGATGTAGTCGAGTACTCGATCAGTATAGGATTCGGATGAATAGAAATCATCTGGCAGTTTTGGGACACTTTTTCCATCCTCAAAGTAAGCTGCCATTTTTTGGCCAGCAAACGTTCCTCTAGCATCACTAAAATGGCTACCACCACCATCAACAATTCCAAAATACCGATCAAAACCTTGATCAGTTGGTAACTTACCTTTTATTTTACCTAAATCCCATTTACCTGCCATGAAAGTATGATAACCACCATCTTTGAGTATTTTTGAAAAAGGTATAACACGATTATTGAGATAACCCTCATAACCAGGTAAACCTCTTAATTCTGGTAATCGTCTTAACGCAGCAGAATTTGTGCCTAAGCCAGCGCGATGATTATCAACTCCAGTCATCAGCATAGCGCGAGTTGGTCCACAAGTTGGACCAGTATGATAATTGGTTAACTGGATACCTTGTTGTGCAATACGATTTAAGTTTGGAGTTTTTATTTCGCTGCCATAAACCCCTAAGTCAGAGTAACCCAGATCATCGGCGACTATTAATATAACATTTGGTTTTGTTGACTCAATTGCAAATAAATTAGTGATAGAGCCCGTTAAAGCAAAAATAAGTATGAATTTTACTGCATCAGTTTTGAAGAATTTCATAGAATTTCCCGTTTATTATCACTTTTAATTATAATATATTGATTGCTTTAAATATTGTTACAGTAATTTAGAGCTCTATTTAACCAAGCAATCGTATCCTTATTTGTTAAGATTCGATAGTATAAACGTTGATTAATCATAATTCAGGAGGTTAGTAATGTCTGATTACGGACTTATAATAAATGGAAAAAAAGTTTTTTCTAATAATACATTCTCTGTTTTAAACCCTGCAAATGAAGAGGTTGTAGCAGAATGTCCAATCGCATCAAAAGAGCAGCTTGATGAAGCAGTTTCAGCTGCAGCTATAGCATTTAAATCCTGGTCAGCAGAACCTGACAATGTAAAAGCTGAAGCTTGTGGAAATATATCGGCAGCCATTACTGAACATGCTGAGGAGCTGGCACATTTGCTGACACTCGAGCAAGGAAAACCCCTAAATGGTGCTGGATCTCGCTTTGAATTGGGTGGAGCAGCTGGATGGGCTGGCTACACCAGCACTTTGTCATTGCCTGTTAAAACAATTCAAGATGATGACAATGCAAGAATTCTTCAGACTAGAAAGCCAATAGGAGTAGTTGGCTCTATCCTGCCTTGGAATTGGCCATTAATGATTGGAGTTTGGCATGTGCTTCCTGCAATTAGGAGTGGTAATACTGTAGTAATGAAGCCTTCCCCTTATACGCCACTTAGTACATTACGAATGGCTGAAATTATGAACGAATGCTTGCCTCCAGGGGTACTTAATTGCGTCTCAGGTGAAGATGAGTTAGGTCAATGGATGACAGAGCATCCTGATATTCAGAAAATTATTTTCACAGGATCAATTCCAACTGGAAAAAGAGTAATGAGCAGCTCTTCCGCCACGTTAAAGAGACTTACTTTAGAGTTGGGTGGTAATGATGCTGGAATAGTCCTAGATGATGTTGATCCAGCAACTGTCGCACCAGGAATTATTGAAGGTGCATTTTTAAATAACGGACAAACTTGTGCTGCCTTAAAAAGATTGTATGTGCATGAGTCAATTCATGATGAATTATGCGAAAAATTATCTGAGGTAGCTAACGCTGTGCCAATGGGGGATGGTTTGAATGAAGATAATCTTCAAGGACCAATTCAAAATAAAATGCAGTACGATAAGGTTCTGGGTCTTTATGAAGATGCCAAAGCAAATGGAGGAAAAGTTCTATGCGGTGGCAAGATACCCGATGAACCAGGTTATTTTATGCCATATACGCTGATGACGAATGTCACTGATGGAATGCGTATTGTAGATGAAGAGCAGTTTGGGCCTTTGTTACCAATAATAAAATACTCTGATATCGATGATGTCCTTGAAAAAGCGAACGGCCTTGAAACTGGACTAGGCGGATCCGTATGGTCTTCAGATATTGAAAGAGCGTCTGATATTGCCTCTAAACTTGAGTGCGGAACTGCATGGGTTAATCAACATGGGCCGATTGCACCAAATGTCCCATTTGGTGGGGTGAAATGTTCTGGTATCGGTGTTGAATTTGCTGAAGAGGGATTGCATGAATACACTACCATTCAGGTAGTGAACGTAACCAAAGTTTAATCTGATGCCTAATATATTTGCTCGGTTAGGTCCGGGATTAATGCTTGCTGCGGTGGGTGTAGGTGTTTCTCATTTAGTCTATTCAACACAAGCTGGAGCTGATTATGGCTTATCTTTGTTGTGGTTGATTATTGCTATTACCTTAATAAAATATCCTGCATTTCGATTTGCTGTTGATTATGCCAATGCTACTGGAGAAAGTTTAGTTAGAGCTTATGGAGACATCAGCAAGATAGCTTTAGTTTGGTTAATGGCAGGTTTTGTTGTCGATACATTTATCGCTACCAGTGCTGTTTCAATGGTCACAGCAGGATTATTTATCAGTGTTTTTGACATACCTTATAGTGCACCTCAAGTGGCTATAGTAATTACGCTTATTTCAGCGTTGGTATTAATGAATGGTCAATATGAAAAAGCGGAAAGGATCGTTAAGTTTTTAGTGATAGTTTTCTCAATATTAACATTAATAGCATTATTTTTTTCATTGCCTCTTTTAGGCAGCAATGATCGAGATATATTTGGAGATTTGACTTTTGATGTCCCATTATCTTTATTCGTCATAGCGGTCGCTGGCTGGATGCCAATGCCAACCAATGGCGCAATATTATTTTCAAAATGGGTTTCTGAAAAAAGAAAAATAAGTGGCGAGAAATTCAAAGATGAAGATGCCTTGAGAGATTTTAAGTTGGGTTATTTTTTGCTGCTATTCTTGGCAATTTGTTTTGTTGTCCTTGGAACAGCCGTATTATTTCAAACTGGTCGGCCGATACCCGTGACTCCTCCAGAGTTTGCTGCAGAATTATTTAGTGTTTTTACAGAAACTATCGGTGATTGGTCGTATCCGATTATTGCAAGTGCAGGCTTGGCTGTTATGTGGTCTACGCTAATTGCTCTGATGGATGTAATGCCAAGACTCACGGATCGATTAGCTGGGCTTATGATGGGCCGTTCTAAAGATTTACCCGATCGCTATAAATTATTTTCTGCTATACAAGTATTCGGTATTATAATAATTTTACTTTTCTTTCTAAGTAGTTTTAAAGCTTTTCTCTATTTTGCAACTAGCATCGGATTGATTGCCGCCCCAACTATCGGGTACTATAACTATTTAGCAATAACCTCAGATAAAATACCCGCTAAGTACAGACCAAAAACCTCATTGGTTGTTTGGAATTGGGTGTGTATTTTTATAATGACTACTTTTGCGATTGGATTTATTTATACAAGGATTGTGATGTGACTAATATAAAAAAAATGACAGGTGGAGCAGCAATGGTAGCAGCTGCGAAAGCAAACGGTATCGATACTGTTTTTGGTTTACCAGGAGCACAAACATATCCTATATTTGATGCCTTACATGGATCAAATGAAATTAAAACTGTCATTAGTCGACATGAGCAAGGCGCTGCTTATATGGCCTATGGCTATTCAAAAGCGACTGGCAAACCAGGTGCATTTTCAGTAGTTCCTGGGCCAGGAGTTCTAAATGCAACTGCTGCTTTATGCACTGCTGCGGGAGGTAATGTTCCTCTATTATGCCTGACAGGCCAAGTACCATCTCAATTTCTTGGTTCTGGGAGAGGTCATTTGCATGAACTATCAGATCAAGCAGGGACACTAAGAACAATTATTAAATATGCAGATCGTATAGATAATCCAGTGAATTCCTTTAAGCAAATGAATGAAGCTTTTAGAGTTATGCAGAGTGGTAGACCTGGACCAGTATCACTTGAAATGTGCTGGGATACTATGGCTCAGGAATGGGAAGTTGAGGTTGAAGCTGGTAACTCTAAAATTGATTTACCCGTCATTGATGAGGATAGTTTAGTTGATGCGGCAGATTTAATAGCAAACTCAAAAAATATTATGATCATGTCAGGTGGTGGTGCCCAGCATGCCAGTAAAGAGGTTAGAGAGTTAACATCCCTATTAGGAGCGGCTGCTACCTCATTAAGAAGTGGTCGTGGCGTCGTAAGTGAGGATAGTGATTGGGGTGTTTCGTCCGCTGCTGCGATGGAATTATGGGAGAGTACAGATTTATTAATTGGTATTGGTTCTCGACTTGAGATGCAATACATGCGTTGGTTATCAATGATGGAGTATTATGATGAGCCGCCTGAAAATTTTCCTAAATTAATTAGGATAGACGTTGATCCAAAGGAAATGATTCGCCTAAAACCTCATGTTGCGGTTGTGGCTGATGCTAAAGAGGGTGTCAGTGCATTGATTGAGAAAGTTATAAAGCGTGGCTTCAAAATGGGCGATATTGATCGTGTGAAATCAGCAAAAATAAAAGCTCGAAATAATATTGAAGAAATACAACCACAACTGGCTTACTTGGATGTGATTCGAGATGTACTTCCCAGAGATGGAATTTTTGTTGAAGAATTATGTCAAGCTGGCTTTACTTCTTACTATGGGTTTCCTATCTACGAGCCAAGATCTTATGTTTCTTCAGGTTTTCAGGGGACATTGGGATTTGGTTTTCCAACAGCACTTGGCGTAAAAGTTGCTATGCCAGATCGTGCAGTAGTATCAATCATTGGGGATGGCGGGTTCTTATTTGCTATGTCAGAGATGGCTTCTGCTGTGCAGCATAACATTGGCCTGGTCACTATTGTCTTTAATAATAGTTCCTTTGGCAATGTTAGGCGAGATCAGCAAGAACGATTTAATTCTAATTTAATTGGTGCTGATTTAGTTAATCCAAATTTCCTAAAAATTAGCGAAGCTTTTGGAGTTGATGGTTACAGCATTTCTCAACCTATAGAATTAAAGCCAATCTTAATCAAAGCAATTGAGAATAATCGACCAGCTGTTATTGAAGTTAAGATTGAGAGAGGTACTGAAGTAAGCCCATGGAAATATATCCATAAGACAATTATTGCACCTAAATAGTTAATCTCCAATATTTTTAATTTCTAGGAATGAGAACCAGATTTTCACTTTATATTGATTGATGTTGAATACAGGTATCAGTTCATTGTAATGTTTAGCTAGGGTGAGGAGGGGTATGAAAGATAATATTACAAGACGAGATTTTTTAAATGGGGCGCAGATTGCTCTTGGCTCATCATTAGTCACGCCATGGCAAAGTGTCTTTGGTTCTAGTAACTCATCCTCTATATATGGCAATAACTACTATCCGCCTAAATTAACCGGATTAAGAGGGAGTCATGATGGCTCTTGGGAGGTTATGCATTCTCGTGTTTTTGGGAAAAAATGGCCTCAAACACAGTATGAAGAAAAGTATGATCTAGTTGTTGTAGGAGCCGGTATCAGTGGTTTATCCGCTGCCTATACCTACAAAAAAAATCACCCCAACGCAAAGATATTAATTCTTGATAATCATGATGATTTTGGCGGCCATGCAAAACGTAACGAGTTTAGTATTAATGGCGAAACGAGAATTGGTTATGGTGGAACTGAAACAATAGATACTCCGTCATCTTATAGCGATGAAGCGAAACAACTAATCTCTGAAATTGGTATAGACGTCAGTAAATTTTATGAAGCGTTCGATCAATCTTTGTATTCAACCATGGGACTGGGAAAAGGTATTGTTTTTGATAATAAATCTTTTGATGAGCAAAAATTAGTAATAGGTTATAACAAAATTCCTTGGAAAGAATTTGCTGATAAGACTCCTATGAGCGAGCAAGCAAGGCTGGATCTAATTAGAGTTTGGACGGATAAAAAAGATTATTTACCAGGGTTATCTGATGAAGAGAAATATAAATTACTTAAGAAGGTTAGTTATTATGATTTTCTGAAAGATTACGTAAAGGTTGATCAGCAAGTATTGGAGATATTTAGACGTTGGGGTATGAGTTTTTGGTGTGTGGGAATTGATGAAGTGCCATCAACTTCAATACAAAATTATGATGGTGGTTTACCAGGATTAGATTACACACTAAAAAGAAGTGGTTATAGGGGTGATGAGCCTTATATATTTCATTTTCCAGATGGTAATGCCTCCGTTGCTCGATTATTGGTAAGACAATTAAATCCAAATGCCGTGCCAGGTTCGACAATGGAAGATGTTGTATTAGCAAAAGTAAATTATGATTTATTAGATGGCGATGCTGATTCAAATACAAATATCAGACTCAATTCAACAGTTGTAAATGTTGTTCACAAAAATAACTCAAGTGTGATTGATTTAACTTATGTTCGTCAGCATGAGGCGCATACCATTAGAGCAGATAAATGTATTTTTGCTTGCTACAACAGTGCAATTCCATATATTTTTAATGAGTTACCTCAAAAGCAAATTGAAGGTCTTAAATATAATGTCAAGGTTCCTTTAACTTATACAAAAGTTATGATCCCAAATTGGAGAGCATTCGCTGATTTGGGGATGGACTTTGTCTATTACACTAATGATTTTTTTAAGCAAGTCGAACTCGATTATCCAGTTTCCTTGGGTCAGTATAAATTTAATAGTTCTCCTGATGATCCAATGATATTACATATGTGTCATTCACATCATTCAATTGATATTAAAGGGCCTGATCAATGGCGTGAAGGTAGGCGAAAACTTTTATCAACACCTTTTTCGGTATTTGAGGGGCATGTAAAAAATCAATTAGATCAGGCTTTGTCATCGGCTGGATTTGATGCTGATAGAGATATTAACGCGATTACTGTTAATCGTTGGCCTCATGGCTACTCTTATTCAAGTGATTTGATTTGGGAGCCAGATTGGCCGAACGAAGAGAGTAAACCGTGGGTAATAGGAAGGCAGCAATTTGGACGAACAGCAATTGCTAATTCAGATGCAGGGGCATCTGCTGATACTAATGCAGCTATAACTCATGGTATTCGTGCAGCCAAAGAAGTTTTATCTCTTTAGGCTTAATTACAGTTAAAATAAATAGTCTTTACATATAATCCTACTTTTAAATACAAGTGAAAAGTACATGTCTTTTACAAACAATCATCAAAATTTAATGCATGCAAAAGAAAGGTTTGAGAATGATCATAGTTTATTGAAAAAAATCTCAATGACTATGAACTTTCTTGGGTCCTCCTCATTTTCCAGTTCACCAATAATAAATATCGACCAAAGGGCAATAGTATTTGATTTAAGCAAAGGGGCAAATATACATAATGTTCCAATTAAAGGGCTTAAGATAGATGAATTCTCGAGATTAGTTGAAGATGCTATGTATTCTGAGAATACTGGATATGGATTTGGAAGATGGGCTGAGGTAAGAGAGATTTATGCTAATGAATTCTTTAACTCCACATTTGAAGGTTCCAATGAGAAACGAGATGTTCATTTGGGGGTAGATGTATTCTGTCAAAGTGGAGAAGATATCTTTACTCCACTTGATGGTCGAATACATATTAAATCGAACAATAAAAATGAACTAGATTATGGCCCCATGCTAATCCTTGAGCATTCTAATGATAATGATGAATTGTTTTATACTTTATATGGGCATTTGTCTCTTGCAAGTATTGCTAATATAGAAGAGGGGCAAAGTGTAGTGGCGGGACAGAAGATTGCAGAAGTTGGGGCCCCACCAGAGAATGGAAACTGGCCGCCGCATTTGCACTTTCAATTAATACTGGAGTTATTCTCATTGGGGTCTGATTTCCCCGGAGTAGCTTTATCAAGTGAGCAAGAGATGTGGCTAGCTCTCTCGCCATGCCCTATTATGTTTTTTTCTGATGCATATCAATCTATCAATAGTATTCATGTAAATGCACCATGAATTAAGGCCAAGGAGAGTTAGTTGAGTTCCCTGCATTATTTGGATTATATAGCTATGACGATATATTTTGTCGTAGTTTTATGGATTGGTCTCAGTGTAGCTCGATCAAAAAATCAAAAAAGTGAATATGATTCTTTTTTGGCTGCTGATCGAAGTATGAATTTAGTACAAACAACCAGTAGTGCGGCCGCAACAGACATTGGAGGTGGCTTTAGTATTGCAATGGGGGGACTGGGATTCACACTTGGCATCTCAGGCTCCTGGTATATAGCGGTATCAGGTTTAAGTATTGTTATGGTATCTTTTTTAATGGTCCCAAAAGTAAAACGATGGTCTGATCGAGTAAATGGATTAACTACTGGTGATTTATTTGCTGCCCGCTTTGATCGCAGGACTGGAACATTGGCAGCCATAGTCATTGGTATTGCTTGGTTTACTTTTGTTGGGGGGCAGATAATTGCGGGAGGAAAGTTACTTCAAGCTACACTCAATATGAATCTAACTTTCGCAGTCTTGTTATCGGGTGCAATTATTCTAGCCTATACCACAATGGGGGGTCTTAAAGCCGTTATATATACTGATGTCTTTCAAATGTTTGTTTTGATGATTGGCATAGTTTTTATCACTGTTCCTATCGGTTTGATTGAAGTAGGTGGATGGAGCGCCATGGTAGATATATTCAATTCATCTCCTGAAACAGCAAAGTTATTGGATTGGGGTAATGCGGGCTGGAAAACGATGCTGGGATGGTTTTTTGCTGTATTT
Source organism: uncultured Woeseiaceae bacterium (assembly GCA_964275745.1). Taxonomy (GTDB): domain Bacteria; phylum Pseudomonadota; class Gammaproteobacteria; order Steroidobacterales; family Woeseiaceae; genus SP4260. The sequence continues at coordinate 34,061 of CAXYCT010000009.1, read as the reverse complement.
CCAGTTTGGTTTATTTCTATCGCTGCAATGCAGAGAATTGTTGCCGCAAAAGACGTTAAGACAGCACAACGAGGTTTTTTTCTGGCAGGAATCCCTATTGAATGGCCGTTATTTGCTATTGGTAGCACTATGATTGGTTTATTTGCTAGAATTTTGATTCCTGATTTATCTGATCCTGAGTTGGCTGCACCAATGATAATAATGCATTTATTGCCTGCTGGAATTGCTGGAATTGTAATCGCTGCTTATATTGCTGCCATTATGTCATCTGCTGATTCGTGCTTAATGGGCCCTGTAGCCATATTTACTAATGATATATATAGGAAACATTTGCGCCCAGAAACTAGCGAGAAAGATCTGGTAAGAGTGGCTAGATATACAACAGTTATTCTAGGAGTATTTGCTATTTTAATTGCATATCTAATACCTGATGTTTTAAAACTCATAAATCTAGCCTATACATTTGGTTCTGCAGGTCTATTCTTTCCAATGCTAGGACTTTTATTTTGGAAAAGAACGACAGCTAAGGGCGCTTATTGGAGTATGTTGTTAGGAGGCTCATCGGCGGTTATATGGACTCTGGCAGGCAATCCTATGGGATTTGCCTCATCTTACTTAGGTTGGGTGGTAGGATTGCCAGTACTGATTGTTGTTTCATTAATGACAGAACACAGTATCGATGAAAATATTGATCTATTTGGTTAATTCACTTCGTCTAATTAAAAATAAAGTCAAAAGGTTAACAAACTAAGAATTATCTTTCCTTCTATTGACCTACAAGAAACCAGCCAATAGAGAGATAGATCATCACACTAATCAGTCCAACTAATAGCGCATAAGGCATTTGAGTCTTAATATGATCAATGTGATCTGAGGCTGCCCCAGTGGACGCAAGAATAGAGGTATCTGACAAAGGAGAGCAGTGATCTCCAAAAACACCACCACCCGCTACAGCCGCAATAGTTGCATAAACTACCGTATCCAATTCATTGGAAGAAAAGTTAAATGCTAGAGGAACAGCTATAGGAATCATAATGGCATAAGTTCCCCATGAAGTGCCAGTAGAGAAAGCTACAATACCTGTAATCAAAAAGGCCAGCATAGGCAGTACTTTGGGCGTCAACCATGATTCTGTGGCAGATACAATATAACCAGCCGTGTTTAACATAGCCGAGAGATCATTAAGTGAATAGGCCAAGGCTAAGATTACCACAGCTGGCATGATTCCTTTTATACCCATCATAGCGGTATTAATAATTTCTTTAAGAGGTACGCCTTGTATTCGCATGATTATTCCTGCCACAAATGATGACAATAAGAATGCCTCCATCGGTTTTGCAGAACCAGTAATAAAAAATGATCCGATGGCAAAACTAATGACGATGATTACTGGAAAAATGAAATTCCAGAATAAACTGGTTTTTATATCCTTATAGGGTTTGATATTTGTTAGTTCAACCCCCATTAAGGGGTCGGCGCCATCACGAAGTACCTTGTTTTCGTTGATTGCGCGGTGCTCCGCAGTTTTCATTGGGCCAAAATCAGGTATAACTTTGGTGGCGATTAAACCCACCATAATGACCGCAAGAATTGCATATATATTGAATGGTATTGCAGTTATAAATACCTGCATTGCTTGACCAACATCCTCAATCGGGCCCATACCAATCAATAAACTTGCTACCAAAACTGCCCACCCAGTTATTGGAACAAGGATACTCACTGGAGCTGATGTAGAATCACAAATATATGCTAATTTTTCTCTGGAAATTTTAAAACGATCAGAGAGATTTCGCATTGTTGAGCCGACAAATAATGGGCTAAAATAATCACTAAAATAGACAAACATTCCCATAAACCATGCGATTAATTGAACTCGGACACGTGTCATTTTTTTTTGTGCAATATATTTAGAGAAGTTCGTTATAGCGCCAGTTCTTTGAAAAAAGGCAATAGATATTCCAATGAAGAATTCTAGTAATAATACCCATGAAAAATTTGTATTCCCAAGAGAGTTTTTGAGCAAATTAGGGAATCCCATTAAACCTTGACCTAAAACAAGTACCCCTATTAGACAAGCCATAACTAAGGAAAAAACAGTATTTCTAGTGAGAAAAGCTAGCACTATTGCAACAGCTGCAGGTACAAGTGATAAGATTCCATAATACTCAGTAGGTTCCATATTTATTCCTTAAATAAAACGATAAAGCATAAGTTTTCTATATCTCTGCTCTCGCTCTATTTTTTTCTATTATTGAAACAAAGTTAAAGCCAATTTCTCTAAATGGGTCTAGAGGCATCCAGTTAGCTTGACCAAAAAGCTTCTTAATATCTGGAGTGGGTTGATTATTGGCTAAATCTGATAATAATTCTCCAAAAAGCGTGCCTTTTACAACACCGCCTCCATTACAACCAGCTGAGATATATAAGTTTTTATCAACTTCACCCCAAAGTGGCGCACCATTTAATGTTAAGCCAGTTGCTCCACTCCATACACTATTAAAATTTAATTCTGGCAGATTTGGGTAGCGCATTTTTAGGTGATGCATTAATTTTTTGCTTATTGATTTGATATTGTCTTCTTTGTCATAGTCATAAAGTGAACGAATCATTAATCTACCATCAATAGTTCTTCTCAAGGTACTGCCAAGTCGATGAGTTGGTAAAATACCCCAATTATTATCTGTTCCTAACGAAGACAAGCTCTCTTTATTAAGCTTTTCAGTTAGCGCTGCATAAGTATAGATAGTGGCAACCCGATGACTTCCAATACCTAATTTTCCGCAAAAGGCATTGTTAGCAATTATAACTTTTTTAGTTTTTATTTTTGCTTGAGGAGTTTTGATGACCCAATGAGACTTACTTTTTAAGCACTCTAAAGCAGGGGTATTTTCATATCTTTGAATTGCAGGGGGGAGCTGTTCTGCCATGCTTCTGATTAATGCTGCTGGCTGAGCTAAATAGCAATGAGGAGTATAGAGACCTTGGCGATAATAGGTGGTACCAAGAAGTTCATTTAGTTGGTCAGTATTGAGGATTTTATGTTCAAGCTTTGAGGCTTCTAAAAATCTTTGGTAATTAAGTAAAGATTTTAAGCCTGAACTACCAGCTGCCACCCTATATGTTCCCGTCCGATGCATTTTGCAGTCTAATGATGCAGTTAAAGTAGCCTGTTTAATTTTATCTATAGTTCTTGAGATTAGTTGGTTGCATTTTATTAGTTTTTTTAATGATGTTGATTTAGCGTCATTAGCTAGAGCAATTTCTAGTAAAAATCCTGAATTACGACCAGAACTTCCTTCCCCAATAGTACTCGCGTCAATCATTGTAATTGAGTCATCGGGAGAAAGCTCAAACCATCGTTTTGCGGCTGCTAACCCTGTATATCCACTACCGATTATCACAACATCTGAGGTAATATCATCAGATAATATGGGCTTGGATTGATATGTCGAGAGCAATGAGTTCCAGCCACATTTTGTTTTGTAATTTGGGTATTTGTTTTTTTTCATAACAATTATTTATTAAGTTAGGCATAGAGTGTAATTTTATTTAGGTAATTTTGATAATTAAATTTGCAGATAATTTAATTTATGCGGACAATTAACCTGTCAACAAAAAAGGAGCTTTTCTGGCGTGATAAAAACAGATGTAGTAATTATTGGTGCAGGTCCTTGTGGATTATTTCAGGTATTTGAATTAGGGCTATTAGGTCTTAAGTGTGAGTTAATCGATTCCATAAGAAGTCCAGGTGGGCAGTGCACAGAATTATATCCAGATAAACCTATTTATGATATTCCAGCGATCCCAATTTGCACAGGACAAGAATTGACAGAAGCTTTACTTCAACAAATAGAACCGTTTGATTATGGTATGACGCTAAATGATGAGGTCATAGCTTTAGAGAAGCAGGCTGAAAATAATTTCTTAATAGAAACAAATGCAGGAAAGAAATTTCAATCAAAAGCTGTTGTCATTGCTGGTGGCGTAGGTTCATTTCAGCCACGTCAGCTAAGAGCTAACAATGTTGAGCAATTCTCAAATGAATCTCTCCATTATAGAGTGAAGGATTCTAGTGTTTTCCAAGATAAGCGTCTTGCTATTCTTGGAGGCGGAGATTCTGCACTTGATTGGGTGCTAGACTTAGTTAAAATCGCAAGTGAAATTACACTGATTCATCGCAGAGATGAATTTCGAGCGGTTCCTGCGTCAGTATCGAAAATGCGTCAATTGCATTCTAAGGGTAAAATTAATTTAATTGAGAATGCTAAAATTACTGATTTAATTGGCGAAAAAAATCAACTTACATCTTGCAGAATTGAAACTAAGGATGGAATAGAAAGAAATATTAAAATTGATAATATACTTGTCTTTTTTGGCTTGGCACCTAAATTAGGTCCTATTGCTGATTGGGGTTTGGATATCAATCGTAAAACAATTAATGTGGATACCGAGAAATTTCAGACATCTGAGCGAGGTATTTTTGCCGTTGGCGATATAAACTTTTACCCTGGCAAGAAAAAATTAATACTGTCTGGTTTTCATGAAGCCGCTTTGGCTGCATTTGCAATAAAGCAACAGTTAGAACCAAATAAAAAAGTTCATTTGCAATACACTACTACAAGTTCAGTAATGCATGAGAGGTTAGGTGTGAACGAATAAGTGTCAATTCTAAAATGGCGTTTTATTTCTTACATAATAGAATTAATCTATTAAGTTCAGTAGGAAAACCTTTAAGATTGTATTCACTAAAAATAGATGGTTCAGAATAGGGTTCAATTTCTATTTTTAGTAAAGTTGCAGCCAATAGCTTATCTATTACTTCTTTACTTCGTTGGGCGTTATCTATTGTGGTAATTTGACTTCCTTTGCTCATCTTGACTGACATCCATTCTGCTTTATTATTGTCTATCACCATGCCAATTTCAGTTTTTCTGAATGAGGATATGAATCGTTTCCAATTGATTGATAAAAAAATAACGGGACTATCGCTCTGGCAATAGAACTCTATTAAAGGGTATACAGTCTCTGAATCTGCTTCATTCCATACAGAAGTAATTGATGATGAGCTCAACGTAGCGATTTTATCGTTGTATGCCATGCTTTTAGTCTCAGTAGTTACCCAAGATTGATTTGATTCTTGAGCTATTACTGTGAAGGGAAATAGCAGTCCTATAAATAGAAATTTTTTAGCTATTGCGATCATTTTAACTCCAATATTATTGATAGAAAGTTTAAATCTAAATTATTTATTATTAGTATATTTAAAATAAATTTTTGTTATTGTTATACAGATTATTAAATTTGGGGTATTTTTCTATGATTTCTCTATTTAGGTCCATCAAGAATTATTGTGAATTCTCGTCCTTATTTCTGATTTGTGTACTCGGTTTTATATTATGTGCAGACGCAGATGCGAAATCAAAAAAAGATTCAACAGGGAATGTTTTGATCCTTGGAGGCTGGTTGATTGATGCTATAAGTGAAGAGCGGCGAAAAAATACTGGAATCATAATTGGGGATGGCAAGATTATTGCGGTTGACTCTAATGAAAGTAATCCTTTTGTCAAAATATCTCGCACCATTGAGTTATCTGATACTGACACAGTTTTACCAGGCATGATTGATATGCATGCCCATTATAATTTTAATCTCGTAGATGTTGGACGCGTTGAGGAGGTCGTATACAACGGAATAATTTTTTTAGCTAATGGCGTAACATCAACCTGGTCTGCAGGTGAATACTATCCTGAGCGGGTCATTCAGCAGCGTGATTTAATAGAATCAGGAGAAATGATAGGTCCTAGGTTATTTCCCTCTGGACCCTATTTTGGAGCATTTAGATGTGAATATGCTGTAAAAGTAGCTGAAGATGATTGTGCCGCATGGCCGAATGATATCACAGAGCAGGAAATTAGAAATGAAGTCAATAAATGGGCTCAACAGGGTGTAATCAGTATCAAGATCAAACAAGCCTCGCCAGGTGAGGCAAAAATTTTAATTGAACAAGCACATAAAAATGGAATGACAACCACAGCGCATCTGGCAAATTATCTTGGCGAATATGATGTTAATCTCAGAGATGCTATTTTAATGGGATTAGATCGGGTTGAGCATCGAATCACTCTGGGGGTTGGTGGCGAAAGAAGTGCCGATATGGATCAAATGATTGACTTAATGCTAAGTAATCAAGTTTATTATGATCCTAATATACAGATGTATGGAGGTATTGATTTAAGAAGAGAGTTAGGTGCAGATATGATTTGGACTGACGAATCACAATACTTTACGCCTTATGCCCAAAATTTATTGAAAGTACGCGGTGATCCACCTCCAGAATCAGAGCCTCCAGCATTTAAGCAGCGTTTGGTCGAACTAAAGGCATTTTATCAAAAAGGTGGAGAAGATCTTATTCTGGTGGGTACTGATGAGCCAGTATATACCTCTTTATTACCTGGTTTTGCATACCATCGAGAGTTATACGCGATGGTTTATGCTGGAATACCGAACATGTCGGTTATAAGGGCTGCCACAATAAATGGTGCGACAGCATTGGGCGTGGAAGATGAGTTGGGTTCGATAGAAGTGGGTAAAATTGCAGATATCATCATAATAAATGGTGATCCAATTGAGGATATTAAAAATACACGAAATGTAAAGATGATCATTAAAGAGGGTGAATTTTATGATCCGATGATGTTGTTAAATTCAGCAAAAGAAAGTATTGGACCAAAGGATTCAGAAGATCATGCAGAATGGGAATTGAAGATCAGACCTCTGAGGGCAGAGTAAATCATAAGAGATAGTTAAGATCATTATATGATGCAGAAATATTCGCAAAAAAGTTATATAAACAGTTTGTTGATACTCCTATTATTCCTGTCATCTGAACTTACTGCAGGGGGCGAACAAATCTTTGGAGCTCAATGTGCTCGTTGCCATTCATCAAAAAATATGACGGATATTATTCGTGATAAATGGCTTAATCGAAGTATCAGTGAATTTTTCTTAGTTAATAAAAATACCATGCCAGGAGAGTCACCTGGATCATTGACTGACCAAGAATATGTTGATGTCGTAAAATTTATGCTTAATCAAGCAAAGATAGAATTCAATGATGAATTCTTTTTAACCTCTGATCAAAAAATCAATCCCAAAGAGACGCAAGAGGTATTATTAGATGTTGAGTGGCAGAATTTTGGAGGTAATTTAAGTGCCCAGCGATACGCTCCATTAAACGATATTAATTCAGAAAATGTGGCAAAACTAGATATCACTTGGCGCTGGAAAGCAGACAATTTTGGTCCAACAGCAGAAATTAGAAATGTTTCAATGCCAATTATGAGAAGTGGCAAGATTTTTATTGGCGCAGGAGCAACAAGAAATATTGTAGCCATTGATGCTGAGACAGGACAAACATTATGGATGTGGCGACCTAATGAAGGCGAGCGTTTTGAAGCAGCAGCCAGAAAAGATTCTGGTAAAGGTGTTTCTTATTATGAGCATGAGGATGGCAGTAATGCAGTAATCGTAGTTACCCCTGGATACTATCTTGTAAGTTTGGATGCTGAAACTGGAATTCCAAATAGAGATTTTGGTGAGGATGGTTGGGTAGACCTAACTAAAGGTCTCAGAAGGGCATCAAATAGGGAACTTGATGTGGGTTTAACTTCACCTGCTTTAGTCGTGGGAGATGTAATAGTTGTCGGCTCTGCACACGATGTAAGTTTTAGACCTCCATCAAAAGCAAACGTAAAAGGCGATGTCAGAGGTTTTGATGCAAGATCTGGTGAACTACTATGGACATTTCATACTATTCCAGAGCCAGATGAAGATGGTTATGATACTTGGTTCAATGATTCGGCTTTATATACTGGCAATGCTGGAGTATGGGCTCCAATGTCTGCAGATGTGAAGGCAGGTTTAGTTTTTCTGCCAGTTGAGTCTGCTACTGGTGATCAATATGGTGGTGATCGTCATGGAGATAATTTGTGTGCAAATTGCTTGATTGCCTTAGATGTAAAAACAGGCAAGATGCAATGGTTTTACCAATTAATTCATCATGATATATGGGACTGGGATAATCCTACAGCACCAATAGTTGCAGATTTAGCCGGTGGAAAAAAAATTGTTGCGCAGATCACAAAACAAGGTTTTGTTTATGTATTTAATCGTCTAAATGGAGAGCCAGTTTGGCCCATAAATGAACAAAAAGTTCCTCAAACTGATGTACCAGGTGAATGGACATCTTTAACTCAACCTATACCTTCTTTACCCTTACCATTTGAGAGGCAAGGTGTGACTTTATCGGATTTAATCGATTACACTCCTGAAATTCGAACTGCTGTGCAACAATTATTAGATAAGTATCGATTGGGACCATTATTTACACCTCCCTCAATTATGGGTGCTTCTGATGGAACTGATGGTACTTTAAGTTTACCTTTTGCAACGGGAGGTGCGAATTGGGAGGGAAGTGCTTTTGACCCTCAGAGTGGTTTGTTATTTGTGCCATCGCAAACTCGTGTGGGTTTGATGCAGTTAGTTAATGAGCCTGAGGTTTCAGACATTAAATATATTTCTGGTACTACACCTCCACCAAGTGTTTTTGGTATCCCACTAGCTAAACCTCCATGGGGAAGAATTACTGCCATTGATTTAAATACAGGTCAGCATAAATGGGTTATAGCAAACGGTGATACTCCAAAAATCATTCAAGATAATCTTGCTTTGAAAGGTGTTAATTTACCTCGTACTGGAAAACATACACGTGCAGGTATTTTAGTAACGGAAACTTTATTATTTGCTGGTGAAGGATATGGTGGTGACCCAGTATTTCGAGCTCATGATAAATTTACCGGTGAAATTATTGCCGAAATTAATCTTCCAGCCTCACAGACAAGCCCTCCAAGTTCTTATCGATATAAAGGTAAACAATATATTGTAATGACTGTGTCAAATGGAAAGCAGCCAGCTGAGTTGATTGCCTTAACATTATCTGATTAGATCAAAAATGACAGTGACGAAATTCATATTAATAGATGATAGGATAATAGAATAATTTAACTTAAAGGATCGATATGCGAATAACAGTTTTTTTGATACTCAGTACCCTATTTAATACTTTATTTGCAGATTCACTAATTCTTCCGATGCGAGAGAGGGCTGTAGCAATTGATCAGATTATAGATGAAAGAATAGCAACAGTATTACCCGGTCTCATGGAGAGATCTGATATCGATATATGGGTTATTATTTCTCGAGAATATAACGAAGATCCAATAATAAAAACATTTTTACCATCAACTTGGCAAACTGCACGTCGCCGGACAATTTTATTAATTTCTAATCCAGGAAAAGGTCAGCCTCTAGAAACTCTAGCAGTTGCAAGATATGCGGTTGGCGATACTTTTGAGAAAGCTTGGGATAAGGAATTGCATGGTGATCAATGGCAACGTTTAGCTGAACTCATCGAGGAGAGAGATCCAAAAAGAATCGGAATTAATTATTCTGATACTTTCGCTCTTGCTGATGGCATAACTCGGACTGAGTACGAGTTATTTATGCAAGCACTTTCTGCAAGATTTCAGGAAAGAGTTGTATCTGCTGAAAATTTAGCAGTTGGTTGGCTTGAGACTCGATCTCAACAAGAAATAACGATATATCAACAGATTTGTCGTATTGCTCATGAGATTTTGGCCGCAGGATTGACTGGTGAGGTTATTCAGCCAGGAATTACAACAACAAATGATGTTGCTTGGTGGTATCGAGATCGAATTAGGGAATTGAAACTAACTACCTGGTTTCATCCGTCTGTCTCAATCCAAAGGGAGGCTAGTCCGGCACTAGACGCTAAAGCATCTATATTAGCGAGGCATGATGACAATGTTATTTTGCCGGGTGATTTGCTCCATGTTGATTTTGGAATTACTTATCTCAGGTTAAATACAGACACTCAACAACATGCGTATGTTCTAAAGCCAAATGAGTCAAAAGTACCCATAGAATTAGAAATAGCTATGAAAAATGGTAATCGACTTCAAGATATTCTGACAAATGAATTTATTACAGGGAGAACAGGTAACGAAATTTTATCTATTGCCTTGGATAAAGCAAAAAGAGAGGGTATTAAACCTTCGATTTATACTCATCCAATTGGATTTCATGGTCACGCAGCTGGACCAACTATTGGCATGTGGGATCAGCAGGGTGGAGTTCCAGGTGGAGGTGATTATAGATTATTTCCAAATACAGCATACTCTATCGAGCTTTATGCAGAAACTGATATTAAAAGCTGGGGAAAGCCAGTAAGAATTAAGCTTGAGGAGGATGCCATGTATGACGGAAAGAATGTTTATTATATTGATGGCAGGCAAAAGGAAATTTTTCTAATTCCTCGTCAAATACCGGTTCAATAATGACATCAAAACTATGTAATAGCTTAATTAATTCAAAGGAAGTGTAATGAAATCAGAAAAGGAAGTAGCTAGAACAAAAGATCCAGTCAGCCGCCGTTCATTTATCGCAGCCACGGCAGGCATTGGATCCCTATCTTTGTCCTCAAAGTTAAGCCTTGCAGAGATAATAACTTCAAATAAAAATCCTGTAAGTGTCGATCAGTTACATGGTTGGGGTGAAGCTCCTGGAATCGCAGGTATTGGATATAATGAAAATCCATTTGGCCCATCACCACGAGCATTAAGAGCCATCAATGAGGCTGTTATGGATGTGAATCGTTATGATTTTGGTGCTTTTACAAAATTAGAAAAAGCTATTGGTGAGCATCTTAGTTTGGCCAGTGTGGAGGTTGATGTCGTTCCTGGAAGAGAGGCCTTTGCTGCTAGCGGTTATCCAGTTTATGTTGAAGGTGGGTCAGGTTTTATACTTAATCAAATCGTAATGAACTACGGTATTAAATGGAATACATCTAATCCCACTGGCGAAATTATTGAGGTAGATCCGGGTTATGGTGGTGTTAGTCGAGCTGCTTTGAGTTTTCGCGAGCTTATGGGTTCAGAAGTAAGTGTAAAAAGAGTTCCTGCAACTTCTGCACTTAAGCATGATCTTGATGCAATGTTTAAAGCAATTACCAGTAAGACAACTTTGATTGTGATTACTAATCCAAATAATCCTACGGGAACCATTTTATCTTATGATGAAATTAAGCGTTTTGTTGATGCTGTACCCAAAAATATTATGATATTGATTGATGAGGCTTATATTCATTTTGTGAGAGAAGAAAATTATCAGACTGCAGTAAAGCTTTCTCAGGAATATAAAAATGTAATTGTGACACGAACATTTTCAAAAATGTATGGTATGGCTGGGTTGAGGGTAGGTTATGCGGTTGGAGATCCAACAATAATGTCGGAATTGCGTACACTTGGAAATAGTCTTGGTGTTGGCAGTATTAACTGTTATGCAGCTATCGCAGCATTAGAAGATGATGCGTATGTTCGGCATGTAAAAAGATTAACTAATGCTTCTAAGGATTACTTTTATGAGGAGCTTGAAAAGCTTGGCTTAAGTTATATTCCTAGTCATTCCAGTTTTGTTATGGTAAATGTTAATCAAAATGGTCAGAGATTACGTCGTAAATTGTTAGCAAAAAATATCAAGGTTAGAGCTTACCGAAGTGACGTAATAGAAAATTATGTTCGATTTTCAATCGGTACACTAGATGAAATGCAAGCCATGGTAGGGGTTTTATCTGAAGAAATAAAAGGTTAGTGTTGTTATAAGGTAAATTAAATTTAAAACAAAATATGTAATTGAGGTAATAGCTATGCTTAAAAGTTTAAGTAAAAAAATAATTTTTATAGGTGCAATGTCACTTGTATTAGTATCAGGCATTAGTGCACAAGATCATCCTTGGCGAGCTGTTGAAGGTTGGGCAGAAATGACGGGAGATCGAGAATGGGGTGCAACCAGTGCAGTTTATCCAGGAAAGAATGGGACGATGTGGGTCGGCGAGCGTTGTGGGAAAAATAGTTGTGTTGATTCAAAAGATGACCCTGTCTTGCAGTTCGATCGTGATGGTAATTTAGTTAAAAGTTTTGGTGCTGGACTCATTGATTGGCCGCATGGGATCCATGTAGATTTTGACAATAATATTTGGATTACAGATGCTGCTTGCCCTGGATGCAGTAAAGCTGATCGAAATCAAGGTACATTAGGTCATCAAATTATCAAATTTAATAGTGATGGTGAGGTATTAATGACATTGGGTCAGCCTGGAGTCGCTGGAGATGGCGAATATCAATTCAATATGCCTTCTGATGTATTGGTTGCACCAAATGGCGATATATTTGTTGCGGATGGTCATGGCAGTCAAGGTAATAATCGTATTGTTAAATACGACAAGAACGGAAATTTTATTAAAACATGGGGTGTTACTGGCGCTGAAAAAGGTGAATTTCGAGATCCACATGCTTTGGCAATGGATTCAGAAGGCAAACTTTATGTAGGTGATCGGGGGAACAGTCGAATTCAAATTTTTGATCAAGACGGAGAATGGATTGCAACTTGGACTCAATTTGGTCGACCTAGTGGTCTATTTATAGATAAAAATGATATTCTATATTCTGCTGATTCTGAATCTCATGTTCCTTGGTCTGGTAATTGGGGATGGAAGAGAGGCATCAGAATTGGTAGTACAAATGATGCTTGGGTGGTATTTTTTATACCTGATCCTGGCCAACCAGGTCTTGATGGCAGCACAACGGCAGCAGAAGGTGTAGCTGTTGATGATGATGGAAATATTTATGGTGCTGAAGTGGGTCCTAAACAGCTCGTTAAATATGAACATATCGGTTGGAGGCCTTAAGCTAGATTGGAATCTATAAAGAAAAAAACCGGTCACAAGGACCGGTTTTTTTTATCTCAAATTTTGAGTGATTTATTAGAACCTAGAGGAAGTAATAAATAGATTTGAGCGTGCCCAACTGTCTTCGAAATCTGCATTCAATTTTGGGTCATCAATATTTTGCCCTGCTAATGACTCTTTTAGACCAAATAATGACCAACCATTGTGCGGATGTTTCTTTAGTTCATTTCGATAGACTGCCTCTGCCTGAGAATAATCTCCATCTTCAATCAAAGCAGCTCCAAGCCAATGATGAGCTGAGAAAGGAAGGGGCCCTGGCTCACTAAAGCCTAAGGTTTTTTCAGCTTCAACAGATGCTTTGAACGAATTAATTGCCCCATTAAGATCGCCTTCAATCATTTTAATTTCGCCTTGAAGTATATAAGCCACTATTTCAACTAATGTGGATTTATAATCACCCCTGAAATATAAGGATCCTAGATCGCCTTCTGCCGCTTCAAATAAATATTTTTCAATATCCTTTGCGTTGGCGATATCACCAGTTTTTAAACTGGCATAGCCGTGTGCAAATTTATATAAAGCTAAGGAGTATTTATCATTGGGTATATTTTTATTTTTTAGTACTTCATCGAAACGTCCAAATCTTATTTGCGTTAATGTTTCGTAAGGAGCCATATCGGTTACTTTTCGATAATCTTTACCTGCCTGAATCGCAACAGCTCCTTGGCCATCCCAAGATGCACCATAGAGAAGCATATGCAGGTTATGTGAAGTTCCATAAGAAAACCCCTTGTTTGATTTCGCCATAATATCTGACTGAGATGCTTTAATGCTGGTCATTACATTTTTACCCCACATACCTGTTCTATTATAGGTGTGAGCAGGCATATGTTGAATATGACTAGCAACAGGAATAGCATCACTTAGTTGATCAGCACAAGCGATTGCATCACTAGGCCTAGAGGTTGATTCAGTGGCATGTATATATAAATGACATGCTCCAGGGTGAGCAATATTCTCATCTAAAACACCAGTAAGAACCCCATGAAGATGGTTTAATTCAGGAGTATATTCCCGATAACCACGTCTTTCTTCTAGCATAAATAATGATTGTGCATATACAGTAGCAATCTCATGGTTACCAGAATATTTACTATATAATTCAGCCATATTGTCAGAAAAAATCTGATAGGTTGACTCTCTTTTATCTTTGTCATTGCCTATTTCTGTGGTCCAATTTTCTGGATATCGGTCTAAAGTAGCCATTATGAGATCTTTCTCCATCTCAGTAGTATTACCATCAATCAATTCAACTGCCTTGAGAATAGCTTTTCTTCCTCTCATGCCTTTTTCTGTTGTCATATGCCCATTTAAAAAAGAACCCAATGCAAATGCTTCGCCCCAATAACACATAGCACAATTGGGATCGATTCTTCTTGCTTCAGCCATAGATCTTGCAGATTCATTGACGTTATAGGCCCATCTCAATTGAATACCTTGCTTGAAATATTCTTGCGCTCTTGGTTCTGCAGTAGAAATTTTCCAATCATAGATACCCAAAGCTTCTGGGATATAATCTATAGGCTTGTCGTAGTTGCTTTCCATAGACATTGCAGAATGCTCACCTATCGGCGCAGACAAGGGTGCTACCTTAGGCGCACTGGTATCTTTACTTTTACTTGGAAGAATCTTTGAGGCTCCAGAAATAACTGAATCACCAAAAGCCTGAAGTTTCTCTTGTGTTCCCGCGCATGCGGATAAAAGAAAAAACATCAGCGTGAAAGAGAGTATATTTTTCATATTAATTACACCTATATTTTGCTAAATGTGAATGACAATCATCGCTTAAAATTTAATTACAAAGGTTAATATGCATTGGTTATATATTCAAGATCCTTTTCGTTTCTTAACATTAATTTAATTCTTATTTAATGATGTTAATATTATCTCAATATTGATGTTGGCAAGCGGGATATAGATGAGTAAAAATAAAAAACAATTTATTGGCGGTGTCCTGGGCGGAATGGGACCTTTGGCAACGGTAGATTTTATGTCAAGCGTGATCTCTCTTAACCCTATTGAAACTGAAAAAGATCATATTCATCTTATTGTAGATCAAAACCCACATGTACCGAATAGGCAAATTAAAACGCCAGCACAAAGAAAAAAAATTAGCTCACTTTTGATGGGCAGGGCAATAAAGCTTGAAGCAGCTGGAGCTGATTTTTTAGTGATGCCTTGTAATACAGCCCATATGTTTGCTGATGCAATAAAAAAAGTAATCAATATTCCTTTTCTTCATATTGTAGAGGAGACGGTAGCTGAAATATTGTGTTATCACTCAGAAAAAACAACCGTTGGAATCATGGCAACTTCAGCATGCTTGGCATCGATGATTTATCAGGATGGATTAATAAATGCAAATAGAAAATTTATTGTTCCGAGTGAGTGTTTTCAAGAAAAATGTATGGAAATTATCTTTTCCATAAAAGATGGCAGAGATATTAAATTTATGCAAAATGAAATGCAGGAGATAGCTGAGCATTTGATTACCATGGGTGCTGAGATTATCATAGCTGGCTGTACAGAAATTCCTCTAGTAATTAAGGATAATGACATCAATATTCCATTGATTTCATCAACTGAAGTTCTTGCTTTAAAAACGATAGAATTTGCTACTGGAAAAGATTTAAAAAGAGTTTATTAAAAAAGGATTAAATTATGTTGTTATCGAGATTTCCCAGGGTTTCACTTGCCCATCTACCTACTCCCTTGGAGCACCTGCCAAGACTTTCGAAGCATTTGAATGGTCCTGAAATTTACGTGAAGAGGGATGATTGTACGGGGCTTGGTACTGGTGGTAATAAAACCCGAAAATTAGAGTTCTTAATTGCAGATGCACAAAAAAACAATGCTGATGTGATTATTACTCAAGGAGCTGTGCAATCAAATCATGCTCGTCAGACAGCTGCAGCAGCAGCTAAATTAGGCTTTCAGTGCGAATTAGTATTTGAGAAAAGGGTCACTGATGCCTCAAAAGCATATATGGAATCTGGAAACGTATTCCTAGATCAGCTTTTTGGAGCGAATATTCGAGAGGTAGCGAAAGGTTCTGATATGAACGAAGAAATGGAAAAAGTTGCCAGCGAGATAAGGGTAAATGGCCAGATACCATATATCATTCCTGGTGGCGGATCTAATCCAATTGGCGCTCTGGGTTACGTAGATTGTGTATTAGAATTAATTGCACAAGCTAATGAGCGAAATTTAGTTATTGATAGCATTGTACATGCAACGGGCAGTGCAGGGACTCAAGCAGGAATTGTGGTTGGTGCGAAAGCTATGAATAGTAATATTCCAGTACTAGGAATTGGCGTTAATGCCCCAAAAAAATTGCAAGAGGAAAAAGTCTATAAACTCTCTTGTGAAACTAGTGAATATATGGGTCTTTCTGGGTTAGTGGAAAGAGATGATATTGTTGCGAACTGTGATTATGTTGGTGATGGTTATGGGATCCCAACAAAAGGAATGAATGATGCAATTTTATTGCTAGCGAGATTAGAGGGACTATTATTTGATCCTGTATATAGTGGTAAGGGTCTTGCCGGTATGATTGATCTAATCGGCAGAGGTTATTTTAAAAATCAACGTAATATTGTGTTTATTCATACTGGTGGCGCTACTGGTTTATTTGCTTATCATGACCTTTTGAATACAAAATAATTTCTCCTAATTATTTTGGTTTTACTTGGTTACAAATGAAAGGTTAAGATATGTAAAGAGTTGCATAATTACTGGCAAATATAGGCATTCCCATTTAAAATCCACTCAACTTTTGAATCGCATAATACCAAAAATTATAAATTAGTTTTATTGATTATTAAAAACATGGAGTATATTTTGAAACATCAAGGACGTTCTTTTCTCTTAAGTTTGATTGCAACCACATTATTTTTGATTGGTCAGCCCTTGGCTGCTCAAACCACTACTTTACCTGAACAATTGCCTCGTCCGGTATTAAATTCAAATAAGCTCAGTTCAACTCCAATTTTGGATGGCAATATTCTCAGTGATATTGCATGGAATGGTGCAGATGCAGCAACTAATTTTACTCAAATACAACCTAATGAAGGCGCGCCAGCTACTCAAAAAACTGAGGTCTATATTGGGTATACTGATTCGGCTATTTATATTGGCTTAGTTGCTTATGATGATAATCCAGCAGGTATCATCGTTGCTGATAGTCGACGAGACTCTAAACTCAGTGAGACAGATAGCTTTCAGGTGGTCATTGATGGCTTACTAGACCGTCAAAATGGATATGTTTTTGGTACCAATCCTATTGGCATCGAATATGATGGCCAAGTTACAAAAGAAGGTGGTAGTGGCTCGGGACAATTCAGTTCGGGTGGAGGTGCTTTCAATCTAGAGTGGAATGGAAGTTGGAAGGTGGTCTCTAAAATTACTGATTTTGGATGGACGTCTGAGATGGAGATACCTTTTTCCACCTTACGATATGGCAAAGGAAAGGATCAGATTTGGGGTGTAAATTTCCAACGTAATATCCGACGTAATAATGAAATTGCTTTTTGGGCTCCTTTATCACGCCAAAGAAAAATACATCGCGTCTCAGCCGCAGGAACTGTTGAAGGGATTGTCGCTCCTTCGCAACAAAATCTTCAAGTTACACCTTATTTTCTGGGTACCTCATCTAGCGGTGGATCGCTTGCAAAGAGTGATACTAATCAAGAGGTTGGCTTAGATTTAAAATATTCCATTACGCCAAGCTTAACTCTAGATGCCACACTTAATACAGATTTTGCACAAGTTGAAGTTGATGAACAAGTAGTTAATTTAGATCGTTTTAGTATTTTCTTGCCCGAAAAAAGACCCTTCTTTTTAGAAAATGCCGGACAATTTTCTGTCGGTAATGCTCGTGAAGCCGAGTTATTTTTTAGTCGTAGAATTGGTATGGCTAGTGGAAGTCAAGTACCTATTAATGGTGGTGTTCGATTATCTGGAAAAATATCAGATAGGACTAATATTGGCTTATTACATATGGATGTAGATGGCGTAAATGGCGTCGCTCCTGGGAATAAATTCACAGTAGCTAGGGTTAATCAAGAATTTGCTAATAGATCATCAATTGGGGCATTAATAGTAGATAGACAGGGCGATGGTGAAATTTCAGGGTCAAGCTCAACGGATCAAAACCAAACTTATGCACTTGATGGTCAATGGGGTTATAGCGATGAACTCCTTTTTTCTGGCTGGGCAGCAAAAACAAGCACGCCTGGTAAATCAGGAAAAGAAGGTGCATTTTCCATCAAAATGAATTACGACTCTGCAAATTGGAACTCACGAATTAACTATAGTGAGGTAGAAGAGAATTTTAATCCAGAGGTTGGTTTTCTGAGTCGAAAAAATTACAAGAAAACCCAAGCTTATATAATGCGACGAATAAGACCGGAAGACTTATATGGATTACTTGAGGTTCGCCCACATATTATGATTCAGAGTTACAAAGATTTTAATGGGTTCGAGGAATCTGGATTTGGACACTATGATATCCATTGGGAATTTAAGAATGGTTATCGAATAGACACAGGTATGAATACTACTACTGAAGGCGTTAAAGAGTCTTTTGATATTACTAGCGGTGTTACGGTTAAGCCTGGAACATATGATCACAAAGAGGCTATGATTGTTTTCTATACCAATCAAGGTGCGCCACTGAGTTTTTCAATTCGAAATATTATTGGCGGCCGTTTTGGTGGTGATAGGAAAAGCATCGAACCTACACTTAAATATCGTATAGGGGAGAAATTTTCTAGTGAATTGGGTTTAAAGCATAATAATTTTGAATTGCCGGTTACAGGTGGTGATTTTATTGTCAATTTAACAAAATTAAGACTGTCTTATTCGTTTACTCCAAAAATATTGCTCCAAGCTCTCATTCAACACAACAGCAAAGACGATACAGTTACTACTAATTTCCGTTTCTCATGGTTACAGACAGCGACTTCAGGATTGTATGTTGTTTACAATGAATTTGATGATAGCTCTATTGGTGCCTTACCTAAAGGAAAAGAATTTTCTATTAAATATAGTTATATGTTTGATGTTCTCAAATGATTGCATAAAAAATCAAAATGACTGAATATTAATAAATGCCAAGTTTTATTTATTTATTAAACGTAGTTCTAATCCTTAGCTTCAGTTCAGTTTTTTCGGATACAAATGAGAGACCAAGAGCGCGTGAAGCTGGGCTTGTTGTTGGTATATTTGAGCCTGGAATTTTCAATGCCATTACTGATGTTGAAGGCGTTAAGGTTGGTCATGTAACAAAAATCGAAGGTAATGATATTCGAACTGGCATTACGGCTATTATTCCCGCTCCAGGAAATCTTTATACACACCCAATACCGGCATGGATTTATGTTGGAAATGGCTACGGTAAGATGATCGGTGAGACTCAGGTTCGTGAGTTTGGAGAAATAGAAACACCCATCCTTTTGACTTGCACATTATGTGTTTGGAGTGCTGCGAATGCACTCAAAGAATGGGTTTATGAGCAACCAGGAATGGGGGAACATACAGTAAACCCGATTGTGGGTGAGACCAATGATGGCGCTGTCAATGATATGTGGGCAGATCCAATTCAAAAAGATGAAGTATTCATGGCATTGAAGATTGCTCACGATGGTCCAGTAGAAGAGGGCAGTATTGGAGCAGGTACAGGTACACAAGCATTTGGTTGGAAAGGTGGAATTGGTTCAAGCTCGAGAGTATTGCCCCAATCTCTTGGCGGTTATACGATTGGCGTACTTGTACAGACTAATTTTGGCGGTATTTTGACTATGAATGGCGCTCCAGTAGGAAGAGAATTAAATCAATTTTCATATAAAGATAATCTGATTGATACTGCTAATGAAGATAAGATTGACGGTTCGATTATGATCGTAGTAGCTACCGATGCCCCTTTAAATTCGAGAAGTTTAGATCGTTTAGCAATGCGCGCCATAATGGGTTTAGCAAGAACAGGTTCTCATGCAAGTAATGGCTCTGGTGATTATGTCGTTGCTTTTTCAACTCATCCGTCAGTTCGACGCCCTCGACTAAGTGACAAACCAATAGCATCTTTGTCTTTGGTTAATGCATCTATGTCACCTTTATTTGCTGCCACAGCAGAAGCTACCGAAGAAGCAATTTATAATGCTATTTTCAAGGCTACAACGATAGAAAGTGATCGAGGAATTCGAAAGGCTATTCCAATAAAAGATCTTATGCGTATTCTAGAAAAATATAATGCTCTTCATTGGGATAAGAATATTACAAACAAGTAATTCATAGGTAAAAAATTAACTTAGAGTATTTTCATTATATGAAATGACGCCTTTATGATTTGAGTGATAGCACTTACACTTGGATTAATATTTTCTGAGCAAGGTAATAAATGTGCAGCATTTTGATACGATCATTATTGGTGGGGGGCACAATGGTCTGGTATGTGCAAATTATCTTGGTAAAGCCGGTCAAAAAGTATTACTTATAGAGGCCTCTAAAAAACTGGGTGGCTTAGCAGCAACACGTGAATTTTATCCTGGCTTTAGAGCTAGTGTGGCTCATGCTATCAATCAATTTCCTGAAAAAATTGTTTTGGATTTAAATTTAACAAAATTTGGTTATAAGCAAAGTTCGAGAAGTATGAAAAATATCGGACTTGATCTAGAAGGTAATCATGTATTCGTCACGCAAGATGGTTTGTCAGGTGTATCCGATAAGGAAGTCAGGCAATATGATTTATATATAGCTTCTTTAAAACGCTTTGCAAAAGCACTACAACCATTTTGGATGAAAAAAATGCCTGCGATTGGTGGTAATACTATCGCTGAAATGCTTACTTTTATTCAGATTGGCTTGAAGCTAAAATTGCTCGGTAAAAAAGACATGCGTGAATTACTTCGTGTGGTTTCTTTGCCAGCTAGAGACTTGATGGATGAAAATTTTGATTCAGATTTACTCAAAGCAACTCTAAGTTGGGATGCATTAGTTGGTTCAACTCAAGCTCCTCGTTCACCAAACAACTCAATATTGACCTTATTGTACCGAATGGCTGGTAATCATCATGGCCATTACATGCTCCCTGAAGGTGGTGTTCAAAGCTTGATAGATGCACTAACTGATGCTGCAAAAAGTGTTGGAGTAGAAATTCGCTGTGACTCACCGGTCAAAAAAATCTCAGTAAAAGCTGACAAAAATGGAGTCAAGGCGGAAGGAGTGATTCTAGATGGAGGAGAGGAAATTACGGGCGATCGTGTTATTTCTGCGCTAGATCCAAAGCAAACATTTATTAATTTAGTAGGTGCCGAACACTTAGAAATTGAATTTTTGAATCGAATTAATCGTCTTCGAACAGATGGTTATGTGGCAAAACTTCATTTGGCTTTATCTGATATTCCTAGTTTTACAGGAATCGAAACATTGGATGATCGTTTTATTATTGCACCAACCATGGATACCATAGAATTCGCATGGGATGATGCTAAATATGGGCAATGTCCAGAGAATCCTGTCATCGAAATAGTTATTCCAAGTCTTAATAGTCCTGCCTTGTCTCCGGAGGGAGGACATGTTCTCTCTGCGAATATTATGTATATACCGTATCGAAAAAAAGGGGGCTGGTCAGAAGAATCAAAAGCTCATCTTGTAAAGAAATTACTAAATACGCTGAATCAATATTCTCCAGGATTATCAGAAAAAGTTATTCATGCAGAGCTTTTGACGCCAGCTGACCTTGAGAAAGATTGGCGGGTTACGGGAGGTCATTGGCATCATACAGAATTAGCATTGGATCAAATGTTAATGATGCGACCAACTTATGAAGCCGCTCAATACCAGACACCGGTGGATGATCTTTATATTTGTGGTGCTGGCTGTCATCCGGGCGGTGGTCTAATGGGCGCAGCTGGATTCAATGCGGCAAAAGTGATCTTAACATGAAGAGTTACGACGCAATTATTGTAGGAGCGGGTCATAATGGTTTGACCAATGCTGCATATCTAGCAAGAGCGGGCCTGAAAGTTCTGGTTGTAGAAAAAAATGATTACATCGGTGGTGCTGCAGTTACCAGAGAAATGCATAACGGTTGGTTTTATTCAAGTTGCTCTTATGTTTGTTCAATGATGCGTCAATCTATTCATCGAGACCTAGATTTGACACGTCATGGGTTAATTTTAGTTCCATATTTAGGGACGGTAAATTTTGGCGATAATGGAGAAACCCTTTCTGCTTACCATGCCGAGGGTCCTTACTATAACGAGCTAAGATCTCACTCACCTCACGATGCAGATGCAATGTTTAGGCTCCAGGCTGACCTTAATCGTTATGCTCAATTGATCCGAAAAACACTAATGAGAACACCACCAGACCCTACTTCCTTAAAACCAAGAGACATCAAAGAGATGTTATTTTTAGCAAAAGAATTTGGAAATCTTGGCGAAAAAGAATTCTATGAATACGTACGTTTTTTTACCATGAGTGCTGCTGAGTTTCTTGATGATTATTTCGAGAATGACCTTATCAAGGCAACTATGGCAGGAGCTGGAATCATTGGAACAGCTTTGGGGGTTTATTCGCCTGGCTCAGCTTATATATTGTTGCACCATGTGATGGGAGATGTTGATGGAAGTATTGGTGCATGGGGATTGGCCCGTGGTGGAATGGGGTCAATATCAAAGGCAATTGCAGGAGCATTAAAAGAGGCTGGAGGTGAGATCAGAGTAAATGCTGGGGTTCAGCAAATTCTTGTAAAAAATGGACGAGCAATTGGTGTTGCTCTTGAGAGTGGTGAAGAGATAAATTCTTCAATTGTTGTATCTAATCTTGATGCTAAACGTACTTTTACAAAAGTAATGGATAAAAATGATCTACCCGAGGGTATTTATGAAAAAGCTAAAAATTTCAAGATTAGAGGTTCTTCGGGAAAAGTTAATATAGCCTTATCCGCATTACCTAAATTTACTGGCCTGCCAGATAATAAATATATTAATAGAGGTGGGCAAGGATTTTGTGGGTCACTCGAAACAATGGAGCGTGCTTATGATTGTTGGAAGCGAGGCACATGGTCAGATGATCCATTTATTGAGTCAGTGATACCGTCAGCATGGGACCCAACAGTAGCCCCACCCGGAAAACATTGGATGTCTAATTTTATTCAATATTGTCCATCAGAGTTAGCGGACGGTCCGTGGACTCCCGAGAAACGAGATGAATTTGGGCAGACAGTTGTCAACAAGATTGAGAGGTATTCTCCTGGGTTTAAAGATTTAATTGTTCATATGGAGGTAAGGACTCCATATGAAATTGAAAATGAGATTGGCCTTACTGAGGGAAATATTTTTCAGGGCGAGTTAACTATTGATCAATTATTATTTAACAGACCTTTCCCTGGCTACTCTCAATATAGAATGCCAATCAAGAATATGTATATGTGTGGTTCTTCGACTCATCCTGGTGGTGGAGTATCATCATGCTGTGGAGCAAACGCTGCCAGAGAAATATTAATAGACCTCAAAAAGCCAAATACTGTCCCAGAGGACGATTGCTATGATGAGTAGAACATGACAACTGATATTAAATTTGCTGACGAACGTTTAAAGTTATCTCCTTTTCATGAAAGACAAGCGGCATTAAATCTAAGAGATTCATGGTCTGTATGGAATGGCTATAAGTTTGCTGAGTATTATTATGATAGTGAGTATGAGTATTTTTGTGTTCGTAATACATGTGGTACTTATGATATTTGTCCTATGCAAAAGTATTTAATTGAAGGAGATGCTGCTGAGGCAATGTTGAATAGGATGGTGACACGTGACATTACTAAGTTAAAAGAGAATCGTGTTACTTATGTTTGTTGGTGTACCAATGAAGGCCGTATGATTGACGATGGAACTATCTTTAAGTTGGGCCCGAAGAAATTTATGCTTACATGTGGCTCACCAAGTTTAGCTTGGCTCAGAAAAGCTAATTTTGGTTTTGATGCGGTTGAAATTAAAGATGTTACCGATACTCTAGCAGCCTTATCATTTCAAGGACCCACTACATTTTCTGTTTTAAAAGAAATGGGCTTGGAAGGCATAGAAGATTTAAAACCATTCCAGATTGGGTACTATGATTTTGCTGGCACCAAATTAATGATTTCACGGACTGGGTTTACCGGTGATCTCGGTTACGAATTATGGATTGAAAATGATAATGCTCTTGAGTTATGGGATACCCTATATGAGATAGGTGAAAATTATGGTATCCAGCCTTATGGTGAAGCGGCCACTAATATGGCCCGTCTAGAGGCTGGTTTCATCATGCCGTATATGGAATTTAATGAGGCGCTCAAGACGGTTCATTATCAACATGATCAAACTCCTTTTGAGCTTAACTTGGGTTGGTTGGTTGATTTTAATAAACCACTTTTTAATGGCCGTAAGGCATTACTTTTAGATAAGAAAAATGGCCCTAAATATACGCTTACAAAACTTGATATTGAAGGCAATAAGCCTGCAGAAGGTTCTTATATTTATGGTGATAAAAAATGTTCCTTGGAAATTGGTTACGTTACTTCTGCGATGTGGTCGCCAGCCGTTAAAGCTAATATTGCAATGGCCATGATAAAAACTGAGCATCTTCATGGTGAAATTTGGGCTGAAATATATTACGAAAAAGAATTACGGCAATACGATAAAGTGGCACGTTGTTCGATTAAAGAAAAACCGTTCTGGGCTCCAACCCGAGCTCGAATGACTCCTCCAGAACATTATTAATGGTCACCTGCAAATAGATTAATGACCACTAGAATAGATTTTCGTCAATTTCTAAAAATAGCTATTTATAGTTTATTACTTGTTAATTTCATCCTTTATATAATTGATGATATAAGGATTGCATCATATACGATGAGAAATGGTGGCTCATTTCTCGAGTGGACGCGTGCGTTTGCTACCACAATAGATGAATCTGCGTGGCTAATTTTACTTTTTCTATTTGAGTTAGAAACTTATCTTCTCTCTGATCAAACTCTTAATCGACCCACATTTAATAGAATAATGTATACAATCAGAATATTCTGCTATGTATTTCTAATTCACTCAATCTATGCTTTTAGTGTGATTTATATCGATTTATTAAAGGTTGAGTTAATTCCAGACGTAGCTAATTTATGTCAATTGGTGCCGATGGATATCTCCTTTGTAAGGAATTTATCTTATACAGAAATTGATTTAAAAAATTGCTTATCACTTTCATCGGATCAGGTTTTTTATTTTACGGAACCTGCTTTGGTCGTATCAGATATCAGTGGTTTAAGATTAGAAAAAAATCTAGCATTAGTCGATATACTAGAAGTCCTTGTGTGGCTCCTTATATTGTCGACCATTGAGATTATGGTTTGGTTGCAAGATCAATCAATTACGAGAGGATCAATGATATCCTTTATGCGAGGTGCAAAATATGTACTTTATGGATCATTGTGGTCGATAGCTGCATATTGGACATATCTTGGTCATTATTATTTTGCTTGGGATGAGGCCCTCTGGATTGTTGGATTTATTTCAATAGAAATGAATGTGTCTGACTGGAGGAAGGAGATCGAAGAAGGTAATCAAAGTTGACAAAATTAAAGAGTATTTCAATTGATTAATTTAAAGGAGAGTTTAAATGCCAGAAATAAAAGTTCAGCATCAATGTGCGTCTAAGAGTGATTTGGTTCTAACAGAAACATTCGGTGAAGCCATTGGGCCTATGCCAAAGCAAACAGATAGTGGCTTCTTTGAGGAAGGAAATCTAATCTCAGGAACTTGGGAATGTGAACCAGGTAAATTAGAATTGGCGCTTGAAGTGACTGAGTTTTGTCATATATTAGAGGGGCACTGGATTCTGACTTCAGAATCTGGTCAAGTTACAGAAGTAAAAGCAGGGGATAGTTTTGTTTTTCCTAATGGATGGAAAGGTACTGCTGAAGTTAAAGAAAAGTTGAGAAAAGTTTATATGATGATTCTCTAATTAGAGTATATTTTTTATAAGGGTTAGTTTTATTGATGAATCTGTTTATAAATGACACCACCTTTCATTACAAAATGTACTTTCTCCATAAGACGAATATTTTCTAGAGGATTGCCTTGTATAGCAATAACATCAGCGATTTTACCTTTAGTAAGACTACCGTGAGTTTCTGCCAAACCAAGAAAATCGGCAGCAATACTGGTCGCTGACTGTATTGCTTCCATTTCTGGCATACCAGCTTTTACCATAAGAGCAAACTCTTGAGCATTATCTCCATGTGCTGATACACCTGTATCTGTTCCAAAAACGATGGGTACACCAAATTCATAAGCCTCAGTGAAAGTATTGATTGCTACAGGACCTATTTCTGCTGCTTTTGGACGTACTAGATCTGGAAAAAATCCATCAATTTTTGCCTTTTCTGCAACCCAACTTCCTGCTAAAAGTGTGGGTACAAAAAAAGTTCCACGCTGTTTCATGAGAAGCATAATTTCACGATTCATATACGTGCCATGCTCAATTGAGGCAACTCCAGCCATGACGGCACGTTTCATTCCTTCGGTCCCATGTGCATGTGCAGCAACCCGCAATCCATAATCTTTTGCAGTTTTTACAATCGTATTTAACTCAGCATCTGTAAACTGGGGATTTTGACCACTTTTTGCAACACTCAATACCCCACCTGTAGCTGTTATTTTGATCCAATCAGCGCCGTCTTTATAGCGTTGTCTGACTGCTTTTCTAGCATCATCTTCTCCATTAACGATGCCATCTTTTGCATTTTGATTACCCGTTATTATTTTTGCCCAGCCATTCGTTGAATCTCCATGCCCACCTGTGGAGCTAAGCGTTTTTCCTGCACTAAGAATTAATGGACCAGGAACTATCTTATTATTGATGGCTTTTCTTAGAGCAATAGTGACATTGTAAGAATCTCCAAGATTTCTAACCACAGTGAAACCTGCTTCAAGTGTCTTCTTTGCATACATAGAGGCATTTAATGCATAGTCTGCTTCATTTAAAACAAAACGTTGAAGTTGACTTTTAGCATTATACTCACCAGTTAAGTGGACATGGGTATCCATTAACCCTGGCATAACCGTACTTTCTTTAAGATTAATCACGGTATCTCCATCAGTTGGTATTGAGAATCCTGGTGCTATCTTGCTGATGGTATTTCCATTAATATGGATAGTCATATTAGGTTGTATCTGGTTAGAAATACCATCAATAATATTTCCAGCATAGACCAAAGTATCGGCATTAGGACTGTTATTAATAAAAGCAATTCCAATGAGACATGTAATTATTTTTTTCATAGTGTAAATTCCTAGATAGAAAATTAATTATAAGTAATTTAATAATTCTTATTAACCTAGCATGAGAAGTGTAAAAAATCATAAAATAAAAGGGGTAATTAATGTCATCAAGCTCTTCAGTTACACAAGAACAATGGTCATCACGTTATGGGTTTTTGTTAGCCTCTGTAGGTTTTGCTGTTGGCTTAGGAAATATATGGCGTTTTCCCTATGTGACTGGTCAAAATGGAGGCAGTGCATTTTTATTCATTTATTTAGCAGCAGCATTAATTATAGGGTTGCCATTACTCATTACAGAATTATCTATCGGTAGACGAGGTAAGAGTAGTGCGCCTGGAAGTATTGTGAATGTAGCCGAAGCAAGTGGAGCATCTCGTTCCTGGGGGTTAGTTGGAAGTCTTGGGGTATTTTGTGCATTCATCATTCTGTCTTATTACAGCGTAATGTCAGGATGGACTTTAGATTATTTCTTTCGTGCTGCTTCAGGATCACTAGAAGGCATTACAGCCAATGAATCCATGAAGATGTTCAGTGCATTAAATAATAATCCATGGAAATTATTATTTTGGAATACCATCATTTATTTATTAGTTATTTTTGTGGTTCGTCAAGGGGTACAAGCAGGAATTGAAAGAGCAGTAAAAGTACTTATGCCTGCTCTATTTGTTATTCTCATCGTCATGATGATTTACAGCGCTATTGCAGGAGATCTGATAGCCGCTACGCGTTTTTTGTTAGAGCCTGATTTCTCAAAGGTGACATCTAGTATGATTATGCAGGCTGTTGGCCAAGCCTTCTTTTCTATAGGAATAGGTTGGGGAACACTGATTGTATTTGGCTCATATTTACCTGATGATGTTTCAATACCAAGATCAGCGGTGATTCTTATCTTTGCCGATACATTTGTGGCCTTACTGGCTGGTTTTGCAATATTTCCTTTGGTATTTGGCTATGGATTAACCCCAACAAGTGGTGCGGGTTTGGCCTTTGAAACACTTCCTTTGGCTTTTGGTCAAATGCCAGGTGGAGCATTTTTTGGTGCCTTATTTTTCTTATTACTCATCACTGCCTCTTTATCCTCTTGTATCGGTATTGCTGAAAGTGTGGTGTCTTGGGTCAGCGATAAATGGAATATTGAACGTCAAAAAGGCATTTTATTAACCGCATCAATGGCATGGTTTTTGGGAATATTCTCAATTTTATCTTTTGGAAGGTGGTCAGATTTTTATCCATTAGAATTTATTCCTTTATTTGCAGGTAAAACAATTTTTTATTCACTGGATTTTTTAGCAGCTAATATTTTATTGCTTATTGGTAGTATGCTAGTAGCAGTATTTTTTGGCTGGTTTACTACTAAAAAAATCAAAGAAATTGAGATAGGTATTGAGAGTCCTAAATGGTTTGATTTTTGGCATTTTATGATTCGCTTTATTGTTCCATTAGTCTTATTTATAATATTAGTAATGGCTTTTGTGGAATAAGATAATATGACAAATTTAGTTATTGGTGCTGGACTGGTCGGTATCACCAGCGCTTATGAATTACTAAAAAGAGGTCAATCTGTGACTTTATTGGAGCAACAGGAGGGGCCAGCTCTAGGTGCTAGCTTTGCGAATGCAGGTATGCTCACACCATCTATGTCTGATCCCTGGAATAGTCCCGGAGTATACAAATATTTAGCAAAGTCGCTCTTTAATCCGAGCTCATCGATGCGTCTTAAATTGAACGCCATTCCTTCATTGATGGGTTGGGGTGCAAAGTTTCTTCGCTACTCATCAGAACCATATTTTAATGCTGCTCTTAAGGATAATTTTAATCTAACAACTTATTCACTAAGAAAGACTCAAGAAATTGCTGATAAATATGATCTTCAATATTGTCGTAAATCTAAGGGCACTTTGAGTATTTTTAATACACCTGAGGATTTTTCTGTTAAAGAGGGCCTCTATAATAAATTGAGTAAATTAGGTCTAAAGTGTTCAATTTTGAATCCAGATGAAATAATTTCTCTGGTACCCTCATTGGCATCAATTCGATCACAATTACACAAAGGGATTCATTATCATCAAGATGAATCAGGCGATGCGCATCTTTTTTGTAAAGCCCTCCTAGCAAAATATCTTGAGGCAGGGGGGCAAATACAATATGGAGTTTCTGTTAAGTCATTGGCTATCTCAAATAATAAAATTACCGGCGTAAATACTGAGTCTGAATTTATATCTGCAAAGCGAGTAGTGGTGGCGTGTGGTGCTAATAGCCCAAGTATTTTGAAATCTGTAAATATTAATTTAGATGTTAAGCCCGCAAAAGGATACTCACTGACGATAAATGTCGATGGAGTGTCTGGTTTGCCGTCCTTGCCAGTATTGAATGACGCCATGAATGTTGTGGTTACACCGCTTGGAAATCGTTTGCGATTAGTGGGGACTGCAGAGTTTGCAGGATTTGACCTCTCCATTGATAAGAAGAGGATGGCAGCTCTTTTTGAAATGTTTGAATACATGTATCCAGAGATTGCTTCTCAAGTTGACCAGAATTCTGCCACACCTTGGGCTGGTCTGAGGCCTATGAGTTGTGATGGTAAACCTTTTATTGGAGCTTCAAAGATAAAGGGTCTGTACATCAATAGTGGTCAAGGTCCTTTGGGATGGACATTGGCAATGGGCTCGGCAAATCTAATTGCTGATATTATGCTCACTGCCCCTACTGAGATAGATGCTAAGCCATTTTCGATGATAAGAGCTGATAGGAATATATCTGTTTAAACTATTTTGTTACTTTTGTTTTCCATAATGATGCGGCTAAGATAAGTGAAATTATAGAAGAGCCAATCCAAAAAAGTATTACCGCATCAAAATTGTATATTCGCTCATCTTGTATCATCTTAATATTATTACTGATTAATGCAGCACTGATATTTTCTTGTATTGCTGCACCTAGGTAACTAAATATCCCCACAAATCCCATCGCTGCCCCAGTAGCTCCTTTTGGGGCAATATCAACAGCGAATAAACCACCCAGAGATGCCATTAAGCCGCTGAGAGTGAAACCATAACAAGGCAAAAGCTATTAATTGTATCCACTCATCACTAGGACCATAAAAGATTAATAATAATGCACCTATTTCGATTATGGCAAAAATTAAATTAGCTGGTGGGCGTCTAGCATTAAAGAAATTATCAGAGATAAAACCCATAGGCAATTGAGCCAAAAATTCCAGCAAAGGTGTTTATACTGAGAAAAAATGCAGCTTCGGTTAAAGAATATCCACGTGCTTCTTGAAGGTATAATATTCCCCAGCTGTTAATTGCATATCGAGTGATGTACATCATGGCACTAGCCAAGGCAACCACCCAAATTGCTTTTTATACCAAACATAACTTTTTGGGTTGCCCAAGTGGGACTTTCGTTGGTTTCTCTTGCATCTTCATTTTTCCATACATTAATTGGAGGAAGACCCAAGGTTGAAGGCTTATCCTTGAGAAACGAAAAAGCCCATGCAGCAACAGCAATACATAGAATTCCTGGTGTAATAAAGCCCCACTGCCAACCATAAGCTGCAACAATCGCAGCTATGATATAAAAGGTAAAGCCTTCACCAATTGAATGTGAAGCATTCCATATACCATAACAACGACCTCTTTCCCTGTAACTAAACCAATTAGTAATAGATACCACTGATGTGGGTGCCGCCATTCCTTGAAAAAACCCATTCAATAACCAGAGTAGGGTTGCCACCCATAAATATGTAGTAATGCCCATCATAATATTGATTAATGCGGCTAAAAATATACTCAACGAAAAGAATACACGTGGAGAAATATAATCTGCGAGGAAACCATTAATAAATTTTCCGCAGGCATAGCCATAAAATAACGCGGCCCCTATCATACCCAGTTCATCTATCGTGAAGATGCCAGCATCAATTAATGGTTTTTTTACGATGGAAAGACCTAATCTCTGCAAGTATAAATAAAGCCATACCCAAGCGTAATTGCTAGTAGAACCCTGATTCGATGTTTTTGGTAAAGAAGATCTATATCTTTTATAGTCATGGCGTCATCTTTAAGTAATCATTATCATTATATTTGAGCATCTATAAGTAATACATATATTACAGCTGATATAATAGAATACTCTGAATTTTTTAAGATATATTGATCAATATTCGATAAAATACATTAATAGTTATAATTTTTTTTAATAATACAATGCAAATAATATCGATCACTGCCAATTTGATATGACATTGCAAAATAGGAACTCAATGCAATTACCAGTCGATAGAAAAAACGCATATAGTTATGAGGAACTTCTTAGTTTGTGCCAATGGGACGTTATTCAAACCTGAGAGCGGCAGATTACCTCTACCAGATATGCTAATGACCGATAGAATCAACCTTATCTCTGATTCGGGTGGTAAATATGATAAAGGAGTTATTGAGGCAGAATTAGATATAAAGCCTGAGATGTGGTTTTTTAAATCCCATTTCGCTGGAGATCCAGTGATGCCAGGATGTCTGGGCTTAGACGCATTATGGCAATTAGTGGGTTTTCATCTCGTTTGGCTGGGTTTCGAGGGACGCGGACGCGCTTTAGGGGTAAATAAAGTCAGATTTACAGGTCAAGTATTACCAACTTCAAAATTGGTAACTTTTAAACTCAATTTTAAGCGCTTTATTACTCGCAAGCTTACATTGGCCATTGCGGATGGTTCAGTTTTGGTGGATGGAAGAAAGATATATGAGGCTGAAGATTTACGTGTGGGTTTATTCACTTCAACTGAGAATTTTTAAGGATTAATTATGAGGCGAGTGGTAATTTCTGGTCTTGGGGTAGTTTCTTGTTTAGGTAACTCAAAAGTGGAGGTGCTTGACTCCATCAGAGCTGGCCGTTCAGGTATCACTTTCAATGAGGCTTATAAAGAAAGCGGTATGCGAAGCCATGTTTCTGGCAGTATTGATCTTGATATCAATGAACTGATTGATAGAAAAATTCGTCGATTTATGGGTGGTGCCGCAGCTTATGCATATCTGGCTATGCAGGAAGCAATTGATGATGCAGGACTTAATGATGATGAAGTTTCAAATCCGATGACTGGATTAATAGCTTCTTCTGGCGGTGCTTCAAGTGCCAATATTGTTGCTAGTTCAGACATAATGAGAACTAAAGGAGTTCGTAGAATAGGTCCTTATATGGTACCTAGAACAATGGGTAGCACTGTCTCAGCTTGTTTGGCAACACCATACAAAATAAAAGGTTTAAATTACTCTATCACATCAGCTTGCGCTACCAGCGCTCATTGTATTGGTGCCGGTATGGAGCAAATACAAATGGGTAAACAAGATATTATATTTGCTGGAGGAGGAGAAGAAGAGGACTCCAGTCTAGCGTGTTTATTTGATGCTATGGGTGCTCTTTCTACGAAATATAACGACAATCCAGAAATGGCATCAAGAGCTTATGATGCCAATCGAGATGGTTTTGTGATCGCTGCTGGAGCTGGAATGTTAGTTCTTGAGGAATACGAACGCGCTAAAGCGCGGGGTGCAAATATATATGCAGAGCTGGTTGGTTATGGTGCAACTTCAGATGGCTATGATATGGTAGCACCATCAGGTGAAGGTGCTAAACGCTGCATGGAGATAGCAAAAAGCACTATAGATGCTCCGATTGACTATATTAATACTCATGGTACCAGCACACCGGTGGGAGACACCACCGAACTAAAAGCAATGCGTGAGACATTCGGTAGTAACATTCCATATTTTTCATCGAGTAAATCGATGTGTGGACATTCATTGGGTGCAACGGGCGCTCAAGAAGCAATCCATTGCCTCATGATGCTCGAAAATGACTTTATTGCTCCATCGATCAATGTATTAGATTTAGACCCGGAGCTCGAAGGTATGCCCCTTGTTACGAAACGCCTCGATAATGCTGGAATAAAAACAGCAATGAGTAATAGTTTTGGATTTGGCGGAACAAATGCAACTTTAGTTATGCAAAAGATAACCTAACTTCTTGAGAAAATGATGTCAATTGAACGTATTAAGAGTGATAAAGTTTTTGATGGCGCTGTTGAAGTTTATCGTCATACATCAAAAGTAAATAATTGTGATATGCAGTTTTCTATTTTTCGTCCTCAAAAGGAACAACAATCAACTGTCCCTATATTAACTTGGTTATCTGGTTTGACCTGTAATGAGGACACCTTTATGTTTAAAGCAGGTGCATTAAAGTTGGCCTCAGAATTAGGCATTATGATTGTAACTCCAGATACAAGCCCCCGTGGTAAAGATGTTCCTGATGATAAAGACGGAGCCTATGATTTCGGTCTAGGCGCAGGCTTTTATGTTAATGCAACACAAACTCCTTGGAATAATAACTATAATATGTATGATTACATTTCCAAAGAACTACCAAATATTATTTCTTCAAATTTTGATGCAAACCTTTCTCGGCATGGAATATTTGGTCATTCTATGGGAGGGCATGGCGCATTAACAATTGGCTTAAAGAATCCAGATATATATAGATCTATCTCCGCTTTTGCCCCCATTTGTAATCCAGTAAATTGTCCATGGGGAAAGAAGGCTTTTGGAAATTATTTGGGTGATGATCAATCTAGCTGGAATGCATATGATGCCTCAGAGATTGTTGCTTCAGGAGATTACAAATCTAAACAAAATATAATACGCATCGATCAGGGGCTTGATGATGAATTTTATGAACGTGAATTAAGCACCAATAAATTCGAACAAGTTTGCAGAGAAAAAGAACTTGAAATTGATATATATCGTCATCCTGGTCATGGGCATGGTTATTATTTTATTACCACTTTTATCGAAGATCATCTT